>DAIPYF010000042.1:11389-14557 GCA_036782855.1 Solirubrobacteraceae bacterium
CGAGGCGCAGCCCGGCGACGGCCACGCCGACGGGGTTCTGCGGGCGGGGCGGGGGCCGCCAGGGCCCCGCGCGGCCGCTTGCGCGGGAGGCGAGGCCGCCGGGGGCCGCGCTGGGCGCGGGCGCGGCTGGACCGCCGCCACTCCGTTCGCCGAGGGCGCATCGCGGTATGTCGCCTGGCGCCGCGAGGAGGACGCCGCACCGGCGCCCGCGCCCGCCGTCGCGCCCGAGTCGGCGCCGGTGCCCGAGCCGCTCGCGGCCGCCGCCTCGTCGGCCAGCGGCCGGCGGATCGCCGCGCGCCTTCCCGGTCGCCCCGGCGCCTGGGCCGCGGCGACCGGCGGCTTCATCCTCGCCTCGGCCGCGATGCTCGTCGCCTACCTCATCGCCGTGCACTCCGCCGGCCTGTCCTCGGAGGAGGCGCGGACCGTCGGCACCACCATGTTCCTCAGTCTCGGCACCTTCCTCGTCCTCGAGCTCGTCTGGCCCGAGCCGGAGCTGCGCCGCAGCGCGCAGGTCGCGGTCGGCCTGCTCACCGGGCTGTTCGCGTTCTTCGTGCTCACCCCATGGGGACGCGCGGTCGCCAACCTCGGTGAGCCGAGCGCCACGGCGATCGTCCTGACGATCGCCGGTGTCGGGCTGGCGATCGCGCTCGCGGCGACCGCGCTGTGGATGGCGCGGGCCGGCGGGCTGCTGCGCCACGCACGCGCAGGCGCCTGACCGTCAGGCGCGCATGTCGCTCAGCGCCAGCACCTCGGCCGCCGCGTCCGGGCGGTCCGCGTAGGCGACGTCGGGCTCGCGCGGCGCCGCGAGCGCACGGCGCAGCGCGGCGTCCAGCTGCGCCCGGCCCCCCGCGACCTCGGCGAGCCCGAAGCGGCGGTAGGCCGCATTGTTGAGCCGGATGTGGGAGACCCCCCAGCCGTAGGAGACGACCCGGCAGCCGCGCAGCCGTGCCTCGAAGACCGTCAGGCCCGCCGTCGAATGGACCAGTACGTCGGCCGCGGCCAGCACGTCGCCCATGCGGTCGGTGAATCCCATGACGCGCAGCCGCGGCTCGTCCGGGACGTCGCGCCGCAGCGCGGCGCGCTTCTCCTCGCTGCGCCCGCACAGCGCGAGCACCGTCGCGCCGGGGTCGGCGGCGAGCGCCGCGCGCGCCGAACCGGCCAGGTCCCCGACCGCCCAGCCGCCGCCGCTCACGACGATCACCGGGCCGGCGTCCGGCAGGTCGAGCTCGCGCCGTGCCGTCGCCTGGTCGACGGGCCGCTCGAACGCCGGCGAGATCAGCCCGCGCACGCACACGAACGGCGACCCCGGGGCGATGCGCTGCACCTCGTCCGCCGACTCCTGCTCGGTGATGAGATGCAGGTCCACGCCCGGGTGGGCCCAGTAGTGCAGCCCGGCGAGATCGGTGATCGCCGAGACGACGGGGACGGCGATCCGGCCGCGTGCGCGCAGATGGCCGAGAGCCTCGGTGACGCCCGGGTAGGTGGACACGATGACGTCGGGACGCCGCTCGGCGATCAGCCGCAGCAGCCCGCCGGAGCCCAGGCGGTGCGTCAGCGCCCGCGTCAGCGCCCGTGTCGGCGGGAATCGCGCGATCAGCAGGTACGTCAGGTCGAACAGCCAGTTCGCCTCCTCGAACATGAAGTCCGAGCCGTCGTCGGCGATCAGCAGCGAGAGGCGGCCCATCGCAGCGAGGCCGTCCACGACGGTGACCTCGGCGTCCGGCCGGCGGCGGACCAGCCCGTCGGCCAGCATCCTGGCCGGCAGGTCGTGCCCCTCCCCGATCCCCGCGCTGAGGATGAGCACCCGCGTCGGCATCCCCGGCGATCGTAGACTCGCCGGGCCGTGAGCGACTCCCTCCTCGGCATCGCGCTCGCCGCGGCCGCCTCGTCCTGCTTCAACCTCGCGATCGTCGTCCAGGCGCGCGAAGCCCGCGCCGTCGGCCGCGAGCACAGCATGCGGCTGTCGCTCCTGGGCCAGCTCGTGCGGCGGCGGCGCTGGCTCGCCGGGCTCGCGCTCTCGGCGCTCGCGGTGCCGCTGCAGACCGCGGCGCTGACGCTCGCGCCGCTGTCGGTCGTGCAGCCCGCGGACGCGTTCGGACTCGTCGTGCTGCTCGTCGCGGGGTCGGTGATGCTCGGCGAGGACGCGGGGAGGCGCGAGATCCTCGCGGTCGGCGCGATCGTCGCGGGCGTCCTGCTGGTCACCGTCGCCGACGTCGCGCACTCCGACACCAGCGCGGGCGCCGCGCGCCTGGCCCTCGTGCTCGGGCCGCTCGCGCTGTTGGCGCTCGCGCCGTTCGCGCTGCGCGGGCGCGGCGTCCCGAGCTGGACGATGGTCGTCGGCGCCGGGCTCGCGTTCGCGATCGGCGCGTTCGCGCTGAAGCTCATCGCGGACGCGGTCGGCGCGGGGGACTGGCTCGCGCTGCTCGCGGCCGGCGCCGTCGCGGGCGTGATGGCGCTGATCGGCGTGAACGGCGAGATGAGTGCGCTCCAGGTGCGGCCCGTCGCGGCGGTGGCGCCCGTGATCTTCGCGATCGAGCTGACGGTTCCCGTCGTCCTGGGGCCGGTCGTCGGCGGCGAGAGCTGGCCGACCGACCCGCCGCGACTCGCCGCGCTGCTCGGCGGCCTGGTGGTGACCGTGAGCGGGGCGATCGCGGTGATGCGATCACGGTCGGTCGTCGCGGTGCTCGAGGCCGAGCACGCGGGCGACATCCCGGCGTAGGGCGGTCAGCGACCGGGCTGGGGGGCGCGGCCGTCCCGCGGTTCGGGCACGTGCGACCCCGTCTGCCCGGCGAGCCCCCGGCCCTGCTCGCCCGGCGTCCACCCGGGCCCGTTGAAGAGGTAGGACACCCGCTCGCGCCAGCCGCGCGCGCCGCGCAGGTCATGGGCGATGTCGCGCCACTCGTGTGTTGCGACGGTCACCGGGTGGTGCGTCTCGAGGTTCGTGGTCAGGCCGTAGCGCACACGCTCGCCCTCCGGCTCGAACGTGCCGAACAGCCGGTCCCAGATGATGAGGATCCCGCCGTAGTTGCGGTCGAGGTACTGCTGCTGGGCGCCGTGATGGACGCGGTGGTGTGACGGCGTGTTGAAGAGGAACTCGATCGGTCGCGGCAGCCGCCCGATCCGCTCGGTGTGCAGCCCGAACTGGTAGATCAGGCTGACCGACTGCAT
>DAIPYF010000043.1:0-14416 GCA_036782855.1 Solirubrobacteraceae bacterium
GTCCGGTGCCAGGTGCTCGCTCCGCTCGGATGCGGCAGCGCGATCGCGTCGAGCAGCTCCTGTGGCGAGCGTTCGTCGTCGAGGTACTCGAACTTCGGGGTGCGGCTGGAGTACAGATCCCTGCCGGTGTACGTCTGAAACTTCACTGCGTCAGCCCCGGCATCGGCAGCCACGTCGATCAGCTCGCGAGCAAGTCCGATGTCCCGGTTGTGGTTCGCGCCCGCCTCCGCGATTACGTAGCACCGGGCACCGCCGCCCAACTCGGTCCCGCCGATCGCGAAGCTCGGTTCGAATCGAGTCGCGGTCACGTGAGCGACGCCCTGAGCTCATCACAGACGCGAGCGACATCATCGTCGGTCAGCGTCGGGAACATCGGGAGTGAGATGGCGCCGGCGTAGTAGCGCTCGGCCTCCGGGCAGGAGTCCTGCGGCACGCCGAGCTGGTCGCGGTAGTACGGCAACCGGTACACGGGGATGTAATGGACCTGTACGCCGATGCCGCGCTCGCGCAGACCGTTGAAGGTCGTCAGCCGGTCGGCTGCGCCGGACCTGACGCGAATCACGAAGAGGTGGTGGCCGTGCAGCGATCCCGCGGGCGCCGCCGGCGGCAGCTCGATGCGGTCCTCGTCAGCCAGCAGCGCTCGGTAGAGGCCGGCGATCTCGTTGCGGCGCTCGACCCACTGGTCGAGGCGGATGAGCTGGGAGAGCCCGAGCGCACATTGAATATCCGTGATCCGATAGTTGAACCCGAGAGCCTGCATCTCGTAGAACCAGTCGCCCTCGTCCGGGCCGGGCGAGACACCGCTCTTCGTGATCCCGTGCGTGCGGAAGAGGCGCATCCTTCGCGCGAGCTCGTCGTCCTCGGTGGTCGCGAGCCCGCCCTCGCCCGTGGTGATGGCCTTGGCCGGATGCAGCGAGAAGGTTGTGATGTCGGCACCCCCAGGGCCGCCCACGGGATGACCCTCGCGATGCCCTCCCAGTGCATGGCATCCGTCCTCGATGATCGCGACGCGTCCGCGGATGCCCGCCAGCGGTTCGAGGTCGACGGGCAGCCCAGCGAAGCTCACCGGAACGATCACCTTGGTGTTGGGGCCGGCTGCCGCTGCCGCTGCGCGGGTGTCGAGGTTCCAGGTCCGGCGATCGATGTCGACGAACCGCGGGGTCGCTCCGAGATAGAGCGACGCGTTCATCGATGCGGCGAACGTGATCGGCGACGTGATCACCTCGTCGCCCGCACTCACCCCGACAGCGAAGGCGGCCGCGTGGAGCGCCGCGGTGCCGCTCGAGAGCGCTACGCAGTGCTTCGCGCCGAGGCGGTCCGCGATCGCCTGCTCGAAACGCTCGACCGTTGGACCCTGCGTGATGAACGGTTCGCGCAGGGCAGCTGCGACCGCTTCGACATCCTGATCCATGATCTCCTGGGCGGCATACGGCAGGAATGTCGCTGGCTTCATACGACGGCCTTCACCTCGGCTGCCCATGCTTGGAGGTCCTCCACGCTGAGCCACTCCGTGTTCCCGTCTGACGTGTACCGGAACCCCGTCGGCGGGCGCTCGCCGCGTTGTTCGACCGTACCCCACGACGCGTACTCCGGCAGCACCACGAACCCGGACTCGGTCTCGATCGTGTGTCGTGCCTCGTCCTCGGTCAGGAGGATCTCATGGAGCTTCTCGCCAGGGCGGATGCCGATGATCCGGCGTTCGGCTGTCGGCGCGAGAGCCTCGGCGACGTCCACGACGCGCATGGACGGGATCTTCGGCACAAAGATCTCACCACCACCCATCCGCCCCAGGCTCTCGATCACGAACGAGACAGACTGGTCGAGCGTGATCCAGAATCGCGTCATCTGGTCGTCCGTGATCGTCAGGACGCCCGTCTCGGCCTGTGCCTTGAAGAGGGGAATCACCGACCCCCGTGATCCGACGACGTTTCCGTACCGGACACAGGCGAAGCGCGCGACGGAGTCTGCGGCGTACGCGTTGCCCTGGACGATGATCTTCTCCTGGCAGAGTTTCGTTGCGCCATAGAGGTTGACCGGGTTCACGGCCTTGTCGGTCGACAGGGCGACGACCGTCGGGACATCGTTCTCGATGGCTGCGGTTACGACGTTCTCGGCCCCGATGACGTTCGTCTGAACGGCTTCGAACGGGTTGTACTCGCACGCGGGGACCTGTTTCATCGCAGCGGCATGGACGATCACGTCGACGCCGCGCGTGGCGCGGATCAGACGCGGCAGGTCGCGGACATCACCGAGGAAGTAGCGCAGCCGCTCGTCGTCTGCGTGCCGCCGCTGGATCTCCGACTGCTTCAGCTCGTCCCGACTGAAGATGCGGACCGTCGCCGGATCATGCTCAGCCAAGAGCCGGTCAGTCAGGCGTGTTCCGAAGGAACCCGTCCCGCCGGTGATGAGGATTGTCTTGCCCGTGAAGTCCATGAGTGCTCGATGCTCGGCCGGTTGAGTGTCGGCGCAGGCTAGCGGACCGCCTCGAGGCGAACCCAGCCTCCTGGTCGCTCCGCCGTGACGGGCAGCGGCCGGTATCCACTGCTGCCGAACGATCGAATCGAAGCTTCATTGCCCGAGGCGACCTCGGCGACGACACGCTGGAGCTCGGGGCGGGCCGCGAGCTCGAGTTCGGTCGCTTCCGCGATGGCCTGGGTCCCTACTCCCACCCCGCGCCTGTCGGCGGCGACGGTGATCGAGATCGCGGCTTCGAGCGGCCCGCGGTCGAACCTAACGGTCGCGACGGGAGCTCCGGAACGTTCGACGATGAGCAGCGTCCGGTCGCGGTTTGTGAGCGCTGCGGTGAGCCACGCGCGGTGGGTCGCTGGGGCTATCGCATCCGTCTCACGCGAGACCGCACGAACGCGGGGGTCATTGCGCCACGAGAGAAGAAGGTCCGAATCTGCCGGAGTGGCCGGCCGGTATCGCTGAACCGCCGGGAATGGACGCCCGTCGATGGCCGCGAGTAGCGCTTCTCGGACCCTTGCGCCCCCGAGTCCGTCGACGAGCGCCGGGCCGGCCGTCGCAATCCGGGCCTGCGGCAGGGCTTGGACCGCCGCTGCTATCGCTTCGGCGGACGGCGGGACACGGGCCTGGAGCACCGGGGCAAGGCCCGAGAAAGCGCGACCGACACGGTCCTGGTTGTCAGCAAGGACGACGAGCAGCGCAGGTATCCCGGCGCAGGCTGCCTCATAGGCCGTGACACCCGCGCCGCAGATCAGCGCGCTTGACTGGGCAAGCTCCGACGCAAGCCCGGGGAGCCGGCCGAGAGACCTCACTCTGTCGGATGGCGCTGCGCGCAGCTCGCCGACGACGTTAATGGCCGAATCTGAGCCGTGAACGAGGCCCTCGATGATTGCGGGCAGAATCTCGCATCCGGCCGTCGATCCGCCGAGCGCGACGAGGGCGGGCCCTCCCGACGGCCGATGTCGGCACGCCGTGAACGACGGGTCGACAGGGGCGAAGTCGGGTCCGACGAGCCCCACCCCTGAAGCATCCAAGTGGTAGTCGAGCCCGATCGCACCACCGGTCATCGAGCCGTCGAGGTCGCGGACGGCGACGACAGGGCATGTCAGCGACACCGCCGCAAGCTCATCGTCCGGGATGTCGTAGTGGTCGATTAGGACACCGTCAGCACCGCGCGGGAGCCCCGCAGGGCCGGCTTCAGGCGGGCGCGTCTCGAATGAGCCCTCATCGAGCAGCATCGCTGCAACGCCGCTGTAGTTCCCGACGAACGTGACCTCGTGTCCGGCTCTGCGGACTGCGAGCGCGATCGGCACGCAGCGTCCCACGTGTCCCGCGCCGACCGTCTCGTTGCCGTCGCAGCGGAACACGATGTGGACACGCCTCATCGGCCGGACTCTAGGCCGGAAGGGCATGCGCTGGGTTCGCTGATACCCCAGCGCATCGAACTCGGGGATTGCCCTCCTCGTCGTATGGTGCCGCCTGATGACGGACTTGGCCCAGTTCGAGCGTGAGTACCTCCGACGCGCGAGCGCCGCGGCGGCGAGCATCGAGGTCAACGCGATCTGGACCGATCGCGCACCTCCGCCGCACGGGGCTGTGGTCATCGCTGGGTGGTGGTGCCCGGCGGAACTCTCTGATGGAGCTGTCGTCCTTCCGAACCCGTGGGACGACCGTGCCGCGATCGCGCTGATGGACTCGTGGTGTTGGAGGACTGCTCAGCGAGTGGTGGCGCAGTTGGCGCCGCGCCTCGACGAGATCCACGGCGAGCGTGGGGAGGCCTATTGGAACACGTTGCTGGCGCCGGTCATCTTGCACATCGTCTCGGCGATCGCCGATCGTCGGTTGTTCCTGGTCGCTGCGTCTGCCATCGCGCCTAACGCCCCGGTGACGGCGGCCGTGCTTGATGAGCCGCCCGCGACCATGGCCGCGACCGCGCGTGCGCTTCGTGACCCGCACGCTGGCTCCGGGCTCATGGGCGAGATGGGGCGCGCGCTCGGCTTGGAGGTTGCCGAACCTCAGACGCCGCTGATGCGGGAGCGCTCGGCCCCGGCCCCGTCTACTGCGTTTGCGCCCCGCCTTCTGGGCGCGCTGCGCGAGCCGCGCCGTAGCTCGCGGCTCGCGGCTGAGGTCGTCCGACTCGCTGCCGCGCATCGCATGCTGCGGGTCAGAGGGTTGCCACAGGTCACGGTGGTCGGCCACTCGGGGCTCGACGCGCGCAACGTTGTGGCGCTGGGGCGGCCCGTCCCCGGCCTCCGCGTCGTTCAAGGGGTTCCCTGCCCCAGTGAGATCCCGCCTGCGGATCAGGAACAGCGAAGGCTTCTCGTCAGTTCGGCGACGGCAGAGGATGACCTCGAGCGCCTGACAGTCGCCATGTTGCAGCAGCTCCTCCCGCGGTCCGTGGTCGAAGGGTTCACAGCCCTGCAGGAAGCGAGTCTGAGTGGCTACGGGCCACCCACACACGCGCTCGTCTTCGGCTACGCAGGCGACGAGGTACAGAACGAGTTCGTGGCGCGCTGCGCGATCGCCGGTCGGCGACTCGCCTTTGCGCAACACGGCGGCTTCTACCTTCAGGCGCCGGTGAATGCACAAGAGCGCCTCGAGGTGCGCGAGGGGTCCGAGTTCTGGAGCTGGGGAGTGACAGGCCCCGGGTTGAGGAGGGTTCCGACCCCGCGCTTGGAGCGGATCCGTGACACTCACGTCGGCGGCGAACTGGTGACGCTGATCGAAGGCGTCCATCCCCCGGACAGCTATCTCCTCCGCTTCGCGAGCACACCCCTTGGAAACCAGGTCTACGACGGGCCCGAGCGCCTCGCTTCGTTCGTCCAGGCTTCGAGTCCGGCGGTCCGTCAGCGCATGCGCCTCAAGCGGTTTCCAGCTGAACTCGGTGTGGCTCCGCGGTTGGCTCCGCTCGAACACCTCGCGACGTCTGGACCGCCTGCGGCCGGAACGGCCGTTGAGTGGATGCGTGCCTCGAGACTCGTCGTCGTGTCGTACCCCGACACGCCGTTTCTCGAAGCGCTGGTGGTCGGCGTGCCGACGGTCGGCCTCTGGAATCCCGCCCATTGGGAGTGGCGCGATGAACTCCGCGAACTGATCGCTGACCTCGGCAATGCTGGCGTGGTGTTCGCGGAGCCGCTGGCCGCCGCCGAGCACGTCAATCTCGTACTGAGCCAAGGTGTGCAGGAGTGGTGGTCGGAGCCTTCCGTCGCGGCCGCACGATCTGCCTTTGTCGATCGTCTGGTTCCACGGGGGGACTGGCGCGACGCGTGGGTGTCAGGGCTGCGCGACCTCGCTGCGGACTGACGTTCGCGCCTGGCCTCATTGCAGTCGATTGGCGGCCTGCAGCGCATCCAGCGCCTGCTGCGGCCCGAACCGGCGCCGCAGTTCATCCCCCGAGGCGGGCTCCGGGCGCACGCGCAGCGCCCGGCTCAGCTCATCGCCGGTGGCGTAGCGCGCGACGGGGAGGCCGTCGAAGTCCGGCGACCAGATCGGCGCGCGGACGATCACCGGCACGCCGTACGCGAGCGCTTCGAGGATCACGGTCGGCTGGCCCTCGTGACCCGTCGAGGGAACGACGAGGGTGTCGACCGCGGCGAAGAACGCCGGCAGATCCTCGACATGGCCCACGAGCTCGACCCGCCGACCGAGGCCGAGCCGGTCGGTGGCCCCGCGCAGCGCGGCCGCGTACGCCGCGTCCTGGGCTCCGCCGCCGATTCGCAGCGCGCTCCAGTCGTCCGGGCACGTGGCGAGCTCCTCGACGAGTTCGACGAGGCCCTTCTCGGGGATCAGCCGCGCGAGCACGCCGACGACCGGCGGGGCGTCGCCGGCGCGCGGCGAGCGGGTGGCCAGGGCCCGGTCGAGCTCCGCAAGGTCGAGGAAGTTGTTGAGCCGCCCGATCCGCTGCCGGGGCAGCGCGCGCTCGTACGCGGCCGCGGTGTTCGCGCCGACCGCCACGACGCGCCCGACGCGGCCGAGGACCACCTTCGCCGACCGGCGCGCCGCGGTGTCCTGCTCGTGGACGAGGTTCACGACGGGCGGCGCGTCGCGAACGCTCAGGCGCGCCGCGGCGGCGAACGCCTGGGCACGGGCGGTGTTGGCGACGACGAGCGCGCCGCCCGCGCCGGCCCTGCGCAGCACGCGTCCCATGTCGCGGATGCCGCCGGGCCAGTGCACGGCGGCCGTGGGGGTGAGGTCGGGAAACCGCGCGCCCTGGGCACGAAGGCCCGCGTCGCGGACCCGCGCTGCGAACGGCCCCGGGTCCGGGCAGACGATGGTCACGTCCCAGTCGTTCGGCTCCGCCGCGAGCCACGTGCCGAGCCTGATCGCGAACAGCTCGGCGCCGCCGACGATCGGCGCGTCGTCGAGGAGCAGGAGCCGCTTCGTCATGTGGCGAGCGGCTCCAGGAACGCCGAGATGCATGCGTCGCTCGGTGGCGTCAGCGCGTCGCGGACCACGGCGCGCGAGCGGGCGGGCCACCCGGGGTCGGACGCGCTCAGCTCTGCGGCCGCAAGGGCCTCGCCGAGCTCCTGCGGCGACGCGGCGATCCACCGCACGTCGGGTGTCGGATCGAGCTGGTCGAGATCGAGCAGCGTCTGCGAGACGAAATGGATCGGCGGGACGCCGGCGGCGAGCGCTTCGTACGGGACCACGCTGTAGGTGTAGATCATCGCCCGGGCACGCGCGAGCAGCTCGTCGATCGGACGGTCGGTGAAGGTGACGGGCGTGCTCACGGCCGCTCGGATGCGGGCGATGTCGGACACTGGGTGCAGTTTCACGAGCAGGTCGTCGCCGAACGCCGCGTGCGCCGTCTGGACCATCTCGATCGTCTGCGCCGCGTCGATGCTGCCCGCCGCGAGGACGAAGCGCTCGTCGCCCGCCGCGGCCGGCTCAGCGCCTTCCCCGGCGGAGAGGTGCGCGTGCCGCAGCGCGCAGCCGGCGCGGATCCGCTCCGGCGGGAAGCCCTGCTCGCCGAGCACACGGGCAAAGGTGGGGCCGTTCGTCACGACCCGGTCCGGCAGTGGCCGCACGTCGAGCTCGGCGGCACCCGGATAGAGCGAGAGCGCGAACCGCGAGAAGTTCAGGTTGTCGTACGCGATGACCTCTGTGCCCGGCAGGTGGCGGCGCGCCGCGGCGGTCATCGCCGTCTCCCACGCGTGTCCCTCCCACGGGAAGACGAGCCGGGCGGGTCGCAGGCCGCTCGCCGCGAGGTGTGCGAACAGCGGCCCGTAGCTCAGCGCCTCGGCGTGCGAGATCCGCTGGTGGGTGACGAGTTCGCGAGCCAGGCGCGCCGCCGGCACGCCCGCGACGTGCGCGTCCTGCGGGATCACCGGGTCGAAGCTCCGGGCCCGCTTCCAGCAGCGCCGGCGGTCGGCGGCGGTCAGGAACGCCTCCGGCAGGTACACGCGCTCGGTCGACGCGGTGAGCCGGGCTGCAGTCTCGCGATAGGGCGCCGAGGGCAGGATCCGTGCGAGCAGCGCGATGTCCTGGCCACGGTCGCGCAGGAGGTCGCCGAGCGGGCCGAGGTGCGGATCACGGTACGTCCCGTCCGCATCGAAGCTGCGTCCGTCGACCCAGGTCACGAGCAGCGTGTCCGCTGAGGCGCTCGCCTGCCCGGGCTGTGCCGCACGCCGTCGCGGCAGCGCGTTCAGCACGCCGAACCCCGCGTCACGGACCGCTCGGTCGCGGTCTGCGCCCCCGCGCCGGGCGGTGGTCTGGAGACCGGCGGCGCGCGCGGCGTCCGCCACGGCGTCCACAAGCGCCGCGCTGGAGCAGATGACGAGCAGGTCGTCGCGGAGCAGGTCGATCGCGACGGCGAGCGCGCACAGTCGCTGGAAGAGGAACGTGTAGACGTTCTTCGCCGCGAGCTGCGAGGACCACCACTCGAACGAGTCGTTGGCCACGCCGAGCTCGGCGATCCAGTCCAGGTAGGGCGTGCGCAGGCGCTCGGCCGTGGCCGCGAGCGCGGAGCCGGTCGGCAGGCGCTCCAGGGCGTCGAGGGCGCCGCGTGCGGCCTCGAGCGGCCAGGCGGCGTCCTCGCCGAGGTACACCCACTGGCGCACGCCGGGCGGCGCTGCGGTGACCTGGCCCTCCTGCGCGACGACGACCGTCACGGCACCGGTGGCGGCACGGCCGACAGGCGGTCCCATGCGGCGTCGAGTTCCGCGAGCGTGCGGACCGTGACGACCCGCTCCTGCGCGAACGGATCGTCGTCGCCGTCCGCGACGCGCCCCACGAACGGCACGCCTGACTCACGGGCGCCGAGCAGGTCGGTCATCGCGTCCCCGACGAACAGCACCTCGCTGCGCTCGACGCCCTCCTCCGCGAGGATCCGCTCCACGATCTGCGCCTTCGTCGGTGGGGTCCCGTAGACGCCGGCGAAGCAGTCGCCCAGATCACGCGCCCGCACGATCTCGCGCAGTTCCTCCTCCGGTGTTCCGGACGCCACGAAGAGCCGCGCCTCGTGGCGGCGGCGCTCCAGCAGCTCCCGCGCCCCGGGCACGAACGGGCAGCGCAGCACCTCCTCCAGCACGAGCTCGGAGAACCGGTCGCCCAGGCGACGCTCGTCCGCGTCCGTGTAGGGGATGCCGAGGATCTCCTCGTGGATGTGGCGGAACTTCTCGTAGCGCGAGACGCCGGCATGCTCCAGGTGGAACGCGACCGCGGCGTCGTTCCCGTCGAACAGCTGCGCGAACGCCCGGGTCTTGATGTCCGTCGACTCGAGGACGACGCCGTCGAAGTCGAAGACGGCGACGCGGATCACGACGCCGCGCCGTCCTCCCCCTCGTGGATCTCCGCGAGCACATCGAGCAGGCCCTGGCCCATGTCGATGTAGTACGAGCTGACGAGCTTGCGCGCGACGCGCGGGCGGAACGCGTAGGGGGTGATCGCGTAGTGGGCCGAGTCGGGCTCGTCCCCGCCGGGCGGCTGCAGCTCGACCTCGACGTCCGCCCCGACGATCTCCTGCACGAGCCGCAGCAGGTCGGCGTAACGCATCGGGAAGTGGCCGGTCAGCACGACCTGCTCGTTGGCGTATTCGTCCGCGAGGATCTCAGCCGTCAGCCGGGCGGCGTCCTCGACGTGGATGTACTCGCGCAGCTCCTCGCCGGTCCCCTCGGCGACGACCTTGCGATCCACGAGCGCGCTGCGCAGGTAGCGGTGCACGCTGTTGCGGTCGCTCGCGCGGCGCCCGAAGAGCGTGCCGTAGCGCAGGATCGTGTACTCGAGGTCGAACTCGCGGTGGTACTCCTCGATGTACAGCTCGCACGCCTGCTTGCTGACGCGGTAGAAGGAGCCGGCCTCGCTCTGGACGTAGATCGAGCTGGCGAAGACGTAGCGCCCGACGCCCTCCTGGCGGCAGGCCTCCAGCAGGTTCACGTTTCCGAGGACGTTGACCTGCACGGTGTCGATGGGGCGCCGGCGCGAGTCGTCGATGTCGGCGATGCCGGCGAAGTTGAAGACGGCGTCCTGGCCGCGGACGGCCGCGCGCACGGCGTCGAGGTCGCCCATGTCGCCGATCACCATCCGCTGCCCGTCGCCGAGCCACGCGGACTCGCGCAGGTCGAACACGGTCGTCTCGTGGCCGGCCGCCGTCAGCGCGTCCGCGACGTGGCTGCCGACGAAGCCCGACCCGCCGAAGACGATGGCCTTCATGCGCCGAACTCCTCGAACGCGTCGAGCAGGTTCTGCGCCGCCTCGGTCTCCATCCGCTCACGCGCCTCGGCGGCGTACGAGCCGGCGTGCGGCGTGAGGAGCACGGTCGGCAGGTCGCGCAGCGGGCCGTCGTAGGGCTCGGAGGCGAACGTGTCGAGGTAGGCGCCGGCGAGGCGTCCGTCGGCGAGCGCCGCGTGCAGCGCCGCCTCGTCGACGAGGCCCCCGCGCGAGGCGTTCACGAGGATCGCCCCCGCCTTCATTCGCGCGATCTCGTCCGCGCCGAGGAGGGAGTCCTCCATGCCCGGCAGGTGCAGCGTCACGACGTCGGACTCGCGCAGCAGCTCGTCGAGCTCGACGTAGCGCACGCCGAGCTGCTCGGCGACGGCGGCCTCGGGGGCGCGGTCGGAGGCGAGCAGGCGCACCTCGAACGGGCGGAGCAGCTCGGCGAGGCGCCGGCCGATGCGCCCGAGGCCGACGATGCCGACGGTCTTCCCGCGCAGCAGCCCGCCCATCTGCCGCTCCCACGCGCCCGCGTGCATGTCGCGGTCCATGCGGCCGATCTGCCGGATGACGCTCAGGATGCCGCCGAGGGTCAGCTCGGCGACGGCGTCGGTGAGTGCCTCGGGTGTGTTGCGCACGACGATCCCCATCCGCAGCGCGGCGTTCAGGTCCACGTTCTCCAGGCCGACCCCGACGCGCGAGATCACGCGCAGGTGCGCGGCCCGCTCCAGCACGGCGGCGTTGAGCGGCTCGGTGCCGGCGATCACGCCGTCGACGCCCGCGATCAGCTCGGCGACCTCGTCCTCGGTCAGCTTGCGCCCGTGCGGGTTCGGCACGACGTTCACCCCGGCGGCCTCCAGCAGGCGCATCGGGCCGTCGCCGGCCGCGCCGAACGAGGACACCGACAGCAGGACGGTCGGCCGGGCCTCAGCCGTCATACCCGTGCTCGCGCAGCCAGTACTCGACGCCGGGGATCTGCCACTCGTAGTCCACGTCGCAGCCGCCCCAGGACTCGATCGGCGCGATCCGCCGGCCCATCCACTTCTGCGGCAGCAGCCCGTCCTCCATGTGCTCCAGGCAGCGGGGCCGGACGATCGAGAGGCCCATGTCGGCGAACCACACGTCGCCCTGGGAGTCGCGGTCGCAGTTGAGCGTCGCGGGATCGCCGAACGTCTCGAACGGGACGAACGGCTGGAGGGTTCCGTCGGGCTCCAGGCGCCGGGCGCGCAGGGGACTCCACATGTTGTACCGGGACACCGTCACCGCGGAGTCGAGTGTCGGGTCGGCCCGCAGCGTCGCGACGCCCTCGTCGATGAGGTCGGCGCTGACGGTCGGCGCGTTGGCGAACAGCAGGATCAGCAGCTCGAGCTCGTGGCCCTCGCCGGCGAGCTGGTCGCGGATCACCTCGAAGCCGTGGCGGTAGGCGTCCTCGCCGAGCGCCTCGGGCGTGCACAGCTCCGGTGGGCGGTCGATGATCTCGGCGCCGTGCTCGCGCCCGATCGCCGCGATCTCCGGGCTGTCGGTGGAGACGTAGAGGCGCTCGACGGAGCGGCTGCCGGAGGCGGCGAGCAGCGGGTAGGCCATCATCGGGCGGCCGAGCACGAGGCGCGTGTTCTTGCCGGGCAGGCCGGTGCTGCCCGCGCGCCCGAGGAGCAGGGAGCAGATCACGGCCGCGCCTCGCCGTCGTCGAGGCGGCGGACGTCGGCCGGCACGTCGTCAGGCCACGTGAGCGGCAGGTCCAGCGCGACCTCCGGTGTCGCTGCGCCGGCGCCGCGTTCGAGCACGAACGTGGCGAAGCAGATCGGCTCCTCCATGCCGTCAACCGTACTTGCTGGCGCGCCCGAATACCCGTAGCCGAGGATGCGCGACGGACGCAGGTTCGCGAGCTCGCGGGCGACCTCGTTCCACGGTGCCGCGATGTACGGGATCGTGGTCGTGCCGTCCCACTCGCCGGCGAGCGCCAGGCGCTGCGCGCCGATCTCGTCGGTGGGCGATCGGGTCTGCAGGCGCATGTCGAAGAAGAGTCGCCGGCCTGTGACGCGCCACAGTTCGGGGAGCGCTTGCCGCCAGCGCGGCTCCAGGTGCAGCCAGCCGAGGCCCGCGACGACGTCCGCGAAGCCGTCCGGGAACGGCAGGTCGCCCGCGCCGTCGGCCTGCTCGAACGTCGCGGCCGGATGCAGGCGGCGGGCCGCGTCGATGAGCGCCGCGGACGCGTCGACGCCGACGTACGCGATGCCGGGGTGGTGGTGCTCCCAGATCGCCGCGAACCCACCCGCACCGCAGCCGACGTCGAGGACGCGGTCGGCGCCCGTCGCGAGCCACGGGATGAATCGCTCCTCGGAGGGGTACAGGTCCGCGGGCGCGCTGCGCTCGGCGGAGTAGAACTCGACGAGGTCGGGATGCTCGACCCAGTCGGACTCGCCGGGGTCGCTCATGCCGGGCGCGGCTGCAGCTCGAAGAACTGGAACGTATGGAACAGGCCGCCGACGAGGTGGCTCCCGCGGGCCACGGTCTTGGCGGCGTGCTCGGCGGCCGTGGCCGCCCTGCCGAGCAGCTCGCAGCGCGACTCGCCGACGATCTCCAACGAGGTGTGGCTCACGAGCGACCCGAAGTCGCGGCGCGAGAACTCGAAGATGTGCTGGTGGCCGCGCGGCTGCGTCTCGTCGCGCGCGTGGATGAAGGTGCGCGGCACCCAGGGGATCGAGATGAACACGCGGCCGTCCGGCCTGCAGACGCGCGAGAGCTCCTCGAGCAGCTGTGCGGGGCTCTCGACGTGCTCGAGCGTCTCGAAGCACAGGACCACGTCGAAGCGCCCGTCCTCGAACGGCAGGCCCTGTGCGTCTCCGAGCTCGGCCTCGATCCCGTTGGACCGGATGTTCTCGATCGCGACCGGCGAGAGGTTGAAGCCCAGCCCGGTCTTGCCGAGAGCCTTGAGCATCAGGCCGTCGGTGTCACCGACGTCGAGCATCTCGGCGGCCGCGAGGCGGTCGCCGAGCCGGCTCCGCAGCTCCTCGATGCGCCATGCGTGGAAATAGCGGATCGACTGCCGGAAGTGCTCGCTCTCAAGCGCATTGACCTCGCCCTCGTGGACGCGCGACTGCTCGTCCGACATCAGGTCGTACCACTGACGCAGCTCGGGGCGCTCTGCCAGCCGGTGGTCGATCAGCGAGCCGACGGCCGCGTGGAGGTGCGGGCCGTTGGCGGCGTAGGAGCGGATGCGGGCGGGCAGGTCGGTCACCGGGGCTCCAGGCTCGCGGCCAGCTCATCGGCGAAACGCGCCATCAGGTCGGGCGGCCCGAGCGTCACGCGGATGCAGTCGGAAAGGCACGGCGCGCTGAACGGCCCTTTGACGATGTAGCCGCGTTCCAGCAGCGCCGAAGCGACCTCGTCCGGTTTGCCGCGGCCGCTCAGACGCAGCACCTGGAAGTTGGTGAGCGACGGGATCGGGTCGAGCCCGAGTGCCGCCGCGCGCTCGCAGAGGAGGGCGCGGCCCTCGGCAACCTGCGCTGCGTAGTCCGCGGCGACCTCGGGGTGCCGCAGCATCACCGCTGCGCAACGTGCCGCGACGGCGTTGACGTCGTAGGCGGTTCTGACCTTGAACAGATTGCGAACGACCTCGGGGTGCGCCGCGACCATTCCCAGACGCACGCCGGCCAGTCCCCAGGCCTTGGAGAACGTGCGCGTCACGACGAGGTTCGGATGACGGGCGGTCCATGGCAGCACGGTGCGCTCGGAGAACGGGTGGTACGCCTCGTCGACGACGACGAGCGCGGAGTGCTCGGCGGCCCGGGCGATGATCGTCTCGAGGACGTCGTCCTCGATCACCGTTCCGGTCGGTTGGTTGGGGTTCGCGATGAACACGAGCCTGGCGTCGCCGTCGATTCGCGCGAGCAGGGCGTCCGTATCCAGCGAGAGATCGGCGCCGAACGGGATCTGCAGCGGCTCCATCCCGAACATCCGGGCGTAGATCGGGTACATCGCGTAGGACGGTTCGACCATCACCGCGCCGGCGCCCGGCGCAGCGTAGACCTGGTAGAGCGCCTTGACGGCCGCGTCCGACCCGGCGGTGAGCAGGAGGCACGCGCGATCGACCCGCATCGCGGCGCTCAGGTCGTCGTACAGCCGGTCGGGCGTCGGGTAGTGCGTCAGGAGCTCGGAATCGATCTCCTCGCGGATCTCCTGCACGACCGCCTGCGGCAGCGGTGCCAGGCGCTCGCTGCGGTCGAGACCGACGAAGCCCTCGCGCTCGCGGCCCCCCTCGCGCAGGCGCTCGATGACGGCGACCGCCGCGCTTGGTTCC
>DAIPYF010000044.1:0-8999 GCA_036782855.1 Solirubrobacteraceae bacterium
CCCCCGGCCGGGTGGGTGCCTTCTTCGCCGGCGCCGTGCTCCCGGTGGTGCTCGTGCGCTGCGTCGCCGGCCCCGTCGACGCGGGCGTCGCCCCCTCGTCCTCACCGCCCCCGCGCCCGAGGACGAACAGGCCCACGAGCAGGACCGCGACGAGTGCCAGCGCCAGCCACAGGCGCCCGCCGCCCGGAGGCCCGCCGCGGCCGCCGCGCTGCCGGCGCCCCTGTTCGCGCGGGCGCGGAGGGGCGATCGCCTGCATCTCCGAGCGCTCGAACTTCAGCTTGAACTCCTCGACGAGGCTGCGGCCGTCGAGGCCCAGGTAGTCCGCGTAGGTCCGCAGGAAGCTCTTGACGAATGTCGGACCCGGGAGCAGCGCCCACTCCTCGTTCTCGAGCGCGCGCAGGTACTTGCCGCGGATCTTCGTGTCCGCCTCGGCCTCCGTGATGTCGATGCGCTGGCGCATTCGCGCCTCACGCAGACTGGCGCCGATTCCGGGCATCCCGCTGGGAAGGCTAGTCGAGGTCGTCCGCGGCGCCGCCCGGCGCGGCCGCGGGTTCCGGAAGCTCGACGTCCGCCGGTTCGGGAGCGGAGCCCTCGAGCGCCGCGAGGACGCGCGGGAGGTCGGCTTCGGTGACCAGCACCTGGCGCGGCTTGGAGCCCTCGTAGCCGGAGATGATCCCGCGGCGCTCGAGCATGTCGATGAGGCGCCCGGCCCGCGTGTAGCCCAGGCGCAGGCGACGCTGCAGCATGGAGGTGGATGCGGTGCCCATCTCGGCCACGAGCTGGATCGCGTCGCCGAGGAGCGGATCCTCGTCGGGATCGAAGTCCCCGTGATCGCCGGTCTCCGCGCCCCCCTCGGGCTCGACCTCCTCGAGCAGGTCCTCGCGCAGCTGCGGCTCGCCCTGGGCGGCCCACAGCTCGGTCAGCGAGGCGATCTGCGGCTCGTCGATGTACGCGCCCTGGATCCGCTGGAGCTTGGAGGAGCCGACCGCGGAGAACAGCATGTCCCCCTGCCCGAGCAGCGACTCGGCGCCGTTCTGATCCAGGATCACCCGGGAGTCCGTCTGGCTGGAGACCGCGAACGCGATGCGTGACGGGACGTTCGCCTTGATCATCCCGGTGATGACGTCGACCCGCGGGCTCTGCGTGGCGAGCACGAGGTGGATCCCCACGGCACGAGCCTTCTGCGCCAGCCGGATGATCGAGTCCTCCACGTCGGCCGGGGCGACCATCATGAGGTCGGCGAGCTCGTCGATGACGCACAGGATGTACGGCAGCGGGTCGTCGCCGGCGGCGATGCGGTGCTTGTTGAGCTCCCCGAGCGACCTGGTGCGCGCGACGGACATGATCCCGTAGCGCCATTCCATCTCGCGCACCAGGTTCTGGAGCGCGTTGGCGGCCATTCGGGGACTCGTGATGACGGGTGTCAGCAGGTGCGGGATGGCCTCGTAGTGGTTGAGCTCGACCTGCTTCGGATCGACGAGGACCAGCCGGACCTGGTCAGGGGTGGCGCGCAGCAGGATCGAGCTGAGCATGGCGTTGACGCAGCCGGACTTGCCGGCGCCGGTGGTGCCCGCGACGAGCAGGTGCGGCATCTTCGTGAGGTCGGCGTGGACGGGCTTGCCGCTCACGTCCTTCCCGAGGAAGACGGTCAGCGGGCTCGCGCCGTCCGGGACCTTCCCGAAGACGTCGCCGAGCGTCACGATCCGGCGCCGGCGGTTGGGGACCTCGACACCGACGGCCTGCTTCCCGGGGATCGGCGCGAGGATGCGGATGTCGGTCGCGGCAAGCGCGTAGGCCAGGTCGTCCTTGAGGTTGCCGACCTTGTTCATCTTGATGCCCGGCGCGAGCTTCAGCTCGTAGCGCGTGATGTGCGGCCCCGCGACGGTGCCGACGACCTTCGCCTCGACGCCGTGATGCCCGAGCGCCTCGACGAGCGCGGTCCGCACCCGGTCCTGGTCCGCGGTGTCCGGTTTGGCGTCGTCGACCGGGGACAGGCGCAGAAGCGCGGGGTCCGGGAGCTGGAAGGCGCCCGCGGGCGCGGGCTCGGGGCCGGCTGCGCGCTTGCGGGCACGCGGCCGCGCGGCCTTCGGGGACGCATCCGCGAGGTCCCCCTCCGCGATCGGCTCCGGCGCGGGCGCCGGCTCGTCGCCCGCGGGCGGCTCGTCCTCCACCGGCCCGGTGAAGAGGTCGGGGTAGCGCTCGGCCCCGTCGAGCGTGGGCGGCCGCTCGCCGGTGGAGACGACGAGCTCTGCGTCGTCGGGCTCGGGCGGGAGGATCGGAGCGGGTGCCTCGTCCTCCCGCGGGCCCATCATCGGCGCGGCCGTGCGCCGGATGACGCGCGTGGTGTCGGCGACGCCGCTGCCGGTCGCGCGGACGACGCCCGCGACGGAGGCACCGGTGGCAAGCAGCACGCCGGCGAGGAACAGGAAGACCGCGAGGATGTGGCTGCCGACGTCGCCGACGACCTGGGAGGCGCCCGTGTAGAGCGCCTGGCCGACGGCTCCGCCGCGCGCGTCGAGCAGGTCGGCGTCCCAGGCCCCCGCGCGCACGGGACCGTCGCCCAGCCCGAGCGTCCCTGCCGCGAACGCCAGGGTGAGCGCGAGCAGCAGGCAGATGCCGGCGGCACGGAACGGGCGCACCGCTGGCAGGACGGGCCGCAGGACCAGCACGCCGCCGGCGGCGACGAGCCCGACCGGGATCACGTACGCGATCCGGCCGAACACCCGCTGCAGCCCGTCCACCAGGATCCCGCCCGCGGCTCCGCCGTCCCACGCGAGGTACAGCGGAAACGCGACGAACACGCCGGCGGCGAACAGCCCCAGTCCGATCAGGTCGAGGTGGCGCTGCTCGAGCACCGGCAGCCGCCGCCTCCAGCCGCCTTGTCGGCGGGCGCGTGGACGCGGCTTGGCGGGCTTGCGTGTGGGAGTCGCGCGCTTGGCGCGAGAGCGGGATGCGGACATGGGCGGTCGGTTTCGAACCTTCGACGCCCCGGCCTGCAGCCCTGCCTTCATCTCCCGTTCAGCCCAGCACCTAGCATGCAGCTCTCATGAGCCTTTCACGTGATCCGCGGGTGCTCGTCGTCGAGGACGACGAGGAGATCGCCCAGGTCCTGCAGCGGTCCCTGCGCATGGAGGGGTACGACGTGCGGGTCGCGGGCGACGGTGAGGCCGCGCTGGAACAGGCGGCGACCTTCAACCCGGACCTCGTCGTCCTCGACCTCGGACTCCCGAAGCTCGACGGCGTCGACGTGGCCAGGCGCCTGCGCGACGGAGACGACGTCCCGATCCTCATGCTCACGGCGCGCGACGCGCTCGACTCCCGCGTCGAGGGCCTCGACGCCGGGGCCGACGACTACCTCGTCAAGCCGTTCGAGCGGCAGGAGCTGCTCGCCCGGCTGCGCGCCCTGCTGCGTCGCCGGCCGCCCCGCGGGGCCGCATCGCTCGTCTGCGGCGACCTGACGCTCAACCCCGACACGCACGAGGTCGCGCGCGGCGAACGTCCCGTCGAGCTGACGCAGCGCGAGTTCGAGCTGCTCGAGTACCTGCTGCGGAACGAGCGCATCGTCGTCCCCCGGCAGCGGCTGCTCGAGGAGGTCTGGGGCTATGACCCCTTTGCGACGACGAACACGATCGAGGTGTTCGTCTCCAACCTGCGGCGCAAGCTCGAGTCCGGCGGCGAGCCGCGGCTGCTCCACACGATCCGCGGCGCGGGCTACGTCCTGCGCGCCTGACGGGAGCCCGCCGTGCTGGGCCGCTTCTCGATCCGCTGGCGCCTGGCGATCATCTCGTCCGCGCTGACGTTCCTCATCCTCTGCGCCTTCGCCGTCGTCGTCGGGCAGCTCACGACCGGCAAGGTCCGGTCGAGCTTCGACAGCGAGACGGCGAACTCCGCTTCCGAGCTGAGCGACCGGCTGCGGATCCCGAGCCTGCCCTCGTCCCCGACGACCTATCGCATCTCGCCGGACATCAACGTGTACGCGGCGTCCACCGACGCGGCGATCCGCGTCTTCGACGCCAACCGCCGGCCCGTGCAGAGCACGCGCGGCGCACCGGACTTCGGGCCGCCGGCGCGTGAGGGCTCCACGGAGATCAAGGGCTATCTGGTCGAGACGCGGCAGACGAACGCGCCGATCGGCATCAACACGTCGAACCCCAACTCGGTCCGGATCCCGATCTGGCTCGAGTACGCGCGCCCGCTCGACGAGGTGAAGAGCACGATCCGGGGCGTGCGCTGGTTCCTGGCGGTCGGCGTGTTCCTCGGGACGCTGCTCGCCTTTCTCGCCGCGCTCGCCCTCGCCAAGCGCTCCCTGCGCCCGATCACCGACCTGACGGCCGCCGCCCGCGACATCGCGCGCACCGGCGACCCCGACCGCCAGGTCCCCCAGCCGCGCGCCGAGGACGAGGTCGCCGAGCTCGCGGCGACGCTCAACGAGATGCTCGGCGCGCTCGAGAGCTCGCGCAGCGAGGCCGAGGCGGGGCTGGACCGGCAGCGCGCGTTCGGCGCAGACGCCTCGCATGAGCGGGGCACGCCGCTCACGGCGGTCCTCTGGAACCGCGAGCTGCTGGCCGACGAGCTCGACGGCGAGGAGCGCGAGGCGGCGGCGTCGGCGCTGCGCAGCTCCCGCCGCATGCGCCGGCTGGTCGCCGACCTGCTCCTGCTCGCGCGGTCGGACGCGGGCCAGGAGCGCCACCTGGGCCCGGTCGACGTCGGGGCCGTCGCCGTCGACGCCGTCGGCGAGGCGGGCGCCCTGTCCGCGGAGCACCGTCTGGAGGTCGACGCCCAGCCCGGGCTCGTCGTCGAGGGTTCGCGCGACGAGCTGCACCGGCTCGTCCTGAACCTCGTCGAGAACGCGATCAACCACACGCCGCCGGGCACGGTCATCGTCGTCACGGTCCGGGCCGAGCGGTGCGAGGTCCTCCTCACGGTCCAGGACGACGGCCCCGGCGTCCCGCCGGAGCTGCAGGAGCGCATCTTCGAGCGGTTCGTGCGCGCCGGCGGCGACCGCGGCGGGTCCACGGGGCTCGGCCTGGCGATCGTGAAGGCGATCGCAATCGCACACGGGGGCGACGTCGTGCTCGAGGACGCGGGCCCGGGCGCGCGGTTCGTCGTGCGGCTCCCCCAGGTCGAGGCGCCCGCCGAGCCCGAGCCCGGCGAGCCGGGGCCCGGTGAGGCCGGGCAGGTCGGCGTCACGCGCCGGGGAGCGCTCGCGCGCACGCTCGCCGCGCGGCGGCCGACGCGTCGTCGCTGATCAGACCTCGACGACGACGGGCAGGACCATCGGGCGGCGCTTGAGACGGTCGTACACCAGCGCGGCCAGGTCGTCGTGCAGCATGTTCTGGATGATGTCGCTCTCGCGGACCTTGTCCTTGGCGGCGCGCGCGAGGGACCGCTCGACCGTGCCCCGGATGTCGTCCAGGAGGCGCTCGGCCTCCTCCGGGAACGGGACGCCGCGGAGGATCACCTCGGGCTCGGCGACGGACGTGCCGTCCTGCTCGGAGATCGTCGCGACCACCACGAAGATGCCGTCGCCGCTGAGCATTCGCCGGTCGCGCAGCGCCACGTCGGCGACATCGCCGATCTCGACGCCGTCGACGAAGATCATGCCGGCGCGCTCGGGCTTGCCGAACCGCGCCCCGCGCTCGTCCAGCTCGAGCGGCAGCCCGTTCTCGCCCTTGAAGATGTTGTCGGCCGGGACGCCCACCGACTCGGCGAGCTGCCCGTGCAGCTCCAGCCGCTTGAAGTCGCCGTGGAACGGCATCACGTACTTCGGCTTGACGAGATTCAGCATGAGCTTGATCTCCTCGGCGTAGCCGTGCCCGGAGGCGTGCACGGGCGCGTCGCGGGCGGTGACCACGGTGCAGCCGATGTGGTAGAGCCGGTCGATCGTCTCGTTGACCGCGCGCTCGTTGCCCGGGATCGGCGTCGCCGCGAAGACGACGGTGTCGCCGCGCCGGAGCTGGACCTGCGGGTGGTCGTTGAACGCCATCCGGCGCAGGGCGCTCAGCGGCTCGCCCTGGGAGCCGGTCGAGACGACGACGATCCGCTCGTCGGGGAAGTCGTCGATCTCGCGCGGCCCGAGCAGCATCCCGTCGGGGACCTCGATGTGTCCCAGGGAGCGGCCGATGTTCATGTTCTTGCGCATCGAGCGCCCGAGCAGCGCGACCTTGCGGTTGAGCGTCGCAGCCGCGTCGACGACCTGCTGCACGCGGTGGATGTTCGAGGCGAAGCACGTGACGATGATCCGGCCCTCGCAGCGCAGGAACGCCTGCTGGAGGTGCGGTCCGACCTGCGCCTCGCTCGGCGAGAAGCCCGAGCGGTCGGCGTTCGTCGAGTCGCCGCACAGCAGCAGGACGCCGTCGGAGCCCAGCTGGGCCAGGCGGCTGACGTCCGCCGGCGGACCGTCCACCGGGGTCTGATCGAACTTGTAGTCGCCGGTGATGAGCACGGTGCCGAGGTCCGTCGTGACCGCGACGGCGACGGCGTCCGGGATCGAGTGCGTCATGTGGACGAGCTCGACGTCGAACGGTCCGAGCTCGAGCGTCTCCCCCGCCTTGACGTCCTCGACCTCGACGTTCTTCAGGCGGTGCTCGTCGAGTTTGGAGCGGGCCATCGCCATGGTCAGCGGAGCGCCGAACACGGGCGGCAGCTCCTCCGCGCCCTCAGCCCGCAGCTCACGCAGGATCCACGGCAGCGCGCCGAGGTGGTCCTCGTGACCGTGGGTGATGACGATGCCCTCGATGTCGTCCACGCGCCCGCGCAGGAAGCTGAAGTCCGGCAGCACGAGGTCGATCCCGACCATCTCCGCCGTGGGGAAGCGCAGGCCCGTGTCCACGACCAGGAGACGGCCCTCGTACTCGAGGACCGTCATGTTCTTGCCGATCTCGCCGAGCCCGCCGAGTGGCAGGACGCGCAGCTTTCCGGCCATCAGGCGCTCGCCGGTTCCAGGAGCCCGTGGGCGGCGAGGGCTGAGCGGATCACCGTGATCTCCGATGCGTCGGCCTCGACAAGCGGGAGGCGGGGAACCCCGGCCCGGTGGCCGAGGAGGTTGAGTGCGGCCTTGGTGGTCATCGCGGCGGGACCGACGCCGAGCGCGGCGTAGACGTCCTGCAGCCCCGCGTCGATGGCGGCGCGCTCGGCGGGCTCGTCGACCATGCGCCGCATCTGCGGCCCGACGATGTGGCTGGCGACCAGGATGCCGCCGGCGCCGCCGAGATCGAGCGTGCGCGCGAGCACGTCGTCGTTGCCCGCGTACAGCTCCAGCCCGTCGACGAGCGCGAGGTTGTCGTTGTTGGCCTGCTTGACCGCGCTGATGTGGTCGAGCTGGGCGAGCTCGGCCAGCAGATCGTTGGGCATGTCCGAGCCGGTGCGCTGTGGGATGTTGTAGAGGATGATCGGCCGGTCGGCGGCGCGCACCACCTCGCGGTAGTGCGCGATCACCCCGCGCCGGTTGGGCCGGTTGTAGTAGGGGTTGACGGAGAGCAGCGCGTCCGCGCCGAGCGCGCAGGCGCGCTCGGTCAGGTGGACCGCGTGGCGCGTGTCGTTCGAGCCGACGCCGGCGATGATCGTGGCGCCCTCGGGACGCTCGCGGACGGCCAGCTCGATCAGCGCGAGGTGCTCGTCGTCGTCCAGCGTGGCGGCCTCCCCCGTCGTCCCGGCGACGACGAAGCCGTCGGACCCGTTTGCGGCGAGGTGGTGCATCAGGGCGACGAACGCGTCGTCGTCGACGCGCAGATCCGCGTCGAAGGGCGTGATGATCGCCGTCAGGATGCTTCCCAGCTGCACGACCTGAGGGTATCCGACGCTCGCGTCCGCCGTCCGCCTCACACTGCTGCGTCCCCATGTCCGTGCCGGACCCCGATTCAGGCCGCCCGTCCGACCCCGGTGCGCGCAGCGTGCGCGCCGAGGTCGTCGCCGTCCGCTGGCAGGCACCGGAAGGGGGGTTCGCCGTCGTCTCCGCCCTGACCGACGAGGGCGAGGAGGTGACGCTCACCGGGACGCTCGACCACGTGCACGAGGGCGAGCTGCTGGAGGCCGGCGGGACCTGGAGCCGGCACGCGAAGCACGGCTGGCGCTTCCAGGTCAGCGCCGTCCGGAGCCTCGGGCCCTCGAGTGACGCCGCGCTGCTGAACCTCCTGTCGTCGGTCCGCCACGTCGGGCCCTCCGGCGCCGCCTGGCTCCTGAAGACGCACGGGCCCGACGTGCTCGAGATCGTCGACCGCGATCCACGCTCCGCCCTGCGCGGGGTCCCGGGCATCGGCCCTTCGCGCATCGGCCCGGCGTCGCGCTCCTGGGAGCAGCTGCGCGGGCGGCGCGCGCTGCGGCTCTTCCTCGCGGAGCACGGCGTCGAGGCGGCGGCGGCATCCCGGATCGAGCGCGCGTTCGGCCCGGAGGCCATCGGACTGCTGCGCGCGGACCCGTATTCCGCGACCGAGGTGGACGGCGTCGGGTTCGCGACCGCGGACAGCCTCGCGCGGGCGCTGGGCACCGATCAGGGCGCGCCCGAGCGGCTGGACGCCGGTGTGCTGCACGCCCTTGCCGAGGCGGAACGCGACGGCCACTGCCTGTTGCCCCGCGCGGAGCTGGAGCGCCGCGCGGCGACGCTGCTCGGCCGCGACGTGGCGGGCCGCATCGGGGAGCTGGTCGCACGCGGGCGCCTCGTGGCCGACGGCGACCTCCTCGCCGACCCGGTGATGGACGGCATCGAGCGGCGTCTCGCCGGGTACGCGCGGGCGCTCGCGACCGATGCACCCGTCGTCAGGCTCACGGACGCCGAGCGGCCGGCGACGCACGGGTTCGTGCCGACCGACGATCAGTGGGCCGTGGTCGACGCCGTCCTCGCAGGGCGCCTGGCGATCCTCACCGGCGGCCCGGGCACCGGCAAGACGGCGACGATGCGCGCGCTCGTCGACCTGTTCCGGGGCGCGGGGCGCAGCGTGCGGCTGTGCGCCCCGACCGGCAAGGCGGCGCGGCGGCTGTCGGAGGCGACCGGCGCGCCCGCC
>DAIPYF010000044.1:9009-11388 GCA_036782855.1 Solirubrobacteraceae bacterium
GGGGGGGGGGGGGGGGGGGGGGGGGGCGGGCGGCCCGCCACGACGATTCACCGCCTGCTCGGGTGGATTCCGGACGAGGGGTTCGAACACGGCCCCGACGACCCCATCACCGGCGCGGACATCCTCGTGGTCGACGAGGCGTCGATGCTCTCGGTGCACCTCGCGGACGCGCTCCTGGGTGCGGTCGGGCCGCGCACGCACGTGCTGCTCGTCGGCGACGTCGACCAGCTCCCGCCGGTGGGTGCCGGTGCCGTCCTGGGCGACCTCATCGACTCGGGCGTCGTCCCCACCGTGCGGCTCACCGAGGTGTTCCGGCAGGCGGCGCGGTCGCTGATCGTGCGCGCGGCGCACGCGATCAACGAGGGCGCGGTGCCGTCGACGGACGCCGGCGCCGACGACGTCCGTGACTTCTTCCTCGTCGAGCGCGCCGACGCGGAGGCGATGTTCGCAGAGGTCGTCTCGCTGGCCGCCGAACGCCTGCCGGCGCACTACGAGCTCGATCCGTCGCGCGACGTGCTCGTGCTCGCGCCCATGCACAAGGGGCCGCTCGGCGTCGACGCGCTGAACGCCGAGCTGCGTGCGCGGCGCAACCCGGACGGCGCCGCGATCCCGGCGACCGCGCTCCGCGTCGGCGACCGGGTGATCCAGACCCGCAACGACCACGAGCGCGAGCTGATGAACGGCGAGCTCGGTGTGATCGCCCATCATGACGCGGCGCAGGAGAGCATCGTCTTCGCCGGTGACGACGGCCGGCGCATCTCGATCGGCGTGGACGAGCTGGGGACGCTGCGCCTCGCCTACGCGATCTCGGTTCACAAGGCGCAGGGCAGCCAGGCGCCGGCGGTGGTGGTGCCGGTGTTCCGCGGCCACCACATCATGCTCACGCGCAACCTGCTCTACACGGCCGTCACGCGGGCCGAGCGCGTGTGCGTGATGGTGACGTCGCCCGGCGCGCTGGAGACCGCGCTGCACCGGCGCGACGCCGGCCGGCGGCACACGCGGCTGGCACGGCTCGTGGCCGCGTAGGCCGACCGTAGTTTCGCCGCGCAGACCTCGGTCGAAGACCCCGATGCGGAGCGCTCCCGCGCCGAGGAGCATGCGGATGGCCACCATCGGTTCCCGGTTCCCGGTTCGGAGGTCCAGATGCCGCGCCACGGCGCCAGCCTGCTCGTCGTTCTCCTCGCCAGTCTGTCCCTGGCCCTGGCACTGGCGGTAGCGCCGAGGGCGGCCGCCGGGTACCTGGTCGTCTCCAAGGGTGCCGACCTCTGGCTGGCCAAGGACGACGGCACGGGGGCGCAGCTCCTGGTTTCGGCCGCCCAGGTCGGCGAGGCGCGCCTGACGAAGCCGGCCCTGGGGCCCGGATCGGACGCGCTGGCGTTCGAGAGCTGGAACTCGGACTCCACGCGGGTCTACGACTGGCAGGCGGGCGTCGTGCGGAAGGTCGGCAACGGGTGGGCCCGAGGCACGATTCTCGGGGGCGTGGGAACGTCCTCCAACGACCCGGACGTGACGGCGGACGGCCGCGTCCTGTTCCAGAGCAATGCCGTCGTCGTCACCGGCGGCTGCTTCCTTTACGGGTGCAGCACGAGCGGCGACTCCTCGAACGGCCTCGTCAGCGTGCGGTTCGACGGTGAGGACAAGCGCGCCCACCCGGCGCAGTGCACGGGCGCCCGCAATCCGGCGGGCAACCCGGCGAACGCCGCACAGCTCGCGTACCTCGGGTGCTCGCACGACCTGACGCCCAACGATCCGTGGGACGCGACCTTCTCCGCCCTGCGCACCAGCGACGGCACCACCGACCGCGTGGTCGCGTACGACGATGTCGCGCAGGCCGACGTGGCCTGGTCTCCCGACGGAACGCAGCTCGTGACGTCCGAGGGCGGCACGGAGCCCGGCATCTGGGTCTACCCCGCCGCCGGCAACGCGACACGGCTCGCCGTCGTCCCCGAGGCCGGCGCGACGACGTTCGCCTCTCCGCGGTTCATGGGCGGCGATCGGATCATCTTCGTGAGAAACGGCGACGTCTGGAGCGTCCCGGCCACCTGCGACCACTGTGCGTTCCCCGGCCAGGCCACGCAGCTCACGCACCTCGGGGGGATCAACGAGGTCGCGTGGACGTCGGCGGGCGCGTTCCGCACCGGAGCGGCGCCGCCGCAGACCCCGCAGCAGCAGCAGCAGCCGGGGGTGCTCGGCCTCCGCGCCGTCGCGGTCCGTCCGGCGAGTTTCCGGGCCCTGCCGCGCGGGGCGAGCGTCGTGCGCAAGGGCGGCGCGCTGGTCACGTTCACCCTCTCCGAGGCTGCGCGCGTGACGTTCGGCGTGCGCCGGGCGACCGGCGCGACCGTGAAGGGCACGTTCTCGGTGCAGGGAAAGGCCGGAGCG
>DAIPYF010000044.1:11398-13978 GCA_036782855.1 Solirubrobacteraceae bacterium
GGAGCGAACCGGCTGCGCTTCAGCGGGCGGCTGCGCAAGCGGACGCTGAAGGCGGGGCGCTACCGGCTGGTGGCGCAGGCCCGTGCGGCCGACGGACGGACGTCGCCGCGGCGCACCGCGGCGTTCACGGTGCGACGGTAGGTCGACGCGATCGACCTGATCCTCGCTCAGGTCTCCCGCAGCGCGTCGGTGAAGCGGCGCGGCACCCGCGGCGTCGCGACGCCGTCCTCGCGCTCCCACAGGGTCACCACCACGAGCTCCGACCGTTCGCGCCGGCAGACGAAGACCAGCGCGCGGTCGTCGAGGTCGTGCACGTAGACGGACCCGCGCGCGGCGCTCGCTCGGGGGGGGGGACGGCCGGGGGCCGGCCCCCCCCCCGGGGCGCGCGCCCCCCGGGGCGCGTTCCCGGGGGGGGGGGCCCCCCCCCGGGCCCGCCCGCCGATGCGCTGGCGGTAGCGGTCGGCGGCGTGGTCGGTGACGGCGACGAGCACGAGTCAGAGCTCCCGTCGGTAGCGCAGCGCGGGCCCATGCCAGTCGGCGCCCTCACGGCCGGGCCCGTCGGGATCAGGGGACCAGCCGTGGCGCTCGTAGAACGCCCGTCCGAGGCCGTTCTCCTCGAAGACCCAGAGCGTCGCAACGGAGAACCCGCCGGCGCGCAGGCGGGCGATCGCGTCGTGCAGCAGCGTCGTGCCGAGGCCCGCACCCTGCGCGGGAGGGTCCACGTACAGCCCGGCCAGCTCGCCGACGGCGGGCGTCGCGTCCGCGTCGCGACTGGCGCCGACCGTCGCGTATCCCGCGATCCGCCCGGCGACGTGGGCGACGACCGTCCGGGTGTCGTCCCCCGCCAGCCACTCGTGCCACCGCTCCGTCTGGCCCTCGACCGTCCGGCCGGCCAGCACACGCGGGTCCAGGAACTCGGCGTACGCGTGGGCCCAGCCGCGCACGCTGATCGCGGCGATCGCCTCCGCGTCGCCCGGGACCGCCGCGCGCAGCGCGACGCCCTCGGTCACAGCACGTGCTCGAGCCCCGTCACGACGGGCTCGGGCAGCGTGGGCACCGCGCGGATCGCGAGCAGGACGCCGGGCATGAACGACTCGCGGCTGAGCGAGTCGTGGCGGATCGTCAGTGTCTCGCCGAGCCCCCCGAACAGCACCTCCTGATGGGCGACGAGCCCCGGCAGGCGCACGGAGTGGATCGGAACCTCCCCGTCCATCCCGGGCTCCATCAGTGACGCCGTCCGCGCGGCCGTTCCGCTGGGAGCGTCCAGCTTGCGGTCGTGGTGCAGCTCGATGATCTCGGCCTTCGGGAAGTGGCGCGCCGCCTCGGCGGCGAAGCGCATCATCAGGACGGCGCCGATGGCGAAGTTCGGGGCGATCAGGACGTTTCCCGCCGATGCCCGTGCGGCCTCGGCGAGCGGCGCGGGATCGAAGCCGGTCGTGCCGATGACGACGTGCACGCCCGAGGCCAGGCACGCGAGCGCGTTCGCCTGTGCGGTGGCGGGCGTCGTGAAGTCCACCACGACGTCCGCGTCGCCGAGGACGTCCGCGAGGGTCGTCCCGAGCGCCGGGTCCGCGCGACCGGTGAGCACCATGTCCGGAGCCCCGTCGACGGCCTCGCAGACGGTCGCGCCCATGCGCCCCGCTGCTCCGGCGACCGCGACGCGGATCGGCGCGGCGCTCACGCCGCCTCCGCCAGCGCGGGCATGACCGGATCCAGGGCGGAGCGGAACGCGGCCTCACTCGGCCCGACGGCGGCCGCGCTCAGGCGCTGCGGTGCGAGCAGCTCGCGCGCGAGTGCCAGGACCTCGTCGGCGGTGACGGCGTCGACCCGGGCGATCAGCTCGTCGAGGCTCATGATCGGAAGACCCGCCAGGAGCGCGCCGCCGAGGCGGTTCATGCGGGCGGAGGTGGACTCGAGCGTCAGGACCGCCCGCCCCTGCGCGTGATCCTTCGCGCGCACGAGCTCGGCGTCGGTGATGCCGTCCTGCAGCAGCCGCTCGAGCTCGTCGCCGATCACGCCCAGCGCGGTGGCGAGGTTGTCGGGGCGCGTGCCGAGGTACAGGCCGATCTGGCCGGCGCCGGTGTAGTGCGAGTGGAAGCTGCCGATGCTGTAGGCCAGCGCGCGCTTCTCGCGCACCTCCTGGAAGAGCCGCGAGGACGAGGTGCCCCCGAGGACCGTGTCGAGGACGCGCAGGGCGAAGCGGCGGTCGTCGTCGCGGGCGATGCCCGGTGCCCCGAGCGTCAGGTGCACCTGCTCGGTCGGCTTCTCGATGAACCGGCGCCCGGGAGCGGCATCGGTGTCCGGCGGCGGAGGCGGAGCGGGCGCGCGCGCCCCGTCCGGGCCTGCGTCCTGTGCCGCGACCAGCGCGACCAGTGCGTCGTGGTCGACGGAGCCCGCCGCCGCGACGACCACGTCGCCCGGCACGTAGCGCTCGTCGTGGAAGGCGTGCAGCCCGTCCGCGGCGGCGGCGGTGACGGTCTCGCGCGTGCCGATCACGGCGCGGCCGAGCGGATGGTCGCCGAACGTCGCCTCGCCCAGCAGGTCGAAGACCCGGTCCTGCGGGTCGTCCTCGTACATCGC
>DAIPYF010000045.1:0-13863 GCA_036782855.1 Solirubrobacteraceae bacterium
GGTATCACGAGCTGATGGCCACGGCCGACGCCGACTGCCCGCCCGAGCCGATGGACAGCGAGCAGCTGCTGTTCCTGCTGTACACCTCGGGCACCACCGGCAAGCCCAAGGGCATCATGCACACGAGCGGCGGCTACCTCACCCAGGTGGCCTTCACGCACAAGTACGTCTTCGACCTGCACGACGACGACGTGTACTGGTGCACCGCCGACGTCGGCTGGATCACCGGCCACAGCTACATCGTCTACGGACCGCTCGCCAACGGCGCGACGTCGGTCATGTTCGAAGGGGCGCCCGACTACCCGCACAAGGGCATCTGGTGGGAGCTGTGCGAGCGCTACGGCGTGACGATCTTCTACACCGCTCCGACCGCGATCCGCACGTGCATGAAGTGGGGCGCGGGCGAGGTCGAGCGGCACGACCTTTCGAAGCTGCGCCTGCTCGGCACCGTCGGCGAACCGATCAACCCGAAGGCGTGGGTCTGGTACTGGCACGTCATCGGCGGCGGCCGCTGTCCCGTCGTCGACACGTGGTGGCAGACGGAGACCGGCCACATCATGATCACGACGCTGCCCGGCGCGCAGCGCATGAAGCCCGGCTCGGCCGGCACGCCGCTCCCGGGCGTCCGCGCGACGGTGGTGGACAACGACGGGCGCGAGGTCCAGCGCGACGTCCAGGGCCTGCTGACCCTGCGCCACCCCTGGCCGGGCATGCTGCGCACGCTCTACAAGGAGCCCGACCGCTTCCGCTCCGGCTACTGGGAGCGCTTCGGCGCGCCGAACTACTTCGTCGGCGACGCGAGCCGCCAGGACCACGACGGCTACTTCTGGGTGATCGGCCGGGTGGACGACGTGATCAACGTCTCCGGCCACCGCATGTCGACCGCGGAGATCGAGTCGGCGATCGTCAGCCACCCGAAGGTCGCCGAGGCCGCGGTCATCGGCCAGAACGACGAGGACACCGGCCAGTCGATCTGCGCGTTCGTGACGCTGCGCGGCGACCTCGACGGCGACGACGCACTCGTCGACGGCATCCGCGAGCACGTCGCCCAGCGGATCGGCAAGCTCGCGCGCCCACGACGGGTCATCTGGGCCGGCGACCTTCCCAAGACCCGCTCGGGCAAGATCATGCGCCGGCTGCTGCGCGACATCGCGGAGGGCCGCGAGCTCGGCGACGTGACGACGCTGCGCGACCCCGCGGTCATGCAGCAGCTGTCGGCGAGCATGGCCGGCCACGAGGACGAAGGGTGAGCCGCCGCTGGACGCCTGCCGCGCCGGGGCGGCGCTCCGGCGCCCCGAACCGCTGCAGGACGTGTCCCGGCCCTGCGGTGACGCCGGTCGGTCGCCGACACTGACCACAGGCGCCTTGCCCCGCCCAGGATCCCCGATGCCACGACGCTCGCTCACGCCGACCGCCCTCTCGCTGCTCGCACTGCTCGCGGCGCCCGCGGGCGCGAGCGCCGCCGACCTGTACGCCGGGCCCGCGGGCGGGTCCGGCCCCCCGTGCGCGAGCGCGGCGGCTCCGTGCACGCTCGCGGACGCGGTCCTCGCCGCGCGTGCCACGGCGGGCGGCGACGTCGTCCACCTCGCCGCGGGCGCGTACGCCGAACCGCTGCGCGCGGTCGGCGCGGCGGACACCGGGCTGACCTTCGCCGGCGCGGGCGTCGGCGTCACGACGCTCGCCGCCGCGCCCGCGGGGGACGCGCCCGTCGTCGAGCTCGGCGCCGGCGCCGGGACGATGAGCCTGCGCGACCTGACGATCGACGGCACGGGCGCGGGCATGACCGCCGCCGCGCTGCGCAGCCGGCTGGACGCCCTGAGCCTCCTGCGGGTGCGGGTCGTGCAGACGGGCACGACGCCCAAGCAGGCGCCCGCGATCGACGCGGACACCTCCGCGCAGGCGCTGACGCTCGACGCCGTGGACGTCCTCTCCGACACACAGACCGGCGACGCCGCCATGGGCGCGGTCAATGCCGGCGGCCCGGCCGTCGTGCGCGACTCGGTGATCACACACACCGCGACCGGCGACTCGGCCGCGCTCTACGCGCGCGGCCCGCTGACCGTGCTGCGCTCGCGCCTCACCCACGGACAGGCGGATGCCGGGCACGCGCTGCGCCTCTCCAACCAGGCCGAGGCGCTGGCGATCGTCATCGACTCGACGGTGCTGGGCGGCGGGCGGACCGCGGCGCGGTTCGATCTCGGGATCGCCGCGTCCACGGTGGCGCTGCGCGGCGACACCCTCGCGCCCTTCCCGGCGAGCACGGGCTTCGCGCTCGACGTGCGCTCGAACGTCGCCGCGTCGCTCACGACGGCGACGGTCGACAGCACCCTCCTCGTCGGGCGCTCGGCGCGCGCGTTCAACGGACCGGTGGTCACGTGCACGTTCTCGAACGTCCCGACCGGGGCGAGCGCGGTCGCATGCCCGGCGACCCCCGGCAACGTGGTGGGGAACACGCGCCTGACGCCGGCCGAACTGCAGCTCGGCGCGGACCTGGCGCCGTTGCCGGGGTCTCCGGCGATCGACACCGGCAACACCTCCGGCCTCGCGCCAGGTGAGTCGGCGACGGACGTGCTGGGCCGCCCGCGCGCCGCGTCGAGCGACGACCGCTGCGACGCCGGGCCGGGCCGCCGCGACAAGGGGGCCTTCGAGCGGTACCGCTCCAGCCCCCAGATCGGCATCGACGGTCCGCCCGAGGCCCTCCCCGGAGCGCCCGCGACCTTCTCCGCCGTCACCGCGGCGCCCGGCCTCGAGCTCACGTGGTCGTTCAGCGACGGCGCGGGCGGCGGGACGGCCTCCACCACCACGCATGCCTTCGCCGCGCTCCCCGGATCGGTGAGCCTCACCGCCCGTGACCCCCGCTGGAACTGCTCGAGCACCGTATCCCGCGCGATCGCGGCGGCGCCCGTCCCCGCCGCCGGCGACCCCGCGACGCCTGCGGCGAAGGCGGCGAAGGCCCCCGACCGCAGCGCGCCTCGGCTCACCGCGGCGAAGCTGCGCTCGGCGCGCGTGCGCCTGCCGCGCGGGTCGCTCGGGATCGGCTTCCGGCTGTCGGAGGCCGCGACCGTCAGCGTCACGATCGGACGCGTCTCGGGGAAGCGGATCGTCGCCCCACGGCGCGTCAGCGTGCGCGGCCGGGCGGGCGCGAACACGGTGGCCCTGACGGCGCGACGCCTGAAGCTGCGCCGCGGGTCCTACGCCGTTCAGCTGCGGGCGCGCGACGCCGCGGGCAACGCGGCGCGGGTGCGGACGCTGCGCTTCAGCGTGCGCTGAGCGCGTCGAGCTTGGCCTGCGTGCGCATCTCGCTGAGGATGCGCTCGAGCCGCGGCTCGGTGTCGCGATCGACGTACGTCATCGCGCCGGCGACCGCGGGGTGCACCTGCTCGATCTGGCGGTGCATCTCATGCGCGACGGCGCGGTAGCTCGGGTGCCCCTCGCGCCCGGACCGCAGCTCGATGAGCTGCATCGCCTCGCGTGCGTTGAGGTCGAGCACGAAGCGGATCCGGTATCCCAGGCAGAGCGCGTAGAGCGCCTCGCCCTCGTGCCCGTCGCCCGCCAGACGCTCCCACTCGGCGCGTGACACGTCGAGCGCGCGGCGGTACGCGTCGGCGACGCCCGCCGCCTCGAGCTCGCCGGGCACGCCCGCGCCGAGGTGCGGGCCCAGGCGCTGCCACTGCACGGTCAGCATGCGGTGGCGCTGCAGGTCGCGGAAGGCGCCGTAGTCGCTGACGATCTCGAAGCGGTAGCGCAGGGCCTCCAGCCCGCGGCCGGGACGGTGACGCCGATTGCGGCGGTCACCCATGAGGTCGGTGAGCAGCGCGCGGCGCTCGTCTCCCGACAGGGCGGCCAGACGCGTGCGCGTGACCTCCTCGGGCGCCCCGGCGGCCTCGAACAGGAGTGAGGCGAGCAGCGCATCCTCGTCGCCGTCCACGTGCAGGAGACGCACGGACGGCCCGCCGTCCGGATCCTCGCCCGGCTCGCGGTCGAGGCCCAGGCGCGCGGCCCAGCGGCGCCCCGCGGCCTCGCGCTCCTCGAGGAACGTGATCCACTCGCCGCCGCGGTCGGGGCGCTCGACACGCGAGACGAAGCTCGGCATCACCTGCTGGAGGGTGTCGAGGATCATGCGCCCGTACTGCCGCGCCTCGGGCAGCGGGTGGGCGAGCAGGTGCAGGACGAGCTGCTCGTAGGTCTGCCCCGTCGCGAAGATCCCCATGTGGGACAGCGAGGCGGCGGGCAGCAGGCCGCGCAGCAGGTCGAGCGCCTTCGCCTGGCATGCGCGCGCGTGCGCCGCCTCGGACTCGCCGTCGGCGCGGGCGAACTCGCCGACCGCCCAGGCCTGCACACGCGGGAGCGCCGCGGCGTAGATCCCGAACACCTCGTCCATCGCGGCCTCGTACCGGGGCCCGAGGCCGGCGTCGCGGTAGTAGCGGTACCCACCGGCCGGGAGCGGCGTGTCGTAGGGGATGTAGCGCGTGGACTGCTCGAGGTAGGCGCCCAGGCGCGGCCGCTGCAGGACCTTGGTGAGGACGTTGGAGACCCACTCGCAGGCGATGTGGGCGCCGCCGAGCTGGGCGACGGAGTCGTCGCCGTAGCCGACGAAGATCCGCTCGTACAGCTGCGCGGCGCGCTCGCCCTCCGCACCGTCGAACGCCACGCCGCCGCCGTCCGGCAGTGAGTCGGCGAACTCGTCGAGGAACAGCCGCCGCAGCGTGCCCTGGTAGCGCGAGTAGCGGGCGAACAGCGCACCCTTGACCGTCTCGGGCAGGTTCACGAGCCCGAAGACCGGCCCGTCGAGGCTCGTGACGTGGGGGGCGAGCCGGGCTGCCTCAGCGGGGGTGAACGTCTCGACGGGGTACTCCACGGGCGGGGGAGGCTAGCGCGGGGATCGGCGCGCCGGCGCGGGGCCTGCCGGCACGTCTTTCCCACTGACCCGGTGGTTTTGCTACGGTTGTCGAAACATCGTATTCTTGATCCACATTCGGAGATTTCTTTGAGACCCGCCGCCCGCTCCCTGTTCACCCTCGTCGCCGCGCTCGCCGGCGCGCTCGCGGTCGCCGGCTGCTCCGGCGGCGCCAGCGACTCGACCACCGGCGGCGACGCCGCCGCATCCGACGGCGAGAACGGCACGATCGCGCTCGTCGCCTACTCCACCCCGCAGGTCGTCTACGACGAGATCATCCCGGCCTTCCAGAAGACCGCGGCCGGGAAGGGCGTCGGCGTGAAGACCTCGTTCGGCGCCTCGGGCGACCAGAGCCGCGCGGTCGAGGCCGGCCTCGACGCCGACGTCGTGTCGTTCTCGATCGAGCCGGACATGGAGCGTCTCGTCAAGGCCGACATCGTCTCGCCTGACTGGGCTGACACCCCGACGAAGGGCCTCGTCACGACGTCGCTCGTCTCGTTCATCGTGCGCAAGGGCAACCCGAAGAACATCAGAACCTGGGATGACCTGCTGAAGCCGGGCCTCGAGGTCCTGACGCCCAATCCCTTCACCTCCGGCGCCGCGAAGTGGAACCTGCTGGCCGCCTACGGCCAGGCCTCCGACGGCGGCAAGGACCCCCAGGCCGGCCTCGTCTACGTCGAGAAGCTCATCAAGGACAACGTGAAGGTGCAGGACAAGTCCGGCCGGGAAGCGCTGCAGAACTTCGTCTCCGGCAACGGCGACGTCCTGCTCTCGTACGAGTACGAGGCGACCACGGCCCAGAAGAAGGGCGAGGACGTGGACTACGTCACGCCCGACGACACGATCAGGATCGACATCACGATCGCGCCGACCTCGACGTCGAGGAACCCGGAGACCGCCAAGGCGTTCCTGGACTACGTCCTCTCCGAGCCCGCGCAGGCGCAGTTCGCGAGCTGGGGCTATCGCCCGGTGAACGAGGCGGTCCTGGCCGCGAACGCGTCGAAGTTCCCCGAGCCGTCCGGCCTGTTCACGATCGGGGACCTCGGCGGGTGGCCGAAGGTCAACGAGGAGCTCTTCGACCCGGAGAACGGCTCGATCGCGAAGATCGAGGACCAGGCGGGGGTGTCCACGGAGAAGTGAGCACGCCGGCCGTCACCGCCGGGGACGCGCTGTCCCCCCTGCCCGGCGACGGATCCCGGGGGGCGTCCGCGCGCGCGCCGTCGGTCGGCCGGCCCGGGCCGCTCGCGCTCGGCGTCGTGACACTGTGGCTCAGCGTCATCGTGCTGCTGCCGCTCGCGGCGGTCGTCGTGCAGTCCTTCGACGACGGGCTCGCAGGGTTCTGGGAGGCGATCTCCAACCGCCAGGCGGTCGCCGCGCTGCGCTTCACGCTCCTCGTCGCACTCGTGGTCGCGCTGATCAACGCGGTCGCCGGGACGCTCATCGCGTGGGTGCTCGTGCGCGACGAGTTCCGCGGGAAGAAGACGATCAACGCCCTCATCGACCTCCCGTTCGCGTTGCCGACGATCGTCGCGGGCATCGTCCTGCTCGCGCTCTACGGCAACGGGAGCCCGGTGGGCATCGACATCGCTTTCACGCAGGCCGCCGTCGCGCTCGCGCTCCTGTTCGTGACCCTGCCGTTCGTCGTGCGCTCCGTCCAGCCCGTGCTGATCGAGCTGGACCGCGAGATGGAGGCCGCCGCGGCGTCGCTCGGCGCCTCGCGCGCGACCAGCTTCCGCCGCGTCGTCCTCCCGAACCTGCGCCCGGCGATCATCGGCGGCGCGGCGCTCGCCTTCGCCCGCGCGGTCGGCGAGTTCGGCTCGATCGTCCTGATCTCCGGGAACATCCCGTTCGAGACCCAGGTCTCCTCCGTCTACGTCTTCAAGCAGATCGAGAGCGACGCACCGATCTCGGCGGCCGCCGTGTCGGTGCTGCTGCTCGTCATCTCGCTCGCGGTGCTCTTCACGATCCGGCTGTTCGCGTCCTGGAGCGCCCGCCATGAGCGCTGAGCGCGCGAGCCGCTACGGCCTGCGCGCCGTCGCGCTGGGGTACCTCGGCCTGCTGCTCTTCATCCCGGTGGCGATCGTCCTGTACCGGACGTTCGAGCCCGGGCTGGACGCCGTCTGGGCGTCGATCACGACGCCGGCGGCGCAGAGCGCCTTCCGGCTGACGCTGCTGGTCACGGTGATCGCCGTGCCGCTCAACACGATCTTCGGGATCCTCGCGGCGCTCGTCCTCGTCCGCGGGCGCTTCCGCGGGAAGGCGCTGCTCGACGCGCTCATCGACCTGCCGTTCGCCGTGTCGCCGATCGTCATCGGCCTGTCGCTCATCCTCGTCTACGGGACCACCGGCTGGTTCGGCGGGGCGCTCGCGGACGCCGGGATCCAGGTGATCTTCTCCGTCCCGGGCATCATCCTGGCGACGATCTTCGTGACGCTGCCGTTCGTCGCGCGCGAGGTCGCCCCGGTGCTGCGCGAGGTCGGCGACGAGCAGGAGCAGGCCGCGGCGACGCTCGGCGCCTCCCGCTGGCAGACGTTCCTGCGCATCACCCTCCCCGCGATCCGCTGGGGTGTCGCGTACGGCGTCATCCTCTCGACCGCGCGCGCGATCGGCGAGTTCGGCGCCGTCAGCGTCGTCAGCGGCAGGATCGCCGGTGAGACGGGGACGATGACGCTGCTCGTCGAGAAGCGCTTCCAGAACTTCGACCTCGCGGGGGCGTACGCCGCGTCCGCGCTGCTGGCCGTCATCGCGCTCGCGACCCTGCTCGCGATGACCCTCATCAAGCCCCGCAAGGAGCACGAATGATCACCGCCTCGAACGTCACGAAGCGCTTCGGCGACTTCACCGCGCTGGACGACGTCTCCGTCGAGATCCCGCCGGGCTCCCTCACCGCCCTGCTCGGGCCCAGCGGCTCGGGCAAGTCCACACTGCTGCGGATCATCGCCGGGCTCGAGGTGCCCGACGACGGGCACATCGTCATCGACGGCTCCGACCAGACGTACGTGCCGCCGCAGAAGCGCGAGATCGGCTTCGTCTTCCAGCACTACGCCGCGTTCAAGCACATGACCGTCCGCGACAACGTGGCGTTCGGCCTGTCCATCCGCAAGCGCCCGAAGGCCGAGATCGACGCCCGCGTGGACGAGCTGCTGGAGATCGTCGGCCTCGCCGGCTACCAGCGACGCTACCCGTCCCAGCTCTCCGGCGGCCAGCGCCAGCGCATGGCCCTCGCCCGCGCGCTCGCCGTGCAGCCGCGCGTGCTGCTGCTCGACGAGCCGTTCGGCGCACTCGACGCGAACGTCCGCGCCGACCTGCGCGCCTGGCTGCGCCGTCTCCACGAGGAGGTGCCGGTGACGACCGTCCTCGTCACCCACGATCAGGAGGAGGCGATGGAGATCGCCGACCGGATCGTCGTGATGAGCCACGGGAACATCGAGCAGGTCGGCACGCCGCGCGAGCTCTACGACCGCCCGTCCAACGACTTCGTGATGAGCTTCCTCGGGCCGGTGACGACGCTCGGCGGACGGCTCGTGCGCCCGCACGACCTGCACATCACCAGCGAGGAGCGCGAGGGCGGCGTCGAGGCGATGGTCGGCCGCATCACGCACCTGGGCTTCGAGGTGCGCGTGGACCTGATCCTCGCCGACGGCGAGGCGCTCGGCGCCCAGGTCACCCGCGGCGAGGCGGAGGCGCTGGAGCTGGCGGAGGGCGACGTCGTGTGGATCGGCCCGGACCGCGCGCCGCGGGGCGCACCGGTCAGTGCTTGACCCAGGCGTCCGGGTCGTCCGTGAGCGCCGCGACGTTCGCGGGCAGCTCGCCTGACGCGAGGTCGGCGAGCGACACGCCCTCGAGCACCGTGCGCAGGTTCGCGCGCAGGGCGACCCACATGCGCGGCAGCGCGGCAGCGGCGCCCTGGTACTCCAGGCGCTCGGGCCCCGTGCCGCGGATCGACGCCAGCGGGCCCTCCACGGCGCGCAGGACGTCGGCGACGGAGACGTCGGCCGCGGGCCGGTCCAGCCAGTAGCCGCCCTCGGCGCCGCGGCGGCTGGCGACGATGCCGGCGGTCCGCAGCTCGCTGAGGATGTTCTCGAGGAACTTCAGCGGGATGTCCTGGGCGGTGGCGATCCGCTCGCCCTTGACCGGGCCGTCGCCCTCGGCGGCCGCAAGCTCCGCGGCCGCCCGGACGGCATAGTCGGCCTTGGCGGTGATGCGCACGGCGCCGAGTCTCCCGGATCGGGGCTAGAGCAGCCCGAGCGCGCGGCCCAGCGCGGTCGCCGCGGTGATCAGCGGACCGGGGATGATCCCCTGCGCGCCGTCCTCGACGAGGTCGAACAGCGGCTGCGGGATGATCCCCACGACGAGGATGGCGGCGCCCATCACGACGGCCACGAACCGGGTCTCCCAGCCGCCCGTCGCCGCGCCGGGTGCGTCGGCGTCCGGGGCACCGCCCGCGAGCGCTGCCCGGCCCGTCACCGGGTCGACGCCCGGAGCGACCGGCGCGGGCCGCGCCTCGTCGCGCCACATCGCCGCGACGACCGGCAGGTAGTAGGCGAGCGAGATCATCGACCCGATCACGATGACGATGCCCAGCCACGTGTAGCCGCCGTCGGCCGCCGCCTCGATCAGGCGGAACTTGCCGATGAAGCCGGCGGTGGCCGGGATGCCCGCGAGGCTCAGCATCGCCAGCGTCATCGCGACCGCGGCGGCGGGACGCTCGGCGGCGAGGCCGCGGAGTGCCGCGACGTCGTCCCCCTCGGTCGTCTCGCGCTCGCGCAGCGTCACGACCGCGAACGCGGCCATGTTCGCGAGCAGGTAGACGGCGGCGTAGAAGAGGACCGCCTGGATGCCGAGCTCCGTCACGACGACGACGCCGACGAGGATGTACCCGGCCTGGGCGATCGAGGAGAACGCGAGCATGCGCTTCACCGAGGACTGCCCGAGCGCGCCGACGTTGCCGATCAGGATCGAGATCACGGCGATCGCGATCCAGACGGGGCGCCAGTCGTCCACGACCGGCACGAGCGCCGTCTGGAACAGCCGGATGATCACCGCGAAGGCGGCGATCTTCGTCGCCACCGACATGAACGCCGTGACCGGCGTCGGGGCACCCTCGTACACATCGGGCGTCCACTGGTGAAACGGTGCCATCGACGCCTTGAACGCGAGGCCGACGATCGTCATCCCGACGCCGGTCAGGACGAGCACGTCACCGGCCAGGCCCTTCGAGACGAGCCGCGCGCCGATCTTCGCGTAGTCGGTCGTCCCGGTCGCGCCGTAGAGCAGCGCGAAGCCGTAGAGCAGCGTCGCGGACCCGACCGAGCCGATGATGAGGTACTTCAGGCCCGACTCGAGTGAGCGCTCGCTGCGGAGCAGCGCGGCGCAGAGGATGTAGAGCGGGAGCGACAGGAGCTCCAGGCCGACGAACGCCGAGACGAGGTTGTCGGCGGCCGCCAGCACGACCATCCCGGCGGCGGACGTCAGCAGCAGCGCGAAGAACTCGCCGTGGGCCACCTCGCGGGTGGCCGCGTCGCGCCAGGCCAGGAGCGTCGTCGCGATGCCGGCGACGCAGACGATCAGCGTCGCGATCAGCGTGAGCGGGTCCAGCCGCAGCGCGCCCTCGATGAGCGATGCGCGCTCGTCCCACTGCCACGCCGCGCAGACGATCGCGGCGCCGAAGCTCACGATGCTCAGGGCGGGGACGACCTGGGCGCGCACGAAGCGCGACCCGAGCAGGCCGACGAGCAGGACCACGACGGCGCCGCCGAGCAGCGCGAGCAGCGGCGAGAGGCCGGCCCAGTCGATGTCCGGCGCCTTGGCGGCGGCGAGCGCGGCGGTCACGGCGTGCTCTCCTTCCGGGCCTGCGCGGTCGCGTCGATCTGCTGCTGCTTCTGCACGACCTTGCCGGCGGCGAGCGCCCCCTCGACCGCACGCTCACCGCGCTCGAGCGCGAACTGCGGGTAGAGGGCGAGCGCGACGACGACGAGCATCATCGGGACGACGACCAGCGCGTCACGCACGCTCAGCTCGCGTGCCTCGACGAGCGGGCCGACCCGGTTGTGCATCGACCGGATGTAGAGCCGCAGCGCGTAGACGGCCGCGAGCGCGACGCCGATGAAGGCCACGACCGCGATCGCCGTCTTGTCCTCGAAGACCCCGAGCAGGATGAGGAACTCGGCCATGAAGTTCGCGCTGCCGGGCATCGCGAGCAGGGCGAACGTCAGCACGAGGAACACGGCCGCGAACAGCGGCGCGCGGGTCGCGATGCCGCCCATGTCGCGCAGGTCCTCGCTGCCCCCGGCGCGGGCCGCCAGCAGGGCGACGATGAAGATCAGCGGGACGGAGACGACGGCGTGGTTGACGGCCTGCAGCAGCGCCCCGTCCGCGCCGCGCGCGTCGAGCGCGAAGATCCCCAGGACGATGAACCCGAGCTGCGCGACGGAGGAGTAGCCGAGCACGAGCCGCGCGTTGGTGGCCGTGAACGCCATCGCCGAGCCGTAGAGGATCGACGCGAGCGCGACGATCAGCAGCAGCTCCTGGAACTCGACGGCCGCCTCCGGGAACAGCGGGAGCGCGATCTGCAGGAAGCCGTAGGCGGCGACCTTCGACAGGATCGCGGTGAAGACGGCCAGCGGCGCGATCGGCATCTGCCGGTACCCGTCCGGCATCCAGCCGTGGAACGGGAACGACGGCATCTTGATGAGGAACGCGAGCGCGAAGACGAGGAAGATCCACTTCTGCGAGCCGTCGGAGACGAGGTTCAGCCGCAGCTCGCTGAGGACGAACGTCGTGTCGCCCGACTCCTGGCCCGACAGCACGCCGGTCGCGATCGCGCCGACGAGCATCAGGAGCGAGCCCACGAGCGTGTAGATGAAGAGCTTGAGGACCGCCGGACCGCGCTGCTCGGGATCGGTCCCCCACATCAGCGTGAGGAAGTAGAACGGCACGAGCATCAGGTCGAAGAAGACGACGAAGAGCGCCAGGTCCTGCGCAAGGAAGGCGCCCATCACGCCGCTCTGCGCGAGGCCCATCAGCAGCGCGTAGAGCCCGGGCCGCTCGGCCGGCTCGTCGCGCAGCGCCGCCCACAGCGCCGCGGCCGCGAACGCGACGGCGGTCGTCAGCAGCAGGACGACGTTGAGGCCGCCGACGCCGAGCTTGTAGTGGATGCCGAGCGCCGCGATCCAGGTCTCGTCCGTCACGTACTGCAGGCCCGGCCGCGCGGTGTCGTAGTCGACGGCGATGAGGATCGCGTAGGCGAGCGTCAGCAGCGCGCCGAGCAGCATCACCCAGCGCGCCGCCGCACGCGGGACGAGCAGCGCGAGGAGCCCCGCGGCGAGCGGGAGCCAGAGGACGATGCTCAGGTGGATGGTCATCGTGCGGTCACGCGGCCCTCACGAGCAGGTAGAGCAGGACGACCGAGAGCCCCGCGATGACGAGACCGGCGTAGCTGCGCGTCAGGCCCGTCTGCAGCGCGCGCACGGCCGCCGACCCGGCGCGCACGATGCCGCTGGTGCCGCCGACGAGGGCGCCGTTGATGACGATGCGCTCGAACGAGTCGCGCGCCCAGCGCCCGAACCACGTGAACGGGCGCACGATCAGCAGGCCGATCAGCTCGTCGAAGTACCACTTGTTGACGAACAGCCGGTGCAGCGCGGGCAGGCGCTCCTGCCAGGCACTCGCGCGGCCGGAGCCGACCGCCCAGATCCGGTAGGCGACCGCGAGGAATCCGACCGAGATCACGGTGCTGAGGATGAGCCCGAACGTCTCGAGGCCGTGGTTCTCCGGGTGCTCGACGATCGAGTCCGCGAACGTCGGCTCCAGGAAGTCCGGCAGCCACTCGGTGATCCCGTACGGCAGGAAGACGACCCCGGCGACGACGGCGAGCACCGCCAGGACGCTCATCGCGACCCGCATGTGCCACGTGCGCTCGGCGATGTGGTGGTCGGCGCCGGGGAAGCCGACGTCGGTGTCCTCGATCTCGCCGGTCGCGGGGTTCGTCGGATGCTCGGCGTGATGGACGTGGCCGTGCTCGAGCTCGGTCGCCTCCTCGCACGGCTCGCCCCAGAACGCCCGGTAGATCATCCGCCACGTGTAGAGGACGGTGAACGCGGCGCCGATGTAGCCGGCGGCGTACAGCCCGTAGTACCAGCCGCCGCGCTGCCCGACCTCGAACAGCAGCGCGTCCTTGGAGAAGAAGCCCGACATCAGCGGGAACGCGCTGAGCGCGAGGCCGCCGGCGACGAAGCACGCGAACGTGAACGGCATCGCCTTGCGGAACCCGCGCATCCTGTCCAGCGACTGCTCGCCGCCCATCGCGGCGATGATCGAGCCAGCGGACATGAACAGCAGCGCCTTGAAGAACGCGTGCGTCATCAGGTGGAAGAACCCGCCGACGTAGGCCGCGGCGGAGACGCCCATGATCATGTAGCCGATCTGGGACATCGTCGAGTAGGCGATCACGCGCTTGAGGTCGGTGACCGCGAGGCCGATCGTCCCGGCGATCAGCAGCGTCAGCGCACCGACGACCGCGCCGACGTCGGCGGCGGTCGGGGCCCACTCGAACAGCGGGTGCAGGCGCCCGATGAGGTACACGCCGGCGGTGACCATCGTCGCGGCGTGGATCAGCGAGGAGACCGGCGTCGGGCCCTCCATCGCGTCCGGGAGCCAGGTGTGGAAGGGGACCTGGGCGGACTTCGCGAACGCGCCGACGAGGATCAGCAGGCACCCCGCGACGAGTGACGCGTCGTTCTTCGGGAAGGCCTCCTGCACGCCGTCGAAGAGCGCGCCGTAGTCCAGGACGCCCATCTCGCGGAAGATGAAGAACGTGCCGAGCACCAGGCCGATGTCGCCGACGACGTTGATGACGAACGCCTTGATGCCGGCCTGCGTGGCGGTCGTGCGCCGGTACCAGTAGGAGATCAGCATGTAGCTCGCCGCGCCGACGAACGCCCAGCCGACGATGAGCAGCGCGAGGT
>DAIPYF010000046.1:0-12766 GCA_036782855.1 Solirubrobacteraceae bacterium
ACTGCGGCGTCAGCGGCGGCGTCTGGGGGCTGACGGAGGGCTACGGCCTGATGGCCGGCGGCGACGACGAGGCGATCGCCCGCATCACACCCGTGCTGCGCACGCTCGCGCCCGGTGTCGACGCGGCACCGCGCACGCCGGGGCGCACGGGCGACCCGGCTCCGGAGGAGGAGGGCTGGATCCACTGCGGCCCGTCCGGTGCGGGCCACTTCGTGAAGATGGTCCACAACGGCATCGAGTACGGGATCATGGCCGCGTACGCCGAGGGCCTGAACCTGCTGGCTCACGCGAACGTCGGCAGCGAGGGCCGCGCGGTGGACGCGGAGACCACGCCGCTGCGCGACCCCGACCACTACCGGTACGAGATCGACACCGCGAAGGTGTCCGAGGCCTGGCGGCGCGGGACCGTCATCCGCTCCTGGCTGCTGGACCTCACCGCCGCGGCGCTCGCGGAGGACCCGGCGCTCGGCCACCTGCAGGGCCGCGTCTCGGACTCCGGCGAGGGGCGCTGGACGGCGCTCGCCGCGATCGACACCGGCACGCCGACGCCGGTCCTCACCCTGGCGCTGCAGGAGCGCTTCACCTCGCGCGGCGAGACGGACTTCGCCGACAGGCTGCTGTCCGCGATGCGCGAGCAGTTCGGGGGCCATCAGGAGAAGCCGGCCGACGGGAGCCCCTCGTGAGCCCGCGTGAGGCCGGTGACGCGCTCGTCATCTTCGGGATGACGGGGGACCTGGCATTCCGGCAGATCTTCCCGGCGCTCCAGCTGATGGTGCAGGCCGGCGACCTCGACGTCCCCGTCGTCGGCGTCGCCCGCGAGCACTGGAGCCTGGAGAAGCTGCAGCAGCGGGCGAGGGCGAGCCTGGAGGCGAGCAGGGACGGGCTCGACCAGGCCGCCTTCGAGAAGCTGTGCTCGCTGATGCGCTATGCGGGGGGGACGTACGACGACGCCAAGACGTACGGTGAGCTCGCGGCCGCGCTGGAGGGGTGCCGCCGCCCCGTCCACTACCTCGCGATCCCGCCGTCGCTGTTCGCGACCGCGGTCGGGCACCTGGGCACCGCCGGGCTCGCCGAACAGGGCCGCGTCGTCGTCGAGAAGCCGTTCGGCCGCGACCTCGCCTCGGCCAGGGAGCTCAACAGCGCGCTGCTGGAGGTCTTCCCCGAGGAGCGCGTCTACCGGATCGACCACTTCCTCGGGAAGTCGCCCGTGGACAACATCCTCTTCTTCCGCTTCGCGAACACGTTCCTCGAGCCGATCTGGAACCGGCAGTACGTCAAGCAGATCCAGATCACGATGGCCGAGACGCTGGACGTCGCCAATCGCGGCGCGTTCTACGACGGCGTCGGCGCGATCCGCGACGTCATCGAGAACCACCTCTTCCAGGTGCTGACCCTGCTGGCGATGGACCCGTTCCCCGGCCATCACGACGACGCGCTGCGCAAGGAGAAGGCGCGCTTCCTGCGCGGCGTTCGCGCGCTGCGCCCGCAGGACGTGATCCGCGGCCAGTACCGCGGCTACCGCCAGACGGACGGCGTCGCGCCGGACTCCAAGGTCGAGACGTACGCGGCCATGCGCCTGCGCGTCGACACCTGGCGCTGGGCGGACGTGCCGATCCTCGTGCGCGCCGGCAAGTGCCTGCCCGTGAAGGCGACGGAGGTCGTCATCGAGCTGAAGAAGCCGCCGGAGAAGCTCTTCCCCCAGCAGCATCCCCACGGCAACCGGATGCGGTTCCAGATCGACCCGGACATCCTGATGTCGCTCGAGGTGCAGGCGCGCCGACCCGACACCGAGGACTTCCAGGTCGAGGACATCGAGATGCTCGCGATGCGCCAGCAGGCCCGCCAGGTGCCGCCGTACCAGCGGCTCCTCACGGCGGCGCTCGAGGGCGACCACAACCTGTTCGCCAGTGAGCAGACGATCGAGGAGGCGTGGCGGATCGTCGACCCGATCCTCGGCCTGGACACGCAGCCGCTCGAGTACGAGCCGGGGACCTGGGGCCCGGCCGAGGCCGAGCAGCTCCCGCCCAACCACCACTGGTTCACTCCGCACGTCGCCGGCGCCGACAACGCGCACCCGGCCGACGGCGCCCGGTGACGCCCCACCCCACAGGAGACTCCCAGCCATGACCCGCACGCAGGCCCTCAACGCCGCCGGCCAGAGCCTCTGGCTGGACAACATCACCCGGACCATGCTCGACGACGCGACGCTCACCGGGTACGTCGACGAGCTGACCGTCACGGGCCTCACGTCGAACCCGACGATCTTCGACAAGGCGATCGAGGCGTCCGGCGCCTACGACAGCCAGATCGCCGAGGTCGGGCGCGACCCGGCCCGCACCGACGAGGAGGTGTTCTTCGACCTCGCGATCGACGACCTGCGGCGCGCCGCCGACGAGTTCGCCGAGGTGCACGAGCGCACCGATCACCTCGACGGCTACGTCTCGCTCGAGGTCTCCCCGGAGCTCGCGTTCGACACGGACGCGACGATCGCGCAGGCCCGCGAGCTGTCCGCGCGGATGGAGCGCCCGAACGTCTTCATCAAGATCCCCGGGACGCCGCAGGGCCTGCCCGCGATCGCGACCGCGATCCACGAGGGCATCCCGGTGAACGTGACGCTGCTCTTCTCCAGCGAGCACCATCTCGCCGCCGCCGACGCGTGGATGACCGGCATCGAGCGGCGGATCGCCGACGGGCTGCCGCCCGACGTGCCGTCGGTCGCATCGCTGTTCATGAGCCGGTGGGACGTGAAGGCGAACGCGGATGTGCCGCCCGAGCTGCGCCACCGGCTCGCGCTCGCGATCGGGGGGCGCGCCTACCGCGCGTACCTCGACCTGCTCGCCTCACCGCGGATGCAGAAGCTCATGAACGCCGGCGCGCGGCCGCAGCGGCTGCTGTGGGCGAGCACCGGGACGAAGGACCCGGAGGCCTCGGACACGCTCTACATCGACGGGCTCGCCGCGCCGTACACCGTCAACACGATGCCCGAGGCGACGCTGCTGGCGTTCGCCGACCACGGCGCCGCGCCGCCGCAGCTGATGGCGGCCGGCGGCGGCGACGCCGAGGAGCTGCTCGGGCGGTTCGCCGCCGCGGGCGTCGACGTCGCCACCTACGCCGCGGAGTTGCAGCAGGCGGGAGCCGACTCGTTCGTCGCGAGCTGGCACTCGCTGCTCGCCAGCATCGCCGGGAAGCGCGCGACCGTCGCGGCGGGGGGCTGAGCCATGGCGCCGGGTGCCAGCGCGCTCGACCGGCTGCCGTCGTGGCCGGCCGTCGAGACGCATGCGCGGGAGCTGTCGGGGCGCACGCTCCGCGACCTGTTCGACGCTGATCCCGGGCGCGCCGACGCGCTGACGTTCGAGGCCGAGGGCCTGCTGCTCGACGTCACGCGCCAGCGCGTGACGTCGGAGACGCTCGCGCTGCTCGTGCGGCTGGCGCGCGAGGCCGGCCTGGAGGAGCGCATCGCGGCGATGTTCGCAGGCGAGCACATCAACGTCTCCGAGGACCGGGCGGTGCTCCACGTCGCGCTGCGGGCGCCGCGCGGCACCCGGATCGCGACCGGGGGCGAGGACGTCGTCGGCGCGGTGCACGACGTGCTGGACCGCATGGCGGACCTCGCCGAGCGCGTGCGCTCCGGCGCCTGGCGGGGCGCGACCGGCGCGCGCATCCGCACCATCGTCAACGTGGGGATCGGCGGGTCCTACCTCGGGCCGGAGATGGCCGCCCTCGCGCTCGACGCCGACACGCCGGACGACCTGGAGGTGCGCTTCCTCTCCAACGTCGACGGCAGCGATGTCGTGCGGGTCACGCGCGGCCTGGACCCGTCGGAGACGCTCGTGATCATCGCGTCGAAGACCTTCACGACGCTCGAGACGATGACCAACGCGCACACGATGCGCGACTGGATCACCGCGGCGCTCGGCGAGGCGGCCGTCGCGCAGCACATGGTCGCGCTGTCCACGAACACCGAGGGCGTCGCCGCCTTCGGCATCGACCCGGACAACATGTTCGGGTTCTGGGACTGGGTCGGCGGGCGCTACTCGATGGACTCGGCGATCGGCCTCTCGACGATGATCGCGATCGGGCCCGCGGCGTTCGGCGAGCTGCTCGCCGGCTTCCACGCCATCGACGAGCACCTGCGCACCGCTCCGCTGGAGGAGAACCTCCCCGTCCTCCTGGGGCTGCTCGGCGTCTGGAATCGCAACCTCATGGGGCACCGGACGGTCGCGGTCCTGCCGTACGCGCAGGAGCTGGCGCGGTTCCCCGCCTACCTCCAGCAGCTCGAGATGGAGAGCAACGGCAAGCACGTGATGCTCGACGGGACGCCGGTGCGCTGGGACACCTCGCCGGTGCTGTGGGGCGAGCCGGGGACCAACGGCCAGCACAGCTTCCACCAGCTGCTGCACCAGGGCACCGAGATCGTGCCCGCCGAGCTGCTCGCGTTCACGCAGCCGCGGCGCGAGGTGGGCCTGCATCACGACCTGCTGATGGCCAACCTGCTCGGCCAGGCCGAGGCGCTCGCGTTCGGCCGCTCCGCCGAGCAGCTGCGCGCGCTCGGCATCCCGGAGGACCAGGTCCCCCATCGCGTGTGCGAGGGCGACCGGCCGAGCAGCGTGCTGCTCGTCGACGGCCCGATCACCCCGCGGGCGCTCGGGATGCTCGTCGCGCTCTACGAGCACCGTGCGCTGACCGAGGGCGTCCTCTGGGGAATCGACTCGTTCGACCAGTGGGGCGTCGAGCTCGGGAAGGTGCTCGCCGGCGCGATCGCCGACGAGCTGACCGCCGACGCGCCGCCGGACCTCGGTCACGATCCGGCGACGAACGCGCTCGTGCGGCGTCTGCGCGCCGCACGCGGCCGCGCGGTCTAGGACTCGATCCCGGAGGCGCTCTGGCCGTCGGCCGCGTTGCTCGCGCCGGCCGTCGCCTGCGCGAGCAGCGCCTGCACGGTCGTCGCGGGGATCGCGAAGCCGATGCCGTCGTTGCCGCCGCCGCGGCTGGCGATCTGGGAGTTGACGCCGACCACGGCGCCGCTCGCGTCGAGCAGCGGACCGCCCGAGTTGCCCGGGTTGATCGCCGCGTCGGTCTGGAGGACGTCGGTGATGGCGGACCCGTCGGGCGCCTGGATGTCGCGGCCCACCGCGGAGACGATGCCGCTCGTGAAGGTCTGCGAGAGCCCGAACGGGCTGCCGATCGCGTACACCGGGTCGCCGACCTCGACGGGGTCGCTCGCCAGCCGCAGCGCGGTCAGGCCGCCCGGACCGGGATCGACCTGCAGGACGGCGAGGTCCTGCGACGGGTCGCCGCCGAGCAGCTGCGCGGGGAGCGTCGTCCCGTCGGTGCCGAGCTTCACGGTGATGTCCCCGGCGCCGTCGACGACGTGGGCGTTGGTGACGAGGAGGCCGTCGGAGGAGACGACGAAGCCGGTGCCGGTGCTCTCACCCTGAGCCGTCTGCGCCCGGATCTCGGCGACGGACGCCTTCGCGCCCTCGTAGACGGCCTTGGGGTCGGCGGCCTCGGCCGCCGCAGCGGACGGCGTGGGGACAGCGGGCTGCGCGAGGTCCGACACGGGCACGCGCGGGGCGGGCGCGGCGGCGGGGGAGGCGGTGCGGGGAGCGGCGGCGAAGGGGAAGACCGCGGCGCCGCCGATGGCGGCGAGCACGACGGTCGTGAGGGCCGCGAGGAACTTGGAGGCGTTCATGCCTCCAGGGTGGGAGCGTCACCTTCAGCGTTCGTAACGAGTTCCCGAACGGCGCCGAAAGGTTCGTCCGGGGGGCGCGGGCGCGCGCCCCCCGGACGCCGGTGCGGTCAGGCGACGGCGGGCGCGAGGCCGCCGCCGGGGTCCTTCGGCAGCTTGCGCACCTGCAGGCCGCCCCAGACGAAGGCGACGCCGCGGATGACGAACACGATGCCCGCGAGGACCGCGAGCGTCTTGAGGCTCAGGTCCGGCCAGGCCAGCACGATGATGCCGGCGAGGACGTCGAGGATGCCGACGACGACGTTCGTGCCGCGGCCCTCGTCGCCGGAGAACGCCGAGATGAACCGCACGACGCCGGCCACGATGAACCAGATGCCGATGATGATCACGAGCACGGCGAGCGCCGAGAACGGGTGCTTGACCATGATCAGGCCCGCGATGATGCTCAGCACGCCCAGCACGGCGACGAGCCCGCGGCCCTCGCCCTTGCCGGCGATCGAGAGGATCACGTCGATCACGCCGTCGACGAGCAGGAAGATGCCGATGATCACGGCGATCGTGACGAGCGAGGGGCCGGGCCAGACGATCAGGATGATGCCGGCGGCGACGGTGAGGAGCCCGAAGACGACGAACAGCCACCAGAGGCTGCGGAACTCCTTCAGGGCGTCGGGGACGTTCGTGGACATGCGATGGACCTCCGCTGGGGGACGGGCGAGTTGCGTGGCAACGGTACGACGCGGGCCGGTCGTCAGGTGGTGCGCGCCCGGCGCCCGGCCTTCACGCGCCCGACCTTGTCGAGCACGGCCTTGCGCAGGCGGATCGACTCGGGGGTCACCTCGACGCACTCGTCCTCGCGCAGGAACTCCAGCGCCTGGTCGAGCGACAGGATCTTCGCCGGCACGAGCCGCTCCAGGACGTCCGCCGCGGCCGAGCGCATGTTCGTGAGGTGCTTCTCGCGGACCGCGTTGACGTCGAGGTCCTCCGAGCGGCTGTTCTCGCCGACGATCATGCCCTCGTAGAGCTCGTCGCCGGGGGAGACGAACAGCGTGCCGCGCTCCTGGAGCGAGGAGAGAGCGAACCCGGTCGCCTTGCCGGTGCGGTCGGCCACGAGCGAGCCGCTGGGCCGCGTGCGCAGCTCGCCGAACCACGGCGCCCACCCGTCGAACACGTGGTGGATGAGGCCGGTGCCGCGCGTCTCGGTGAGGAACTCCGTGCGGAAGCCGATCAGGCCGCGCGCGGGGACGAGGTACTCCATGCGCACCCAGCCCTGGCCGTGGTTGACCATCTGCTCCAGCGAGCCCTTGCGCAGGGCGAGCAGCTGCGTCACGACGCCGACGTAGTCCTCGGGGACGTCGATCGACATCCGCTCCACCGGCTCGTGGCGCTTGCCGTCGATCGTGCGCTCCAGCACGCGCGGCTGGCCGACGGTCAGCTCGAAGCCCTCACGGCGCATGAGCTCGACCAGCACCGCGAGCTGCAGCTCGCCGCGGCCCTGGACCTCCCAGGCGTCCGGGCGCTCGGTGTCGTTCACGCGGATCGACACGTTGCCGATGATCTCGCGGTCCAGCCGCGCCTTGATCAGGCGAGCCGTCACCTTCTTGCCCTCGCGGCCGGCCATCGGCGACGTGTTCACGCCCAGGGTGATGGACAGCGACGGCTCGTCGACCGTGATGACGGGGAGCGGGCGCGGGTCGTCGGGGTCGGCGAGCGTCTCGCCGATCGTGACGTCGTCCAGGCCCGCGACGGCGATGATCTCGCCGGGTCCCGCGGACTCGGCGGGCACGCGGTCCAGGGCCTCGGTGATGAAGAGCTCGCCGAGCTGGCCGGACTGCACCGTGCCGTCCGCGCGGCACCAGCCGATGCGCTGGCCCTTCGTGATGGTCCCGTGGCGCACGCGGCAGATCGCCAGGCGCCCGAGGTACGGCGAGGCGTCGAGGTTCGTGACCATCGCCTGGAGCGGATGGTCGGGCTCGTAGCTCGGCGGCGGGACGTGCTCGAGCAGCAGGTCGAAGAGCGGTTCCAGGCTGTCGCCGGGGACCGTCGGATCCAGCGAGGCCCAGCCGCGCTTGGCGTCCGTGTAGACGACCGGGAAGCCGAGCTGGTCCTCGTGCGCGTCGAGGTCCAGGAACAGGTCCTCGACCATGTGCAGGACCTCGTCGATCCGCGCGTCCGGGCGGTCCACCTTGTTGATGTCGAGGATCACCGGGAGCCCGCCCTCGAGCGCCTTGCGCAGGACGAAGCGGGTCTGCGGCAGGGGGCCCTCGGCGGCGTCCACGAGCAGCAGGACGGCGTCCACCATCTCCAGGCTGCGCTCGACCTCGCCGCCGAAGTCGGCGTGTCCGGGCGTGTCGACGATGTTGATCTTCACGCCCTTGTAGTCGACCGCGGTGTTCTTCGCGAGGATCGTGATGCCGCGCTCGCGCTCGAGGTCCATCGAGTCCATCACACGGGTCTCGACCTCCTCGTGGGCGCCGAACGCGCCGCTCTGGTGCAGCAGCGCGTCGACGAGCGTCGTCTTGCCGTGGTCGACGTGGGCGACGATCGCGACGTTGCGCAGGTCGTCGCGGGTGGCGCTCACGCGTCGCCGCGCAGCTTGCGCAGCTTGGCGAGCTCCGCGTCGAGGTCGATCGCGCGCATGTCGTGCTCGCCGGGAAGGCGCCCGAGGATCCCGCGGATCAGCGTGTGGATCTCGCTCTCCTCGTTGCCCAGATCGTCGAAGTACGTCTTCAGCGCTGTGTGGGTGAGCTTCATCTCCGCCGCGGTGAGCTGCAGGTCGATGACCGGCTCGTCGGCCGGAATGAGGTTCGTCGGTTCATCGGACATGCATCAAACGTAGCGCCGCAGCGCCCTCGCTAGGGTCTCCGGCCATGCCCGATCGCACCGTGGACGTCCTCCTCATCGGCGGCGGCGTGGCCTCCGCGGCCGCCGCGCGCGAGCTCGTGGACGGGGGATTCGGCGGCAGCGTGCTGCTGGCGGGGCGCGAGCTCGACCCGCCGTATGACAGGCCGTCGCTGACGAAGGAGTACCTGCGCGGGGAGCATGACCGCGACGTGGCGCACCATCCCGAGGCCGGCTGGTTCGACACCGCGCCCGTGGAGCTGCTGACGCGCACGAGCGTCATGAAGCTCGACACGCAGGCGCGCGAGGCGACGCTCTCCACGAAGGAGACGGTCGGCTACGAGCACGCGCTCGTCGCGACCGGCGCGATGGTGCGCCGGCTGCAGGTCGACGGGACGCAGCTCGACGGCATCCACTACGTGCGCGCCTACGGCAATGCGGACGCCATTCGCGGTGAGCTGGACGAGGCCGCGCGCGTGGTGTGCGTCGGCGGGTCCGACAGCGGGTGGGCGGGCGCCGCATCGCTCACGAAGCCCGGCAAGCAGGTGACGATCGTGATGCTCGAGGACGAGCCGATGGAGCGCACCAGCGGCCGGCAGGTCGGGGCATACGTGCGCGGGGTGCTGTCCGAGCACGGCGTCGCGATCGTCCACGGCGACGAGGTCGAGCGGTTCGCGGGCGAGGAGCGCGTCGAGCACGTCGTCACGAAGGGCGGGCGCGAGATCCCCGCCGGCCTCGTCGTCTGCGGCGTCGGCGTCACGCCCGACGTCATGCTCGCCCGGTCCGCCGGGCTGGAGCTGGGGGAGACGGGCGGTGTGCGCTGCGACGAGGGTCTGCGTGCGAGCGCGCCGCGCGTGTGGGCCGCCGGCGACGTGTGCGAGTACGCGAGCGTCGTGCACGGCGGCCGGCGGATCCGCGTCGAGCACACCGAGCACGCCAAGGAGCAGGGCGCGCACGTCGCGCGGGCGATCATGGGCGCGGAGGAGCCGTTCGGCGCGGTGCCGTACTTCTACAGCGATCTCGCGGACTGGCTCGCCCTCGAGTCCGTCGGCCCGGCGTACGCCTGGGACGAGGAGGTCGTCACCGGGACGATGGAGGACGGGACGTTCGGCGTCTGGTACCTCGAGGACGGCCACGTGCGCGGCGCGCTGAGCGCGGGCGGCGGGCTTGATCTCGATCGTGCGCGCGCGCTGATCGTCTCGGGCGCGCGGGTCGGCGCCGCCGGCCTGCCGGGCGCCTGACCGCCGTCAGTGGCTGGTGGCGGGCGCGGCTCCCGCCCCGTCGTGATCGCGCGTGCGCCAGAGCGAGGCGGCGATCGAGATGCCGACGGCCAGGACGATGACGGTCAGCGAGGTCCACGCCGGGGGCTTCCCGACGAGATCGCTGTAGATGAACTTCGAGCCGACGAAGACGAGCGTGAACGCGAGGCCGATGTTCAGATAGACGAAGCGCTCCATCGCGCCGGCGAGCATGAAGTAGAGCGCCCGCAGGCCCATGAGCGCGAACGCGTTGGCGGTGAACACGATGAAGGTGCTCGTGGTGACCGCGAAGATCGCGGGGATGGAATCCAGCGCGAACACCACGTCCGTCGTCATCACGGTGGCGAGCACCGCGAGCATCGGGGTGCCGACCCAGACGCCGAGCAGCGGCGGGCGCCCGTCCGGGACGTCGCCGTCGGTCAGTGCGCTGCGCCGCACCCACAGTCGCTCGCCGTGGAACTCCCGGGTGATCGGTACGACGCGCCGTATCAGCCCGACCAGCGGGTTGCGCTCCGGCTGGATCTGCTCGTGCTTGCCGACGGCCAGGCGGATGCCGGTGACGATCAGGAGCGCCGCGAAGACGTAGACCACCCAGTCGTACCGCTCGAGCAGGCCGGCGCCGATCACGATGAACACGGCCCGGAGGACGAGTGCCCCCACGATGCCCCAGAGCAGCACCCGCGCCTGGTACCGGAGCGGAACCGCAAACGTCCCGAGGATCAACGCGAAGATGAAGACGTTGTCCACCGACAGCGACTTCTCGATCAGATAGCCGGTGATGAACTCGGTCCCGGCCTGCGCGCCGGAGACGGCGAACAACCCGGCCGCGAACGCCAGCGCCAGGCCGACCCAGAGGGCGCTCAGCCAGGTCGCCTCCTTCAGCGACACCTCGTGCGCCTCCCGGTGCAGCACGAGCAGATCGAGCAGCAGCATGGCGACGAGGAACGCGGTGAACGCGATCCAGACCCAGAGCGGGGCGGTCACGAGCGAACCTGAAGCGCGGGCATGCCGGCAGGATACCGGCTACAAAATACGCGTAATCTAAATCAGGTATGCAGGTCGTGGTGCACGTGGTGCGCCGCCGCCTGGTGTGCGGGCACCGACGGGCGGAACGCGGCGTCGAAGTCGCCGACGTCCCGCACGCGCTTCAGCGTCGCCGCGTCGAGCGGGGGCGCGACCTTCGGCGCGTCGCGCTCCGCGAGGCGGCCGAGGAAGCCGCGCAGGCGGTAGGCGATCTCGACCCAGCGGGGGGCGACGACCCGCCGCCGGCGACCGTCGATGCCCGCGACGATGGCGTCGACGGCCTCGCTCAGGGGAATGATCTGCGAGAGCGGGCCGGGCAGGTCCTTGCGGAACCTTCCGAGGTCGCCCATCTCGCGCTCTGCGCCCTGGACCATGTCCGTCTCGATGAACCAGAAGTACGAGACGCCGACGTCGACGCCGAGGTACCCGACCTCGACGCGCAGGACGTTCATCAGCTGTTCGAGCCCCGCCTTGCTCGCCGCGTACGGGCCGAGGCCCATCGCCGGCAGGATCGCCGAGGCCGAGGCGTTCGCGAGGATGTACCCGCGGCGGTCGACGATGTGCGGCAGGCAGGCGTGGATGACCCGCCAGTTGCCGATGAGGTTCACGTCGATGATCGCCTCGAGGACCTCCGGGTCCAGATGGCGCAGCGACCCGCCGGCGCCGATCCCGGCGTTCGAGAACAGCACGTCGATCCCGCCGCACTCCTCCACGACCTCCGCGACCGCGGCGGTCACCTGATCCTGCTCGGCGATGTCGCAGACGACCGCGACCGCGTCATCTCCGCAGAGCGGGCGGATCTCGTCCAGGAGCTCGGCGTTGAGGTCGAGCAGCGCGAGCCGGTGGGTGGCGGCGAGACGCTTGGCGGTCTCGAGGCCGATCCCCTGTGCGGCGCCGGTGACGAGGGCGACGGGACGCGTCATGAGCCGACCGTATCGGGCGGCGCGCTCCCGCGGCCTAGATGTCGTGCCCGGGGATGCGGTGCTCCTCGAGGAAGCGGTCGTTCTCGCGCTTCTCGACCATCGCCTGCGCGGCCGCAAAGCCGATCAGGCCGTTGACCAGGAGCGGGAACACCACGAAGAACACCCCGATCAGGCCGATGTTGAACTTCATCGCGTAGCTGAGTTCTGCGAGCAACATCGGGCGAGCGTATCGCAGGCGCGGGCGGGCGGGCCGCCCGGCGCGAGCGGGTAGGCTCACGCCCGTGAACCGCCTCGGAGCCCTCGTCTACGACCGCATCGTCATGAAGCGCAGCCAGGAGGCCGGGCTCGCCGACGCACGCCGCGACGCGCTGTCGCTCGCGCAGGGGGACGTGCTCGAGATCGGGGCCGGGACGGGGCTGAACATCCCGTCCTACCCGCGCGCGGGGATCACGCGCCTCGTCCTCACCGAGCCGCACGAGCCGATGCGCCGCCAGATCGAGGCGAAGGCCGGCACGGCGCCCGCGCCCGTCGAGGTCGTCGACGCCGCCGTCGAGCGCCTGCCGTTCGACGACGCGACGTTCGACACGGTCACGGGGACGCTCGTCCTCTGCGAGGCCGACGATCCCGCCGGCGCCGTCGACGAGATCGCCCGCGTGCTGAAGCCCGGAGGCCGGTACCTCTTCCTCGAGCACGTGCGCAGCGACGACCCGGCGCTCGCGCGCACGCAGGACCGTTGGGCGCCGGTCTGGCGCACCCTCGCCGGCGGCTGCAACTGCAACCGCGACACGCTCGCGACGATCGCGTCCTCCGGACTCGACGTCGAGCGCCACCGCATCGGGCGCTTCCCGAAGTCCCCGCGCATCGTGAGCCCGCTGCTCAGCGGCGTCGCGGTGCGGGGCGACGTCCTGTAGCGGCGCTACCGCGCGCCGACGTCGGCGGTCACGGTCATCCCGTCGCCGGCCTCGCCGTCCGGCATGCCGGGCGCGACCCCGATGCCGATCTCGCGCAGGCCGCGCCGGAGCAGGATGCGGCGG
>DAIPYF010000046.1:12814-13576 GCA_036782855.1 Solirubrobacteraceae bacterium
ACCGTGACGGCGGCGGTGCCGAGGGCGCCGCCGCCGTAGGCGATCGTCTCGCCGAGGGCGTAGCCGCGCCAGCCGGCGCGCCGGGCGCGTTGCAGCGGGTCGCTGCCGCCGGGGCTCGTGTGGTCGAAGTAGCGGCGGCGCACCATGTCGCCGGAGTGGGCCCGCGCGGCGCGCGTCAGCGCGGCACTCGCCCGCAGACGGGGAAGGCCGTGCGAGACGCGCGCGTGGTTGATGAGGCACAGGACCGCGTGGGCCTGGCCGGCCGTGCCGGCGGCGGCGACCGAGGCGTGCGCGTCCGCGCAGCCCCGTGCGGACGCGGCGCCGGGGAATGCCAGCGCTCCGGCGACGAGCAGCGTCGTGACGACCATGGGGCGCATCACCGTCAAGAGTCGCCCCCGCGGCCGCCGTCACGGTGAGCGTCGCGTCAGTGCACAGGGTCCGGCGCCGAACCCGTGCAGCGCGCTGCGGCGTCTGGACGTTCGGTCAGGCCGGGCCGCCGACGTCGAGCACGATCGTCGTGCCGTCGTCGGCCGGTGCGCCGCCGGCGATGCCGACGCCGACGTGCCGCATGTCCGGGTCGAGGAGCACGCGCCGGTGCGGGCCGGACTCCAGCCATCCCCGCACGGCACCGGCGGGCGTCGCGTCGTCACCGACCGCGAAGGCGATCGTCTCGCCGACGTACAGGCCGCGATAGCCGGCGCGCAGCGCGCGGTCGGACGGCGTGGAGCCCCCGGGGCTCGTGTGCTCGAAGAAGTCGCGGCG
>DAIPYF010000047.1:0-13527 GCA_036782855.1 Solirubrobacteraceae bacterium
GCTGCATGGAGTGCGGCGTGCCGTTCTGCCACAACGGCTGCCCGCTCGGCAACCTCATCCCCGACTGGAACGACCTCGTCTACCGCGGCGAGTGGCGGCGCGCGATCGCGCAGCTGCACGCGACGAACAACTTCCCCGAGTTCACCGGGCGTCTGTGTCCCGCGCCGTGCGAGGCCGCCTGCGTCCTGGAGATCAACGAGGGCGACGCCGTCTCGATCAAGCAGATCGAGAACAGCATCATCGACCGCGCCTGGGACGAGGGCTGGGTCACGCCGCAGCCGCCGAAGGCCGAGAGCGGGCGCAGTGTCGCCGTCGTCGGGTCCGGTCCCGCGGGCATGGCCGCGGCCCAGCAGCTGCGCCGCACCGGGCACCGCGTGGTCCTCTTCGAGCGCGACGAGTCGGCCGGGGGGCTCGTGCGCTTCGGCGTGCCGGACTTCAAGATCGAGAAGCGCATCATCGAGCGCCGCGTGCAGCAGCTCGTGGACGAGGGCGTCGAGCTGCGCTGCGGCGTCGACGTGGGCGGCGACGTCACGGGCGACGAGCTGCGCGCCGAGTTCGACGCCGTCGTCCTGACGATCGGGTCGCGCGTGCCGCGCGACCTACCGGTGCCCGGCCGCGAGCTCGACGGCATCCACTTCGCCATGGACTATCTCTACGTGCGCAACCGCTGGGTCGCCACGCAGGAGGGCCCCGAGCCGCGCGCCGAGGTCCCCGAGCACCCGGTCATCACGGCCGCCGGCAAGCACGTCGTGGTCGTCGGCGGCGGCGACACCGGCGCGGACTGCGTCGGCAACTCGATCCGGGAGGGCGCGCTGTCCGTCACGCAGCTCGAGCTGCTCCCCGAGCCCCCGGCCAGGCGACCGGACGACCGGACCCCGTGGCCGCTCTGGCCGCAGAAGTTCCGCCTCTCCTACGCCATGGAGGAGGCCCAGGGCATCGGCAAGGGCGAGCAGGACTTCTCCGTCGTCACGACGCACTTCGGCGGCGCGGACGGCAAGGTCCGCGCGCAGCACATCGCGCAGGCCGAGGCGGGCCCGCCGTTCGGCCCCGTGCCGGGCACGGAGCGCGAGCTCCAGGCCGATCTCGTCCTGCTGGCGATGGGCTTCGTCCATCCGCAGCGGGACGGGATCGTCGACCAGCTCGGATGCGACCTGGACCAGCGCGGCAACATCCGCGCCGGGACGTACGAGACCTCGGTTCCGGGCGTGTTCGCCGCCGGTGACGCGCGCCGCGGGCAGTCGCTGATCGTCTGGGCGATCAACGAGGGCCGCCAGTGCGCGCGGATGGTCGAGCGCCATCTCGCGGGCGCCGACGCAAAGCTGACGCCTGCGTCACTTTCGCGATAGCATCGCGGACATGAGTTCCTCGCTGCCCCGCATCGCCGTGATCGGCGCGGGCTCCTCCGGCATCACCGCCCTGAAGACCCTCGCCGAACAGGGCTTCGACGTCACGTGCTACGAGGCGTCGGACCGCATCGGCGGCAACTGGGTCTACGAGAACTCCAACGGCATGTCGGCGTGCTATCGCGACCTCCACATCAACACCTCGCGCCTGAAGATGGAGTACTCGGACCATCCGATGCCCGAGTCCTACCCCGACTATCCGCGGCACGACCAGATCGCGGCCTACTTCGACGACTACGTCGACCACTTCGGGATCCGCGACCGGATCCGGTTCGAGACGAAGGTCGAACACGCCGGGCGCGCGGAGGACGGGACGTGGACGATCACGGCGTCCGACGGCACGGTCGAACGCTACGACGCGCTGCTCGTGGCCAACGGCCACCACTGGGATCCGCGCTGGCCGGAGCCGGCCTTTCCGGGCAGTGAGGGCTTCCAGGGCGAGCAGATGCACGCCCACGCGTACATGAACCCGGACGGCCTGCACGACAAGGACGTCGTCGTGCTCGGCATGGGCAACAGCGCGATGGACATCGCCGTCGAGTCGTCGTACGTCGCGAGGACCACGTACCTCGCGGCCCGGCGCGGCGCCTGGATCATCCCGAAGTACCTCTTCGGGAAGCCGACCGATCAGCTGCGGAACGACCCGCGGATCCCGTTCAAGCTGCGCCAGAAGGCGATCCACCATCTCGTCCGGCTGTACGCGGGCGACCCGCAGAAGTTCGGTCTCCCCAAGCCCGACCACGCCTTCGGCGAGGCGCACCCGACGATCTCCGGCCGCATCCTCGATCGCATCACGCACGGCGCCGTGCTGGTGAAGCCCAACATCCGCCGCCTCGACGGCGACATGGTCGAGTTCGAGGACGGCACGCGGGTGCACGCCGACGTCGTCGTGTACTGCACCGGCTACAAGATCACGTTCCCGTTCTTCGACGAGGAGTTCCTCTCCGCGAAGGACAACCGGATCGAGCTCTACCGCCGCGTCTTCCACCCGGACATCCCGAACCTCTTCTTCATCGGGCTGCTGCAGCCGCTCGGCGCGGTCATGCCGCTCGCAGAGGCCCAGGGCCGCTGGGTCGCGGAGTACCTCAAGGGCGAGTACGCGCTGCCGGCCGAGGCCGAGATGCGCCGCTTCATCGCCGAGGACCTCGCCGCGATGCAGAAGCGCTACGTCGCCTCCAAGCGCCACACGATCCAGGTCGACTTCGACGACTACCTCGCCGACCTCGCCAAGGAGATCCAGGCGGGCGAGCAGCGGGCGCGCGCCCGCGGGTTCGCGCTCCCGGTGCGGCCGCTCGCGGCCGCCGAGGCCGAACCGGCGGCGGCGTGAGCGAGGCACCCGCCATCGACGCGCCGGCCGCCGGCAAGCGCGAGGCGACGAAGGCCGCCAACCGCGCCGCCATCCTCGCCGCGGCGCGGGTGGTGTTCGCGGACATCGGCTTCGGCGCGGCGAGCGTGCGCGACATCATCCGGCGCACCGACCTCGCCTCGGGGACGTTCTACAACTACTTCCCCGACAAGGAGTCGGTGCTGCGCGAGATCCTCGACGAGACCACGGGGGAGATCCGCGTGCGCGTGCGCGAGGCGCGGCGCGGCGCGGCCACGGTCGAGGAGTTCGTCGCCGACGGCTTCCGCGCCTACCTCGAGTACCTGGCGAGTGACCGCGAGACCCTCGAGCTGATGAGCCGCAACGCCGGGACGATCCGTGCGATGTTCGACGAGCCGGCCGTCGGGGCGGGGGGGGAGGAACTGCGCGCGGACCTCGAGCAGGGCGTCGCCGACGGCATCCTGGCCCCGCACGACTCGGAGCTGCTCGCGGCCGCCATGGTGGGCGCCGGCGTCGAGGTCGGCGTCCGGCTGGTGGCGCGCGAGCCGATCGACGTGGACGGGCCGGTCGAACTGCTCACGAGCGTCTTCGCCCCGGTGCTGCGTCGTGCCTAGACTCGCCGCGTGACGTCGTTCTGCCGCCACCGGCGCCTGGAGTCCACCTGCCCGATCTGCTCGCGCAAGCGTGAGCAGGAGCGGCGTGCGAAGGCGCCGCCGCGGCGCACCGGCTCCGGGCCGGCGGCACCGGCCGGGGTGCGCCGGTCCGGCCCCGGCCGGCGCCGCGCCCCCACCGGGAATGTGCGCGTGCGGCGGCTGGCGCGCGCCGCCGACGACGGGTACGCGAGCGTCCTGGTCCCCGGCCTGCGGGCGACCGCGGACGCCGAGCTGCTCGCGCAGGAGCTGGCGTTCGCGACGGCGCGGCTGACCGAGTTGCAGGGCGACGCGCCCCCCGGGCTCTACGGAGAGGCGGCGCGGCTGGCGGCGGCGGGCGACCTCGAGGAGGCGCTGTGGCTCACGTTCCTCACCGGGCTCGTCGGCCCGCTCGCGGGTGAGGACGACGCCTTTGCTGAGATCGAGGCGCTGCGCGTACCGTGGGCGACGGGCGAGCTTCCGCGCCTGGAGGGCGCGCGGTTCGGCCCGCGTGGGGCCACCGACGCGGCGAGCGCCGACCGCGCGCTCGCGGCCTACCGGACCTGGGCGGAGCGCGCGGGAGGACAGGTCGCGGCGCTGGCCGGCGAGGCGGCATGGACGCCCGAGCGCCGCTTCGACCGTGCCTTCGAGCGGCTCGCGCTGCCCGGCCTCGGGCGCGGGCAGCGCTACGAGATCCTGCTCACCGCCGGCGCGCTGGGCCTCGCGGATCTGCGCGCCGCCGCCCTGCACCTGCTCGGCGCGGACCGCGATCCGGCCGTCGTGGCCGCCAAGCGCGTGTTCGGCATCGGGGACCTGCTGCTCGTCGCGCGCCGTGCCGCCGACCTGGCGACCGCCTGCGCGCTCCCGGCCGCGGCGCTCGACCTCGCGCTCGTCAACTGGGGACGGCTGACCGACGACCCGCACGAGACGCGCATCACGTGTGGCTCGCACGCCGAGCCGGATCCGGACGCCCTGGACCTCGCGCGTGAGGCGCTGGAGCTGGCGGGCGAGCGGGACGGCGACGACGGCGACGACCCGGACCTCGCCTGACGCGGCGGCCCCGTCATGCGTGCGGGACCGTAGAGGACACGGACCCGGAACTGCCGGGAGAATTACCGATTCACATCCGACGGGCGGTCGGATTACGATTGGCCTGCCGCCGTTCACGAGCGGTGTCAGGGAGGACGGCGGCGACAGGAGAGTCGACTGGGAGGGTCTTCCGTGGTACGTCGGGTCATTTCCATCATCGTGTGCGTGGCGTTGGCCGTCGGGGCCTTCGCGGGTTCGGCAGGCGCCAAGAAGCTCACCAAGGGGCAGAAGGCGAAGGTCCGGGCGGAGCTGCGCAAGCAGGTCAAGAAGAACCCGGGTGCGGTCAAGAGGAGGTCGTTCCTGCGGCGCGCGGCGCTGGTCAACTTCAAGCTTCCGGTCACCATTCGCCTGCGCAACCCGTGCACGACGGAGAACGGGCAGAACCCGCAGCCGACCGTCGGCGGCAATCCCGTCGGCGTCGCGCTCAGCACGAACTGCCTGCAGCAGGGCACGGCGCTCAACCAGCGTACGGTCCCCTCGGCCGACGTGAACCTCGGCCCGTCGCTCGGTACGCGTGCGGTCGCCATCGGTGGCGCGCTGGCCGCGGTCGTCGAGTTCCAGGACACCTACGACGGCGGTGCCCTGGGCAACGTCAACATCAAGATCCTCCCGGGCAACAAGACGCTGACGACCTCGTCGGTGCCGCTCCTGTGGAACGACGACATCGCCGACACCGCCAAGCGCTCCGACGCGAACTGGCTGAAGTCGCTGGCCCACCCCGGCGGAGCGCTCGCCGCCCTGCAGCCGTTCGCCGACGGCACGGCCAACCAGCAGGGCTGCGGCGACTGGACGACGACCGCCGGCGAGGGCGGGACGTACGCGGGCGCGCCCGCCGGCGCGGGGTACAAGGCGCTGTTCTACGACGTGCCCGCGGACTTCGGCTCCGGCACGGGCGCCGGGCTCCCCGGGTATCAGGTGTACACGTCGGGCGGGAGCCCGAGCGGCGTGTTCCTGCCGATCAACGCGGGGGTCGACGACCCGGCGAACCTGCAGGCGGGCGGCGTCATCGGCAACAACGACTGGATCGGACTGAACCCGAACCCGTTCCCGACCGGTTCGGCGCCGACGAACTCCGGCAATCCCGCGGCCCCGACGCCGTTCAACTACAACGCGGCGAACACCGTGCTCCGCACGACGGTGCTGAGCCTCGGCATCGCCCCCGGTGGGGTCTCGGTCGACATGAGCACCGGCACGCCGACGAGTCCGGGCGGTCTGCCCTCGGCGCAGGGATCTCAGGACGTCACGCTCGGGTACTCCGGCGGCCAGGCCAACCTCTTCGGGAACATCCCGGGGAAGAGCGTCGGGATCGACGTCACGGTGAACCTGCAGACGAGGATCAACGCGATCGCGCGGATCGTCGACCATGACGTGTTCAAGCAGCCCGGCCTCATCGAGGGTGAGGACTTCCCGGCGGCGTACTACAACTGCCGCCAGATCCTCACCGGCTCGGTCCAGAACTACATCCCGGGCGTGCGGCTGACGGGCTCCCTGCGGATCGCTCCGGCGATCACGAAGGACGGCAAGGTCCGGATCGCCAAGGCGACCGTGTCCTCCGACGCGAACAACCCGGACCGGGTGGCGCTGTCGGCCTGCCTGTTCCCGTCGAAGCCGTTCAACACGTACGCGGGCGCGTCCACGGACGCGTCGGCGGCGAAGATCCCGTCACTCGTCCAGGTCACCGGCGGGGGCGCCAGCCAGGCGGTGACGGGCGGCACGCTCCAGACGAACGGGAACACGAACGTCCCGTTCCTCGACGCGGAGCGCTACCCCAACCTGGCGGAGGGCTTTGGCCCCAGCACGGTGCCGTGCGGCTCCGACAGCTCGCCGGACCTGGCCGACATCATCCGGAAGGCCGGCCTGACCGGGACGGTCGCGGGCCTCCCGACCCCGACCGATCCGGCGTTCGCCGGCGTCGGTTACAAGGGCAACCAGGCGACCGTCGCCGGTGACATCACCGTCAACCCGATCGAGGTCGACGTGCTGCTCGGCGACCAGCCGGTCGGCACCTGACCATCGACGGGGACGACGCGGGCCCGGCCGGAGATCGGCCGGGCCCGCGGTCCCTCGACGGAGCAGCCGCTCAGCTGGGCTGCGGCACGATCCGGATGTAGGGCCGCGGCTCCGCCCACCCGTCGGGGTACGTCTCGCGGGCCTCGTCGTTGGAGACCGAGCCGGCGATGATCACGTCCTCGCCCTGCCGCCAGTTCACCGGCGTGGCGACCTTGTGCCTGGCCGTGAGCTGCAGCGAGTCGATGACGCGCAGCACCTCGTCGAAGTTGCGGCCGGTCGTCATCGGGTAGATGAGGATGAGCTTGATCTTCTTGTCCGGGCCGATCACGAAGACGTTGCGGACCGTCTGGTTGTCGGCCGGGGTGCGCTCCTTCGGGTCGCCGGAGACACCGCCGGGGAGCATGCCGTAGAGCTTGGAGACGTTGAAGTCGGCGTCGCCGATGATCGGGTAGTTCGGGGCCGTGCCCTGCGTCTCCTCGATGTCCTTCGCCCAGCGCTCGTGGTCGCCGGTGGCGTCGACGGACAGGCCGATGATCTTCACGCCGCGCTTGTCGAACTCCGGCTTGGCGCTCGCCATGTAGCCCAGCTCGGTCGTGCACACCGGCGTGAAGTCCTTGGGATGCGAGAACAGCACGGCCCAGGAGTCGCCGATCCAGTCGTGGAAGCTGATGCGACCCTCGGTGCTGTCGGCGTCGAAGTCGGGGGCGGTATCGCCGAGCTGCAGTGCCATCGGGCGAAATCCTCTCATTGTTGATCCGGTCAGAGGTGTTTCAGGCTAGCGCACTGTGCCCCCGGGTAATTCCCGCTCGGTGCGCCAATTCGCTGCGCCATCGGGGGCGAGCATGCGCCATGCTGGCGCTACGCCGAACGGATACGGCGGCACGACGAACGGACCAGCATGGATGCGATGGGGGACATCGACGCCTGTGACCCTCCCGAGGGCAGGCGACTCACGGACGACGAGCGCGACGCGCTCGTCGTCGACGTCGTGCGTCTGCACGCGGACGGGCTGCTGCGCCTCGCGCGCCGCCACAGCATGTGCGCCGACGACGCGCAGGACGCCTACCAGCGCGGCCTGGAGATCATGCTGCGGCACGCGCACCGGCTCGACCCCGAGCGGGCGCCGTCGTGGCTGCGGACCGTCGTCAAGCACGAGGCGATGGCCGTGCGCCGCGGGCGCCAGCGCGACCTTCCCCCCGGCGACCTGGACTTCGACCGGCTCGAGGCGCACGGCATGCCGTCCCCGGAGGAGCGGGCCTCGGCCTTCGAGACCGTCGCCCGGTCCGCAGAGGCGCTGCAGCGGCTGAAGCCGCAGGAGGTGCGGGCGCTCTGGCTGCGCGCGCAGGGCAACTCGTACAAGGAGATCGGCGAGCTCACCGGATGGAGCAGGACCAAGGTCAACCGCTGCCTGTACGAGGGGCGCCGGAGCTTCCTGGAGCGCTACGCCGGGATCGCCTCGGGTGCGGAGTGCGAGCGCTGGCAGCCGCTGCTCTCGAGCCTCGTCGACGGCGAGGCGACTCGTGAGCAGCTCGTCGAGTTGCGGCCGCATCTGCGCGCCTGCCCGGCGTGCCGCGGCGTCGTGCGCGAGCTGCATCGCTCCGCGACGCCGCTGGCGATCGTGCTGCCGGTCGGCGCGGCCGCGCAGGCCCACGGGTCGCTGGAGCCCGCCGGGCACCTCTTCGTCAAGGTCTACGACAGCGCGACGACCTGGCTCGGCGAGCGCGCCGCCTCCTCGTTCGTCCGTGCCCAGATCGCGGTCGACGCGGTCTCGGCCTCCACGGGCAAGGTCACAGCCGTCGCCGCCGCATCGGCGGCCGTTGCAGGCGGGGGCGCGGTCGTCGTCGATCAGGCCGGGCGCCGGGCGGCGCCGAATCCCGCGGTCGCGGTGGCGCCGCTCGGTCGCGCCGCCGAGCCGGCGGACGCCGGAGGCAGCCAGCGGCGCCTCACGATCGAGGAGCAGGTCGAACGCCGCGTGGCCGCCGCCGAGCGGCGGCTGGAGCGTCGCGTGGCCGCCGCGAGCCGCCCCTCGGCGGCCCCGCCCGCGCCCGTCGCGACGACACCGCGGGCCACGCGGACGGCGGCGGTACCGGCGGCGACCGCCCCGGTGGCCGCTCCGGTCGAGCCCGCACCGTCGCCGGCGTCCGCCGCCCCGGCGGTCGAGCTCGGTCTGGAGTGACGCCCGGGGCCCCGGTCGGGCCCGCGGTGTCGTCCGGTCCGCGTCATACGTTCCCGCGCGACAGCCGTCCCACCTCCGTCGCCCGGAGCCGCTGCATGTTGCCCCTCTGTTTCATCGAACCCCAGGACGCCATCCGCGTGATCGCCGAGTCGGTCGGCCGTGAGGCCCGCCGCCAGCTGCTCGGCGAGCTCGTCCGCGCCTGGGTCGACGCGATCCCCGAGCAGGAGCTCGAGACGCACTACGTGAAGGCCGTCGCCGACCTCGACGAGCACGACCTGTCGATGCTCGCCGCCTGGCACGCGTCGCTCGAGGTCGGCCAGCCGATCGCCAACCGCGACTTCCTGCTCGGCGTCTTCCCGTCGCTCGGCGACAACCGGCGCGAGGCGCTGAAGATCGCGGCGGGGTTCCGCGGGGAGGAGGCGTTCGACGCCGGCATCTCCGAGGAGCAGGCGCTCGAGACCGTCCTGCCGCATCTGAGCCGGGAGATCTGCTCGGAGCTCGCGCAGGAGTGCCTGGACCTCTACCTCTGGGACCGGCTCGGCTCCGACAACTGAGCCGGCCGCTCAGTCCTCGGCGCGGCGCAGGACGTCGTAGCGGCCGACGCCGGCGGCGTCGTCCATCCGCCAGGTGAGGAACGCCGTGTCCAGCCGCATCCGGCCGAGGTCCAGGGTCGTCCCGCAGAGCACGTCGCCGGTCGCCCGCCGCGGCGGGCCGTCGTCGGTGATCCACAGCTCGAGCGAGGCGCGGCGCTGACGGCCGTCGTCGTCGAACGTCGTCGAGAGCCGCGGGTCTCCGACGCGGACACAGCCCTCGTCGCCGGGCTCGAAGATCGTGGCACTGATCGCCTCGCGGCCGTGGTCGCTCTCGCCGGCCTTCGCGATCGCGGCCACCGACAGCGCGTGCTCGCCGAACCAGGCGCTCACCGTCCGCGTGCGACCGATGCGCGACCAGTCGGGGCTGCCCCAGGAGCGCCCGCGCTGGCCGAGACCGTCGATCGCCACGCGCGTGCCGGCGACGTTCGCGGTGCCGCGCACGCGCACCGGCTGCTCGAAGCCGAGCATCCCGCCCGCGCGCGCGACGGCGTCGTCCTCGAGCAGCGCGCAGGCCGGTCCGCAGGCCTCCAGGTCGAGGTCGAGGCTCGCGTCCTGGCCGGCGAACGCCAGGCGCCAGCGGCGCAGCGGCTCCAGGGTCTCCATGTCGATGCCCGATGCCTGCACGTGCTCCCAGGCCGAGCCGTCGTCGACCGGGACGCCGCCCTCGGCCGCGACCGCGGCGACGTCCGCGCCGCGGAACAGGACGACGAGCCCGCTCGCCGCGCCGCCGCCGGCGAGCCCGAGGCGGATGGTGCCGTACACGCCCGCGTGCTCGTCGGCGAAGGCGACCGTGACGGCGTCCGTGAAGTCGTCCCCGCGGGCGGCGTGCGGGGCGTCGAGGTCGGGGCTGACGGACGTCACGTGCCGGTCTGCGGCTGCGGTCGCAGTGCCGGGCGGTCCGTGTCGACCGCGGTGCCGTCGACGTCGTAGTCGCGACGGGCGCTCGGGTCCGAACCGGCCGACGAGGCGCGCCCGCGCTGGGCGCGCGTTCCGCGCATCCCCCAGTCCATGCCGCGGACGGTCCACACGGCGGGGCCGCCGACACTCGCGGCGCCGACCGTGACCGCCTTGCGCAGGACGATGCGCCGGATGATCGCCCGGGTGCCGGGGATCAGCATGAGCAGGCCGACGATGTCGGTGACGAAGCCGGGCGTGAGCAGCAGCGCGCCGCCGAAGATCACGAGACCGCCGTCCGCGGTCTCCTTCGCGGGCACGCGGCCGGAGGAGAGGGTCTGACGGAAGCGCGCCCACGAGAGGCGGCCCTGCTGGCGCAGCAGGAAGGCACCGAGCAGCGAGTCGAGCAGCAGGAGGGCGATCGTCGGCCCGACGCCGATGAGCCCGCCGACCTGGATGATCGCCCACAACTCGACGATCGGGACGACGATGAAGAGCGCGATGAGCAGCGGCATGGTCGTCTCAGAGTACGCCCCGGGCGGGCGGCGGTTACCAGGCGGCGGCGGTGGCGGGGCCGTCGACCTGGACGCCGGGCAGGCGATGCAGGCCCACCAGCTCGATGAGCGTGTGGATATGGGGGGCTGCGCCCGACATCCGCATGCCGCGCCCGGCCTTGCGCAGGCGCCGCGCCACCATCGCCAGATCGACCATCAGCGAGGCGTCCGCGAACGACAGCCCGGTCAGGTCCACGAGCAGATCGTCGTCCACGGAGAGCGCGCGGGACAGGGCGGGCCGGCGCAGGCTCTGCGTCGAACGGTCCTCGTCCCCGCTGCAGTGCAGGACCGGTGGGTTGTCCGTCAAGGAGACGATGGCCGCACCGTAGCGCAGACGGGAGCGAGGGGAGCCACGGCGTAGAATCCGTTCATGCCCACCGTCGAAGAAGTCGAAGAGGCCCTCACGAACGTCATCGATCCCGAGCTCGGACTGGACTTCGTGGAGCTGGGGCTCATCTACGGGATCACCGTCAGCGACGGTGACGTGCACGTCGTCTACACGCTCACGACGCCGGGCTGCCCGATCGGCCCGATGGTGGAGGAGCAGATCGACGAGTTCGTCTCGGAGCTCGAGGGGGTCACGTCCGTCGGCTCCGAAGTGGTCTTCACGCCGCCGTGGACGCCGGACAAGATGAGTGAGGACGCGAAGTTCGCCTTGGGGTATTGAGCCTGGTTCGGGTCGTTCGGGTTCGGCTCGTCGGTGGTTCGGGCCCGGGCGACGTCACCGGCCGAGGGGGCCGGCACCCGCTCCCGCCTCGGACGGCGCGTCACCCGGGCCCCGAGCTCGGCGCGCGGTGCCGCTGACGTTCAGGGTCAACCTCCTTGATGGAGACGAGCGGTGCGGGCGCGGGGGTCGTCGGCTGCGTCTCGTCGCGCGCGATGGCCCCGACCGCCGACGCCTGCGGTGCCGGCGTCAGGAACCGGCGGGGACGCGGGCGCGGCCGTTGGTGGATCCGCGCTTCGCGCGCGCGATCTCGAGCAGCTCGTCGATGGCGCCGCGCAGGCCGTCGGCGAACGCGTCGATGTCGGGCAGCGCGTCGTAGTCGCCGAGCAGGCCGAAGTTCAGCCCGCCGTCGTAGCTCATGATCGCGAGCGCGAGCGCGTGGTCCTTCGGGAGGAACGCGATCGGGTAGAGGTCGTCCATCCGGCGGCCCGCGACGTAGAGCGGGAACTGCGGGCCCGGCACGTTCGTGACGATCAGGTTGAAGAGCCGCGTGGAGAAGTTCAGCCGCGAGGCCTGCGCGAGCACCGTCGGCGGCGCGAAGCCCTGCGCGCCGGCGAGGACGGCGGCGCCGACTGCCTGCTTGCTCTCCTTGAGCTCGCCCATGCCCTGCCGTACGACCTTCAGCCGCGCGACGGGGTCGTCCACGTAGACCGGGAGCGGGCCGCGCATCGCGACGATCTGGTTGCCGAGCTCGCCGCCCGCGTCCGCTGCGCGAACGGACACCGGGACGAGGGCGCGCAGCTCGAGCCCCTCCGTGCGCACGCCCCGCGAGCGCAGCCACTCGCGCAGGGCGCCGCTGACGACCGCCAGGACGACGTCGTTGACGGTGCCGCCCAGCTCGTCCTTGATGAGCTTGAAATCGGCGAGGTCCGCCTGGACGACGCGGTAGCGGCGGTGCGGGCCGATCTCGACGTTCAGCGGCGTGTCCGGCGCGGGGTTCAGACCCGCCCAGAGGATCTCCCCGATGCCCTCGAGCCCGTCGCGCACCTCGGACACCGCCTCCTGCGGCCGCGTGGCGAGGCGCACCAGGCGGCCCGCGGCGCCGACCGCGGTGCGGGCGATGCCGACCGCGCCGGAGGCGACGAGCGCGGCGGGCGTCGGCTCGGCCGCGGGCTCCCACGCCTCGTCGGGGTGCTCGACCTCGCGCGTCTCCGGCGTCAGGTCGAACATGACCGTGGCGAGGTCCACGCCGGAGATGCCGTCGATGACGGAGTGGTGGGTCTTGGAGATCAGCGCCCAGCGACCGCCCTCGAGCCCTTCGATGACCCACATCTCCCACAGCGGCTTGGAGCGGTCGAGCTGCTGGGAGAAGATCCGCGAGACGAGCTTGAACAGCTGCTCCTGGCTGCCGGGACGCGGCAGCGCGGTCTGGCGCACGTGGTACTCGATGTTGAAATCCGGGTCGTCGACCCAGACGGGGCGGCCGGTCTCGATCGGCGGGAAGCTCAGCTTCTGGCGGTAGCGCGGGACGAGGTGCAGACGGCCGCGGATGATGTCCAGGAACTCGCCGAACGGCGGCGGCGGGCCCTCCAGGACGGTGAGGGCGCCGATGTGCATGTGCGACGAGGCGCCCTCCTGCGCGAGGAAGGACGCGTCGATCGCGGTCAGCCGGTCGAAATGCTCCTGGGCCACGCGCCAACCCTACCGCGCGATCACCCGTGGATCAGGTGCCCGGCGGCGCGCAGCGCGGCCGTCGCGCCGGCGAGGTCGTCGTCGCGGACGAGCACGAGATCGGTGTCGAACGTCGACAGGGCGAAGATCGGTATGGAGGCCTCGGCGAGCGGTCGCGCGAGCGCCTCGAGGATCCCGGTGAGCGCGAAGTCGAGCGGTCCGCGGACGGCGAGCGCGCGGAACGGCCCCTCGCGGGGCACGTCGTCCGGCACGGCCGTCGCGGGACAGACGACGGTCAGCTCCCGCGCGGTGAGGACCAGCGCGCACAGGGTGCGGTCGTACGCCCACTCCGGCACGGGTGAGCCGGGGTCCAGGCGTGCGACGGCGTAGCTGCCGGCGAGGACGTCGAGATCGAGCTCGCGGGCCATGGCGCGACGCTACCACCGCCCCTGCGAAGATCCGCGGACACGACGACGGAGGCGACGATGGCGTGGGACTTCTCCACGGACCCGGAGTTCGA
>DAIPYF010000048.1:0-13480 GCA_036782855.1 Solirubrobacteraceae bacterium
CACCACATGTTCGTCAGCGGCATGCAGGACTGGATCCGCATCCCGATGATGATCACGACGGCCCTGATCGCCATCCCGACCGGCATCAAGATCTTCTCCTGGCTCGGCACGATGTGGCAGGGCGTCCTGCACATGGACACGCCGATGCTGTTCGCCGTCGGCTTCCTGACGATGTTCACGCTCGGGGGGATCTCGGGCGTGATGCTCGCGATGGTGCCGCTCGACATCCACGTCAGCGACACGTACTTCATCGTCGCGCACATCCACTACGTGCTGTTCGGCGGGTCCCTGCTGACGATCTTCGCCGGCGTCTACTACTGGTTCCCGAAGATGACCGGGCGCATGTACAACGAGCGCCTCGGACGCATCCACTTCTGGCTCACGTTCGTCGCCTTCAACGTGACGTTCGCGCCGATGCACCTCATCGGCGTCCAGGGCATGCCCCGCCGCGTCTACGACTACGCCGAGGAGTTCGCGACCTGGAACATGATCGTGTCGGTCGCGTCGTTCGTCCTGGGCCTCTCGACCCTCATCTTCCTCTACAACGTGATCACCTCGTGGCGCAGCGGCCCCCGCGCCGTCTCCAACCCGTGGAAGGCGCTCACGATCGAGTGGCAGGTCTCGTCGCCGCCGCCGATCTTCAACTTCGACTCGATCCCGTCCGTCGTCGGAGGGCCCTACGAGTACGGCGTCCCGGGTGCGGTGCACGCCGTGTTCCAGGACGCCGAGACCCCCCACGTCCCCGCCGGCGCCGAGGCGTCATCCGGGGGCGCGGCGACCGCCGTCCTTGAGAAGGAGGAGTAGACCGTGCGCACGATCCTCGCCGTCGCCAACGAGACGCTCACCGGGCCCAAGCTCGTCGCGCGCGCCCGTGAGGAGGCCGCCAAGGGCGATGTGCGCGTCGTCGTGTGCGTCCCGCGGAAGAGCCCGACGCACGGCAACTTCATCTACGAGGACGCCGTCTACGAGGCCGCCCAGGTGCGCGTCGATCTGGCCCGCAGCGTGCTGCGGGAGCTGGGGATCAACGCCGTCGGCGAGGTCGGCGATCCGGATCCGTACAGCGCGACGATGGACATGGTCGCCGAGTACGAGCCCGACCAGATCATCGTCTCGACGCTCCCGACCACCGCGTCCGGATGGCTGCGTCGGGACCTCGTGGAGCGGATCGAGGACGCCACCGGCATGCCCGTCGAGCACCTCATCACCGACCTCGACGACGAGAACTCGCCGTTCGACACGACCCTCGTCATCGCGAACCGCACGACGAACAGCGATGCCCTGATCGCCGAGCTGCGGCGTGAGGCCGACGCCGAGCCCGAGGGCCGCGCGCGCCTGTTCGTCTTCGTCGTCCCGCTCGAGGGCGGCGAGGGCGTCGCGCAGAAGCGCGCCCGGGCGCGTCTGGACCAGGTCGTCGACCGCGCCCGCGGCGCCGACCTCCTCGCGGCCGGCATGACGGGCGACCCGGACCCGTACACGGCCACCATGAACGCGCTCGGCTTCTTCGAGGTCGACGACATCGTCATCTCCACGTACCCCGAGACCCGCTCCGGCTGGCTGCGCGCCGATCTCATCGACCGTGTGCGCAAGGCCTCCGGCAAGCCCGTCACCCACATCGTCTCCCAGCCCGAGGACGCCGGCGTCACCGCCTAGCGGCGCGGCGCAGAGCGCAGAGGAAGCCATGGAAGCCGCAGCGATCCCCGCCGCCGTCGCCCAGCACGACGACCACCATCACGGGCCGCCCGCCGCCCACCACAGCTCGAAGGTGCATCCCGAGCAGCTCGGGATCCTCCTCTTCATCATCTCGGAGCTCATGCTCTTCGCCGCCTTCTTCGCGGCGATGTTCTTCATCCGCGTCGTCGCGGGCGACACGTGGCCTCCCGGCGAGGGCGACCTGCCCGTCGCGGTCGCCGCGACGAACGCCGCGGTCCTCCTGTCCTCGTCGGTCACGATGCACTGGACCGACATCTCGGCCAAGCGCAACAACCAGGCCGGCATGCGCGCCGGGATCGTGCTGACCTTCCTGCTCGGCGCGACGTTCCTGTTCGTGCAGGTCAACGAGTACCTGCACCTGGGCTTCACGCCGAAGACGAACGCCTCGGCGTCGTCGTTCTTCGCGCTCACGGGCCTGCACGGCGCGCACGTCGTCATCGGGCTGATCCTCCTGTTCGTGTCCGCGGTGCGGATCTTCAAGGGCCGTGTGGGCCCGGAGAACTGGAAGGGCCTCGAAGTGGCCGGCATCTACTGGCACTTCGTGGACGTCATGTGGGTCGTCGTGTTCACGACGGTCTACATCCTCGGGTGAGCGACGCCCCCGGCGAGCCCGAGCGCCCGCTCCCGCAGGACCCCGAGGCCCGGCCCGAGGACCTCGAGCTGATCCCGCGCACGCCGGGCGAACCCGCGTGGATGCGCGCGCTCGCGCCGGTCCGGAGCGAGGGCGCCGCGTTCCGCACGGTGCTCTGGGCCGTCGGCGCCGCCCTCGCGGTCGCCGCGGTCGTCCTGCTCGCCCGCGCCGTCGGCTGACGGCGCCGGTCCGGTCCGGGCTAGGAGCCGGCCTGCTCGGCGAGGAACTCGGCGAGCGTCTTGATGTCGGCGGGCGGGATCTGACCCTCGAAGCCCGGCATCGCGCCCTTGCCGTTGGCGATCTGCGTCTCGATCGCGGCCGCGTCGAGCTTCGTCCGGTCGAGGTTCGGGCCGGTCTTGCCGGTGGTGCCGACGGAGGTCAGGGTGTGGCACGAACCGCAGTTCTCCGCGAACAGCTTGCCGCCGGCGGTGTTCGCCTGCGGCCCGCTCGCGGCCTGCACGGCCGTCGCCAGCAGGCCCTCGTCCTTGCCGGGCACACCGGCCGTCGCGGCGACGTACGCGGCGACGTCCTCGGCGTCCTCCCCGGTCACGAGGTCCGCGGGCATCGCCAGGCCCTTGCCCGGATTCTGGATCTGGCCCAACACCACGCCGCGGATCGAGTCCGCGCCCCAGCCCTCGTCGCGCGCGACGACGAACGCCTCGTCGAGGTTGGGCCCGGTCACGCCCTTCGTGCCCGCCCGGTTGAGGACGTGGCACGAGCCGCACTTCTCGACGAACTGCTGCTTGCCGTTGACGAGATCGGCGCTGTCCTGGCTGCCCGAATTCGTGCAGCCCGAGACGGCGATGGCGGCGGCCGCGAGCGCGGCTGGGACCGCCGCGCGCGCCACTCTGGTGACAGCGTGGTTCTTCCTCCCCATGAGCGGGATGAACCCTATCCGGAGTTGCGGACCGCATGCCACCTCCCTCCGACTCCGGGCGTGCCGACAGCCGCCCGCGGCCCCCGCTAGCATCCGCCCCATGGCGTCTTCACAGCGCTACCGCCTGCGCACCCCATCGACCGGCCGCGACATCATCCTCGAGGCCGAACCCGACCGGATCTACCTCGACGAGGAGACCGGCGAGCGCCTGGAGGTCGTCGGGACGGTCCTGCCACTCGCCCCCAGCGGCTCCCGCCTGCCGTGGGCGGTCGAGAACCTGCGCTTCTGCAACTGGTGCGATCAGCCCGCACAGCGCGACCTCAACGACTGCCCCACGTGCGGGCGCCGCATGGCGCCCGTGGGCGACTGAGCGCCCGGGGGCGCCACGCCCAGGCCGGGTCGTGAACGGCGGCCTGCGCGCACCGGCCGCCCGCAGCGGTACCCTGCGCGCGTGATGCGCTCCGCAGCCGCAGCAACCACCTGTGCTCTCGTCCTGACGGCGAGCCTCGGCCTGTCCGCCTGCGGCGGCGGGAACGAGGCGACCGACAAGATCCCGACGAGTGCCCCCGCCCTGCTGCCCCCGGACGACGCGAACGACCTCGCGTCGGGCGGCACGGGGACCACCACGAGCACGACGCCCACGACGACCACGGACACGACCGCCACGGACACCGGCGGAGCGACGGACACCGGGGCCGACACGGGCGGCACGGACACCGGCGCCGGCACGGACACGGGCGCCGGGACCGACACCGGCGGCACGGACACGGGGACCGGCGACGGGACGGACACCGGCGCGGACCCCGGCGGTGTCACGCCGGACGCGACGGCCGGCGCAGGGTCCTTCCAGGGCTTCTGCGACGCGAACCCCGGCGCCTGCTGAACGTCGCCCTCGGGGCGGCGGTCGCCGCCCCGCCCGACCCGGCTACTTCTTGGGCTTCACCGGATCGGTGACCATCGTCGCGCTGTAGTTCAGGCGCGCCGTGCGATACAGGCAGTAGTACTGCGCGAGCTGGTTCTCCTTGAGCTGGGCGACCTGCTGGACGGAGTCCTGGCACGTGCCCTTCTCGCGGCTCGCGCGCCACGAGGTGTCGCTGCCCAGGCCGACCGCGAGGATCGGCGCCCAGGTCTTCGAGGTGATCGCGATGATCTGCCCCTTCTTGACCGGGATGCTCTTCGCGAGCGCGAACTGGACGGTCGAGCCGAAGTAGTCGGCGACCTTGAACGCCTCGCTCTGGGCCACTGCGCGCGAGCGCAGGTTCGTGCGGGGGTTCAGGACGGTGATCTGCACCTCGGGCTCGCCGTACTGCGGCGAGTTCGCGGGTGCGCCCTTGCCGCCGCTGAAGAACAGCGCCTGCTTGGGGCCCGGCTTGCCGAGGCCGACGGAGAACGCGACGATGCGCCCGTCCTTCGTCGCTGCCATGAGGCCGCGGTTCGTCCCGACCTTGGCCTGGTAGCCGGTGAGCCGGGCGACGGCGAAGCACTTGGGCACGGGACCGGGGCAGCTCGACTTCACCTGCGGGTCGAGCTTTCCGACCTCGAGGACTTCGGCGGAGGCGGCGGCGGGGAGTGTGAGGGCCAGACCGCACGAGACCGCGGCCGCCCGGAGGAGGCGTCGTTGCATCACACCCATTGAACACGCTCACAGCCGGGAATGTTGCGGTTCTGCCGCTCTGGTTTCCAGATTCTTGTGCTGGAGAGGCACGCTCGGCCTGCCGGCGCCGCAACCTGACGTGCGGTCAGCGACCCTCGTAGCGCGCCTTCCCCGGCCCGTCGTCGAGGAACGAGCGCACCGCACCGCGCAGATCCGCGGTGGCGAACAGCGCGCCGCCGACCTCGGGCACGAGCGCGTCGGCCGCCCGCGCACCGCCCTCCTTCTGCGCTGAAACGAGGCGCTTCGTCGCCGCGTGGGCCAGCGTCGGCCCCTCGGCGAGGCGCTGCGCGAAGGCGCGAGCGGCCGCGTCGAAGCCGTCGTCCGCGAGCACCCGGTTGACGACATTCCAGCGTTCGAGCGTCGCCGCGTCGTAGAGCTCACCCGTCATCACGAGCTCCTTGGCCCGGGCAGGGCCGGCGCGCTCGGCCAGGCGCTGCGGGCCGCCCATCGACGGCGTCAGGCCGACGACGATCTCCACGAGCCCGAACCGGGCCGACTCGGCGGCGAGCAGCACGTCGCAGGCGAGCGCGAGCTCGAACGCCGCCGTCAGGCAGAGCCCGTGGGCGGCGAAGACGACCGGGCACGGCAGCTCCTCGACGGCGTGGATCGTCTCCAGCAGCGTGCGCCACAGCGCAGCGCCCTCCTCGGGGGTCACGCCGACGAATCGATGGACGTCCACCCCGCCGCTGACGACGCGGCCCTCCGCCCGGACCAGCAGGCCTCGCGGCGGGTCCGCCGCGAGCGCGCCGACGAGCTCGGCCAGCCCGTCCATCATCGCCTGGTCGAAGAGGTTCAGCGGGGGCGCGTCCAGGGTCAGCACCGCGAGCGGGCCTTCGCGCTCGAGCCGGATAGGCGCGGCGGCGCTCATGCGCCGTCTCCCCTCAGCACCGCGGCAGCCGCGGCGATCTCGTCCATGTCCCCGGCGCCCGGGACCCACGGCAGGCGCAGCGGGTCATCCGCGTAGCGCGGGATCACGTGCACGTGGAAATGGAAGACCGACTGCCAGGCGGCCGCCCCGCACGCGTTCAGGAGGTTCACGCCGTCGGCGCCGAGCCGGTCGCGGGCGCGCTCGGCGAGCCGCTGCGCGGCGACGGCCGTCGCCGCGACGTCCTCCGGCGGCGTGTCGTGCAGATCCACGCTGTGCGCGCGGGGGATCACGAGCGCGTGTCCGCGCGTGGCGGGGTTGATGTCCATGAAGGACACGGTGCGCTCGTCCTCGTCGACGATCTGCGCCGGGAGCTCGCCCGCGAGGATGCGGCAGAACAGGCAGGTGGGGTCAGGGTCGGGCATGCGCGAAGCCTAGACTGCCGCCGATGTCGTCCGACGCCGACCTCCACGGCCTCTCCCGGGAGACTGTGGACCACCTCGCCTCGTTCGACCGACCGTCGGCCTCCGATGGCGAGCGCCGTGCCGCCGAGTGGATCGCCGGCCGTCTGCGCGCCGAGGGCGCCCGGAACGTGCGGGTCGAGGAGGAGCGCGCGCATGGCACCTACTGGTGGCCGCTGGGCCTGCTCGCGCTGACCGGCGGGCTCGCGTCGTTCAGCGGGCGTCGCTGGGTGCGGCTGGCCGCGGGTGCGGTCGCCGCCGCGGGGATCGCGGACGACGTGTCCGGCGGCCGGCTGTGGTTCCGGCGCACCGTCCTCCCGCGACACCCGACGTGGAACGTCGTCGCCGAGGCGGGCGATCCGGACGCGGGCCGCACGGTCGTCGTCGTCGCGCATCACGACGCGGCGCACTGGAGCCTGCTGTTCGCGCCGCACGTGCCCGAGTTCTTCGCGCGCCACTTCCCGGGCCTGCTTGCGAAGTCCGATACGACGCCTCCGGTCATGTTCCCGGTGGTCGGCGGGCCGCTGCTCGTGGCGCTCAGCGGGCTCTTTGGCTCGCGTCGCCTGCGCCGGCTGGGCGGCCTGCTGTCGTTCGGGACGGCCGCCACGATGGTCGAGATCGGGTCACGCTCGACCGTCCCCGGGGCGAACGACAACCTCACCGGTGTCGCGACCGTCCTCGGGCTGGCGCGCACGCTCGCCGCGCGGCCGGTCGAGGGCCTGCGCGTCCTGCTCGTCTCAACCGGCTCGGAGGAGTCGTTCATGGAGGGCATGCAGGCGTTCGCGGCCCGCCATTTCCCGTCGCTCCCGGTGGACCGCACGCATGTCATCTGCGTCGACACGGTCGGCTCCCCCACGCTCATGCAGCTCGAAGGCGAGGGCATGCTCGTGATCCGCGACTACCCCGCCGCCTTCAAGGACCTCGTGGCGGCCGCCGCGGACGACGCGGGGGTCGAGCTGATCCGCGGCATCCGCTTCCGCAACGCGACGGACGGCCTGATCGCGATGAAGGCGGGGTACCCGACGGTCATGCTCGGGTCGATGAACGAGTTCAAGGCGCCCTCGAACTACCACTGGCCGACGGACACGGCGGCCAACGTCATCCACGAGACGGTCGTCGACTGCATTCGCGTCTGCGACGGCGCGATCCGGCGACTGGCGAACGACTAGGCGGCGTCGCCCAGCAGCAGGCGCCGGCCCTCGTCGACCGCCTGGTCGACGGTGGTGACCTCGCCCGCGTACTGGGCCTCGGCTCGATCCCGAGGGCGCCCGCCAGCTCGTCGCCCCGCACCAGCGGCGCCGGCGGGCCGTCCGCGTGCCAGGCGAGCGCGTCGCCCAGCATGGGCAGCGCCACCTCCAGATGCCGGGCGATCGCCTCCTCGTGCTTGCGGCCGCGGGTGGCGAGCCGGTCGGCGATGCCCAGCAGGGTCACGTCCGCCGCGACGGGTGTGCAGGCGACGAGATAGCGGTGCACCTGCCGGCGGCTCAGCGGGCGCTCGTGAACGAGGAAGCCCAGGCGCAGGTGATGGCGGGCGAGCGCGGCCACGTGCGCCCGCAGGCGCTCGCTCGCGTGCATCCGTCCGAGGATCGCGCGCGACATCGCGGCCCCCTCGCGGTCGTGGTGAGGAAAGCCGATCCGCCCCTCCCCCATGTCGGTGCGCGTCACGGGCTTGGCGATGTCGTGGAGCAGCGCGCCCCAGCGCAGCGCGCCGCCGCGGGTCAAATCGTCCGCCAGCGGCTCGGCGAGAAGGGCGGCGACCGCGTCCGCGTGCTCGTCGCCGACGGCCGCCTCCGGGTCGCGCTCCAGCACGATCGTCTCTGCGAGGACCTCGAGCGTGTGCCCGTGGACGTCGCGGTGGTGGTAGACGGTCTGTCCGACGCCGCGCAGGGCCTCCAGCTCGGGCAGGGCGACGGCCGTCGCGCCGAGGTCGTCGAGCAGCGCGATGCCCCCGAGCGCGTCGTCGGCGCCGACCACGCGCCGCAGCTCGGCGAAGACCCGCTCGCCCGCGACCCCCGCGAGCCCGGCGGCGTGTGCACGGGCGGTCGCGGCGGTCTGCGGGTCGACGGTGAAGCCGAGCTCGACCGCGAGCCGCGCGAGGCGCAGCACCCGCAGCGGGTCGTCGCCGAAGGCCGTCGGGGCCACCATCCGCAGGCGGCGCGCCGCCAGGTCCTCCAGCCCTCCGCCGAGGTCGATCGGCGCGCCGCCGGCAAGCGGTTCGGCGAGGGCGTTGACGCGCAGGTCGCGGCGACGCAGGTCCTCCTCGATCGTCCCGCCCTGCAGCGGGCTGAGGTCGACCTGCCACGCCCCGCCGGGCCCGACGAGGCGCCAGCCGCCGAACTCCTCGGACAGCGGGAACGCCGCGGTCCCGCGGGGCGCCGCGGCCCGCACCGCGGCCGCCGCCTGCGCGACATCGCCGGCGAGCGCGAGATCGAGGTCGAGCCCGGCCCCGGGCCGCCCCAGGAGCCGGTCGCGGACCGCGCCCCCGACGAGCCATGCCTCGCGCCCGGCCAGCGCCCCGCGGAGCAGCTCGAGCGGCGGACCGGCCCTGTTCACGCCGCGCCGACGTGCTCGCGCGGGACCCGGGCCCCGATGCCGCACGTCACCTCGTAGTTGATCGTCCCCAGCCTGCGCGCGACCTCCTCGGCAAGGATCCGCTCGGCCCCCCGGGCGCCGATGAGCACCGCCTCGTCGCCCACGCGCGCGCCGCCGCCGTCCGCGCCGGCGTCGAGCGTCACGTTGTCCATGCTCACGGTGCCCACGAGCGGCAGGCGCCGTCCGCCGACGAGCACGTCCGCGGCGTTCGTCAGGCCCCGGCGCCAGCCGTCGCCGTACCCGATCGGGACGGTCGCGATCGTCGTCGGCTCACCCGCGATGAACCGGCGGCCGTAGCCGGCGCTCTCGCCGGGCGCGATCGGCTTGACGGCCGCGACGTACGAGGTCAGCTCCAGCGCCGGCTCAAGCCCGTGAGCGGCGGGGTCGATCCCGAACGGGTCCATCCCGTAGAGCGCGACACCGGGCCGGACCAGATCGAAGTGCGCCGCCGGGTCACGCAGCGTCGCGGCGCTGTTGGCCGCGTGGACCAGCGCTCCGGGGTGGTGCTCGCGGAGCGGGAGCGCCCAGTCGGAGAACCGCGCGAGCTGCTCGCCGAAGAACGCGTCGCCCGGCTCGTCGGCCGTCGCGAAGTGCGTCATCAGGCCCGCGACCTCCACGCCCCGCGCGGAGGCCGCCGCGTGGGCGATCGCGGTCGCCTCGCCCGGGTCGCGCGTTCCGAGCCGTCCCATCCCGGTGTCGAGCTTCACGTGGACGCGCCCGCCGCCGTGGGCACTCACGCGCGCCACGGTCTCCGGCCGCCAGATGACGATGTCCGCATCGGCGTCCAGTGCGACCGCCAGCTCCTCGTCGCTGAGCGCGCCGAGCACGAGCAGGCGCTCGGCGATCCCCGCGGACCGCAGCGTGGCCGCCTCGACGGCGGTGGCCACGGCGAGCCAGGAGGCGCCGCCGGCGAGGGCCGCCCGCGCCGCCGGGGCCATGCCGTGCCCGTACGCGTCCGCCTTCACCACCGCGCAGACCGCGGCGTCCGGCGCGGCCGCGACCAGCCGCGCGGTGTTGCGTTCGATCGCGCCGACGTCGATGCGCGCGAGCGCCCGGATCATCGGCCGCCCCCGCCGCGGGCCTGCGGGAGCGCCTCCACGACGTCGCGCGCGGTGACGCCGTCGACGCCGAGGCGGCCCGCCGCGGCAAGGCCCGCGCGGGCGTGCAGCCGCACCGCGGCCGCCGCGGCGCGGACCGGGTCGATGTCCCGCGCGAGCAGTGCGGCGAGCACCCCGCCGAGCACGTCGCCGGTGCCCGCGGTCGCCAGCGCCGGCGTCGCCCCAGGGCTCACGAGCACACTGCCCGCCGGGTCGGCGACGAGCGTGTCGTCGCCCTTGAGCACCACGACGGCGTTCGCGCGCCGCGCAGCCTCGCGGGCGTGGTGCAGGCGCCGCGCCCGCACCTCGTCGGCCGGAACGCCCAGCAGCCGGCCCAGCTCGCCCTCGTGCGGCGTCAGCACCGTGGGCGCGGGGCGCGCGGCGAGATCGTCGAGCAGGCCGGCGTGCGCGTTGAGCCCGTCCGCGTCGAGCAGCAGCGGGACCGGGGCCTGCGCGGCGGCCGCGCGCGCGAAGGCGGCCGCGCCGTCGCTGCGTCCCAGCCCGGGGCCCAGGACCACCGCGCCGCCGCGGCGGTGGGCCTCGGCGAGCACGACGCGCACGCCCTCGGCGACGTGGTGGCCGTCGTCCTCGGGCAGGGCGAGCTGCATGACCTCGACGAGGTGCGCGGCGGCGATGGGCTGCTGGGACTGCGGCAGGCACGCCGTGACGTACCCGGCGCCCGCCCGCGCCGCCGCCTCACTGGCGAGGATCGCCGCGCCCAGCAGTCCGCGTGAACCCCCTGCGACGAGGACGTGCCCGCTCGTGAACTTCGTCCAGCCGGAACCGCGCTGCGGAAGGCCGGCCAGCAGCGCGTCGTCGTCGATCAGCCCCGTGTCGGGCGCCTCGCCGGGCGCACCCTCGGGGATCCCGATGTCGACGACGCGTACGGCTCCGGAGCACGCCTTGCCGGGGTTCACGAACAGGCCGGGCTTCGGCGCGTGAAAGGTCGCGGTCGCAACGGCGCGCACCGCCGCGCCGGCGATCTCGCCGGTCGCGGCGTCCACCCCGCTCGGCACGTCGCAGGCGACCACGGGCACGCCGCAGCCCGCGATCGCAGCGATCGCCTCGGCGACGAGCCCGCGCGGCTCGCCCGCGAACCCGGTGCCCAGCAGCGCATCGACGATCACCGACGCACCCTCGAGCGCCGTGGGGTCGAAGCGGCGGGGGCGCTCCCCCGGGAGGCGCTCGAGCTGGACGGCCGCATCGCCGCTGAGGGCCGCGGGATCGCTGGTCGTCAGGACCCGGACCTCACGCCAGGCCTCTCGGAGCAGGCGTGCGCACGCGTAGCCGTCCCCCCCGTTGTTGCCGCCGCCGCAGACCACGACGACCTCGCCGTCCGGGGCGATCTCCGACACGAGCGCCGCGAGTCCCGCTGAGGCGGCCTCCATGAGCTCCAGCGACGGGATCTCGCACGTGTCGATCGCCCACCGGTCCGCGGCGCGGGAACGGTCGGCGTCGAGCAGCGGCGCGGCCCAGGCCGGCAGGGTCATGCCGCCACCGCCACGGCGCCCGCGGTGGTCGCGGTGTGCGTGAGCGTCAGCACGACCGCCACGTCGAGCTCGGCCGCCCGGTCCGCCGCCGCGCCGGCGAGCCGCGCCGACGGCCGTCCGGCGCGGTCGCGGACCACCTCGATCTCCTGGGGGCGAAGGACCTCGAGCCCGAGCGCCTTCGTCACCGCCTCCTTCGCGCAGAAGCGTGCGGCGAGGTGCTGGCCGGGCCGCGCGTGCGCGGCGGCGTAGGCGAGCTCGCCGGCCGTGAAGAGCCGCGTCGCCAGGCCGGGCCGGCGCGCGATCGCGCGCTCGAGCCGTGCGATGTCCAGGAGGTCGAGACCGACGCCGTGCATGCCGCCGAATCTACAGGCCGCTGCGGGCTGCCCTCAGCGCAGCCACCACGGCGGCGATGCGTCCGCGTGTGCCGCGATCAGGCCGCTGAAGACCCGGGGACCCATCAGCGAGGGGATCTCGTAGCTGCTGCGCACACGCCGGTCGCCGGTCGCCCAGTACGCGAACTGCTCGGCGAAGACCTCGGCGCGGTTCAGGCACGCCCCGCCGTAGCGGAAGCACGAGCGGTACCGCGCGCCATGGGTGAACGCCTTGGCGAAGGCGGCGTCGGCCTCCGGCGCGAGCGCGACGAGATCGACGACGTGGCCGATCTCGTGCCAGACGGTCTGGTTGCGCACGCCGCGCGTCATGCCGCGCAGGTGCGTGCGGCTGAAGTCCAGGACGAGCCCGTCGCGCGTCGTGCGCATCATGCTCACCGCCGCGGGCTCACGATGCGTCGTCACCTCCACGTCGATCGCCCCGCCGGACTGCCGCAGCAGCCGCCGGGCGCTCACGCGTCCCGCGGCGAGCGCTGCGCGAACCGCCGCGCGGTCGGCCGCCGGCGCCGCGTCCGCGAAGCGCACCCCGTCCGCGGCCCGGGCGCCCGCGGGCGCGAGCGCCGTCACGGCGAGTGCGACGGCGACGGCGAAGAGGCGCATGCCCGATATGACCCGTCGGCGGACCGGACGATGCGGTCCGGCGGCGCCTACTCGACCGTGACGGTCTTCGCGAGGTTGCGCGGCTGGTCGACGTTCAGGCCGCGGCGTCGGGCGATCCGGTAGGCGAGCAACTGCAGCGGGATGACGGCGAGCAGCGGCTGAAGCATCCAGTCGGTGCGCGGGACGCGGATCACGGACTCGGCGTGCTCGCCGATGTCCACGTTGCCCTCGGTCGCGACGGCGATCACGTGCGCGCCGCGGGCGCGGACCTCCTGCATGTTCGAGACGACCTTCTCGAGCACCGGCGAGTCGGTGGCGACGGTGACGACGGGCGTGGACTCGCTGAGCAGGGCGATCGGGCCGTGCTTCATCTCCCCCGCCGCGTACGCATCGGTGGAGATGTAGGAGACCTCCTTGAGCTTCAGCGCGCCCTCGTGGGCGACCGCGACACCCGCGTGGCGCCCGAGGTACAGGAAGAAGCCGTCGCGCCAGTGGCGGTCGGCGATCGCCTTGATCTCGGGCTCGACGTGCGCGAGCAGGTGCTGGATCTGGCTCGGCATGCCGCGCAGCTCGCCGACGAGCTGCGTGAGGCGCGCGGCGTCGAGCGTCCCGTGCAGCTCCGCGAGCCGGAGCGCGAGCAGGTACATGACCGCCACCTGGCAGAGGAACGTCTTCGTCGCCGCGACGGAGACCTCGAGGCCGGCGCGGGTGAACAGGACCCCGTCGGCGTCGCGTGTGGCCTGGGACCCCATGATGTTCGTGACCGCGAGGACCGTCGCGCCGCGCTCGTGAGCGATCCGCATGGCGGCCAGCGTGTCGGCCGTCTCCCCGGACTGGGTGATCCCGATCACGAGGTCCCCGGGACCGACGATCGGGTTGCGGTAGCGGTATTCGCTGGCGATCTCGACCTCGACCGGGACGCGCGCGAACTCCTCGATGGCGTACCGGCCGATGAGTCCCGCGTGGTAGGAGGTGCCGCACGCCACCACGATGATCCGGGTGGTCGCCCGCAGCTGCTCGTCGCTGAGCATGCCCTCGTCGTCAAGGTCCACCCCGTCGTCGCGGACGGTGCGGTCGGCGATCGTCTCGGCGATCGCGTCCGCCTGCTCGTGGA
>DAIPYF010000049.1:0-13388 GCA_036782855.1 Solirubrobacteraceae bacterium
CCGCCGCTGGTGCCGCTGCGGCCGGAGAGGAAGTCGTCGACGCCGGGCTGCGCCGGCGGCGGCGGGCCCGGGCGCAGCGCGGCCTGCAGGCGGCCGAGGCTGTGCCAGGTGGTGACGGGGCCCATGAAGCAGCGGTGGAGCGGGCCGTGGAGCGCGCAGCGGGCGAGCGTGCGCAGCTCGGCCAGGACGGGCGGCGCCGCCCCGCGGCGCTGGTCGTACGCGCGCGCCTCGCGGCCGCGGCCGCGTGCGGCGCGGCAGAGCGCGCGCAGCCGCGCGTCGTCGCCGGCGCGGCAGTGGTCGACGCCCGCGGCCGCGATCGAGCGGATGCGCCCGCCGGATGCCAGCCAGCGCCGCTCCCACTCCTCCTCGTCGCCGCCGCCGGACAGCGCGGGGTCGAACGGGCCGACGCGGTCCAGCGCGCCGCGGCGGATCGCGAGGTTCGCGCCCCACGCGTGCGGCGCGTCCACGTCGTGCGGGCCGAAGTCCTGCTCGGTGACGGGGCCGCTCTCGCGCCCGCAGCGGCGGAAGCGGTGGTCCTCGACGCGCGCGCGGATCGGGCCGGTCAGCACGCCGACCTCGTCGGGCAGGCTCGCGGCCGCGTCCAGGAGGGCGGGGAGCCAGCCGTCCCACACGGCGACGTCGTCGTCGGTGAAGACAAGCAGGTCGGCGTCGGTGGCGGCGATCCCCGCGTTGCGCGCGACGTTCAGCCCGTGGCGGCCGTCCGCAGGGAGGACGTAGCGCGCGCCGTGGCGCTCGGCGACCGCCCGCGTCCCCGCGTCGGGCCCGTCGTCGACGACGAGGACCTCCGCGCCGGCGGCGCGCGCCTGGGGCAGGATCGACGAGAGCGCGACGTCGAGATACGCCGGGCGGCCCCGCGTGGGGATCACGATGGCGGCGGTTGGCAGCATCGGGCGCGTTCACGGTAGCTTGGAACCCCCCTGTGATCCTGCTGCTCCACAACCGCTACCGCACGCCCGGCGGTGAGGAGCGGGTCGTCGAGGACCTCGCGCGCCTGCTGCCCGAGCACCTCGGGGAGGACGTCGAGGTGCTGGAGCGCGACAGCGCGGCGCTGTCCTCGCCGGCGGCGGCGCGCGGGCTGCTGCGCGGCGGGCTCGACCCGCGGGAGGTCGCGGACGCCGTCCGCCGCACCGGCGCGCGGGTCGTGCACGCGCACAACGTCCATCCGTCGCTCGGGTGGCGCGCACTGGCCGCGGCGCGGGAGGCGGGCGCGCGCACCGTCCTGACGCTGCACCAGTACCGGCTCGTCTGCGCGGTCGGGACGTGCGTGGACCCGTCGGGGAGCGACTGCACGCGCTGCCACGGCCGCGACACGCGGCCGGGCGTGCGGCTGAACTGCCGCGGGTCGCGCCCGGAGGCGCTGGCGTACGCGACGGCGCTCGCGCGCTGGTCGGGGCGCCTCGTGGCGTGCGCCGACGCGCTGACGACGCCGAGCGCGTTCACGCTGGACCGGCTGCGGGTGCTCGGCGCGCCGCTCGGCGGGCGCGACGTCGCCGTCGTGCCGAACCCGGTGGCGCCGGTGCCGTCCGGCGAGCGCGCGCGGCCCGCCGACGGCGCCTACGCGCTCGTCGCGGGGCGGCTGGCGACCGACAAGGGCGTGGACGTCGCGATCACGGCGTGCGCCGCGGAGGGCCTGCCGCTCGTCGTCGCGGGTGCCGGCCCGCAGGAGGCGCAGCTGCGCGCGCTCGCCGCGCGCCTGGGCGGCGACGTCACGTTCGCCGGCCGCGTCGGCGCCGCGGAGCTCGCCCGGCTGCGCGCCGGGGCGGCGCTCGCGCTCGTGCCCTCGCGGCTGGCGGAGTCGTTCGGGCTCTCGTGCGCGGAGGCGATGGCCGCCGGGCTGCCCGTCGCGGCGTCGCGGGTCGGCGCGCTCACCGAGCTGCTGCCGGACGAGGACCTCGCGCCGATGGGCGACGCGGCCGCGCTCGGCGCGCTCGCGCGGCGGCTGTGGGGGGACGCGGCGGCGGGGGAGCGCAACGCGCGGGTCGTGGGTGAGCGGGCGGCGCCGGCGGCGGTGGCGCGGGATCTCACGCGGGTCTACGCGGGGTAGTCCCTACCCTCCCGCGCCATGCGCGCACTCGTGACCGGCGGAGCCGGCTTCATCGGCTCGAACCTCGTCGACGCCCTCGTGGCCCGCGGCGACGAGGTGGCCGTCGTCGACAACATCAGCTCCGGCCGGCGGGAGAACCTCGCCGGCGCCCTGCAGCGCGGCGCGACGCTGCACGAGGTCGACATCCGCGACGGCGCCGCCGTGCGCGCGGCGTTCGATGCGGCGCGCCCGCAGGTCGTCTTCCACCTCGCAGCGCAGGTCGACGTGCGCAAGTCGCTCGCCGACCCGGCGTACGACGCATCGATCAACGTCGTCGGCACCGTCAACGTGCTGGAGGCCGCGCGCGAGCACGCCGTGCACCGGCTCGTGAACACGTCCACCGGAGGAGCCATCTACGGCGACACCGACGTCTTCCCGACGCCGGAGACCGTCCCGCCGCTGCCGATGGCCGCCTACGGGCAGAGCAAGCAGTGTGCCGAGGAGTACTGCGCGCTGATGGGCCGCGTCTACGGCTTCCCGGCGGTGACGCTGCGCTACGGCAACGTGTACGGCCCGCGGCAGGACCCCAAGGGCGAGGCCGGCGTCATCGCGATCTTCGCGGGCCGCCTGCTCGGCGGTGAGCAGCCGCTCGTCTTCGGCGACGGCACGCAGACGCGCGACTACACGTTCGTCGGGGACATCGTCGCCGCGAACCTCACCGCAGCGGAGCACCCGGACGCGAGCGGCGCCTACAACATCGGCACGGGCGTCGAGTCCTCCGTGCTCGACGTGCTCGACGCGATGCGCGAGGCGGGCGGCGTCGCGGCGGACGCCTTCCAGCCGCAGTTCGAGCCCGCGCGCCTGGGCGAGCTGGAGCGCTCGTCGCTCGACGTCTCGCGGGCGCGCGACGGGCTGGGCTTCACCGCCGGCACGCCGCTCGTGGAGGGCATGCGCGCGGTGCTGGACGCGCTGGGGTAGGGCCCGCGGCGCGTCGGCGTCCGTAGTCGGCGGTGCTCCGAACCGTAGGGGCGCCCGATGTTCGATCGGCCGCGATGGGACACGCTTGCGGTGTCCCCATGCGCCCTGTGCTCGCACCTGTCACCGCCGCGCTCCTGCTGGCGACGGCGTTCCTCCTCGCCCCGCTGCCCGCCGCCACCGCTCGCGCCTCGATCGTCTACCAGTGCGCCATCAATCTCTGCCGCGTCGAGGCGGACGGCACCGGCCAGGCCCAGATCACGAGCGACGGCACGGCCGTCTCGCCGTACACGTGGCCGTCGCTCTCCCGCGACGGGACCCGGATGGCCTGGATCCGCAACGGCGACCTGTTCCTCGGGTCGGCGAGCGCCCAGCCGTCCGTCGGCCCGATCGTGCGGTCCGCCATCTTCGCCGCCATCCGTCCGGACGGCGCGCAGGTCGGTCTCCTGGAGAAGTCCTACGCGTTCCCCGTCGGCACGTACGTCAAGGTGTACGACGCGTCGGGCGCGCCGGTCCTCAGCGGGCCGCAGCCGGACAACTACTCGCTGGGCTGGGCGCCCGGCAACGCCCTGCTGCTGCCGTGGAGCGGGTCGCCGAAGATCGGCATCTGCGTCGCCGCGGACACCGGCGGGTCGTGGCAGTGCGTCACGCGCGTCGCGAGTGACCCGGCGGGTGACCTGAACTTCCCGGCGGTCTCCCCGGACGGCAAGCTCCTGGCCGTCGACGACGGCGGCCGCATCGCCGTCTTCGACTACGCCGCGCACACGCTCCTGCGCTACGTCACCGCGGGTCCCGGGGACACCACCCCCGCCTGGTCGCCGGATTCCGCGAGCATCGCCTTCCAGCGCAGCACGGGAACGGCGTCGTCGAGCGAGGTCCGCGTCGTGAAGGCCGATGGCAGCGGGGAGCGGCTGCTGGCGGGCGGCGGCGCCCAGACACCGACGTGGGGCGGTCCCGACGCCCCGGCGCCCGCTCCCACGCCGACACCCACCCCGGTGCAGCAGCCGGTCGCCAAGAGCCTCGTCGTCACGAAGACGCAGCGCGGCACCAGCGCGCGCGGGCGGCTCGTCATCACGACCGCCGGGTCGCGCCTGGTCGTGAGGTTGAAGGACAAGCGTGGGCGCCTCCTCGGGTCGCTGACGCGCAGCCGCGTGCCGGCGGGCACGACGAAGTTCACCGTCAAGCTCAACCGCAGCGGGCGGGCGGCGCTGCGGCGGGCCGGAAGCCTGCGGCTGCGCCTCACCATCACGGTGAAGCCGCCGTCCGGCGCGTCGCTCGTGCTGACGGCCGCCGTGCGTCTGCGCCGGTAGGGCGGAGGCCGTTCAGCGATCCGTCAGGTCGGCGGGGTCCGGCAGCAGCGTGAGCGGCTCGCCGGCCGCCGTGCGCAGGGCGCCGAAATGCCGGTGGTCGAACGTGATGACCGTCGTGGTGCCGAGTCGCTCGGCGAGTGCGAGGACCGACGCGTCGCAGCCGCCCAGGGGCCAGTCGGCATGGCGTTCGACGAGCTCGGCCATGCGCAGGAAGTCCTCGGGCGATGGCGCGACGACGTCCATGTCGGCGAGGCCGGCGAAGAGCAGCCGCTCCGCGTGCGGACCGATGCGGCGCTGCGCGAGATAGCTCGCCTCGGCGACGACGAGCGCGGGGATCACGAGCTGCAGGTCGGGACGCTCGAGGATCTCACGCGATTGCGCGTGGTCCGGGTCCTTCGGGTCGAGTGCGCCGAACAACGGTCCGGCGTCAACGATCGAGAGCATCCTCCCCAAACCTCTCCTCAGCGAGAACCTCATCGATCCGCCTCGCGATGCCCTCTGCGCCGCTTCCGGGGTAGGCCGGGGGAAACGGCAGCGGCCGACGCGGCGCCTCGGCACTCCCAAGATGCTGCGCCAGCGCCGTACGGACGACCTCGGCCTCCGACACGGATCGCCGCGCTGCCTCCCGCTCGAGGCGCCGGGCAAGATCTCCCGGGAGCGAAATCGTGGTGCGCTTCATCACTGCATCATCGCACGGCACACGCCGAGAGTCGAGCATGCCTACGTAGGCCGACGACGCCCCCGCTTCATCCCCCACCACTCCCGCGCGAACCCCACCACGAAGCGCGGGTTGTAGCGCGCGTAGCGCCGCCAGAGCCGCTTCGGCTCGCGGGTCAGGCGGAAGAGCCATTCCAGGCCGGCGCGCTGCATCCACGACGGGGCCTGGGCGACGGTGCCGGAGAGGAAGTCGAACGCAGCGCCGACGCCGACGAGCACCGGCGCGTCGAGCTGCCCGCGCATCGTCGCCATCCACTTCTCCTGCCGCGGCACGCCGAGCCCGACCCAGACGACGTCAGGCGTCGCCGCGTTGATCGCCGCGGCGACGTCGCGCTGCTCGTCCTCGCTCAGCGGCCGGTAGACGGGCTTGTACGTGCCGGCGATGACGATCCCCGGGTGGCGCTGCCGCAGCTGCGCGACGAGGTCGTCGAGCGCGCGCTGGTCGCGCCCGCCGTAGAGGAACATCCGCGCGCCGGTCCGTGCCGCGCGGGCGCACGCCCGCTCCATCAGCGTCGGCCCGTAGACGCGGTCGCCGAGCTCGTGCCCGTACGCGCGCAGGGCCCACACGAGCGGCTGGCCGTCGGGGACCGTGAGGCTGGAGCCCAGGACCGCGGCGTGCAGCTCGGGGTCCTCCCGGGCGGCCATGACGGTGTGCGTGGCGGCGACGCACACGTACTCGCGGCTGCCGGCGGCGATCGCCGCGTCCATCCACTCGAGGATGCCGTCGTAGTCGGCGAGCGCGAGCGGGATGCCCAGCACGGGGGCTGTCGGGGGCCTGGTCACCACGGCCCGTTCACTATCGCAGTGGCCGCCGGGGTAGGGTCCGGCGCGCATGGCGGGGCGCGCACTCATCACGGGGATCGCCGGGCAGGACGGTTCCTACCTGGCCGAGCTGCTGCTGGCGCGCGGGGACGAGGTCAGCGGCCTCGACCGCGCGGCCGCGTTCGCCTCGCCGAACCTGGACGCCGTCCGCGGCCGCTTCACCGAGGTCGAGGGGGATCTGCTGGACCCCGACTCGCTGCACGCCGCCGTCGCGGCGGCCCGGCCCGACGAGATCTACCACCTGGCGGCGCCGACGTTCGTGCCCGACTCGTGGGAGGACCCGACGCAGACGCTCGCCGCGATCGCGGGGGCGACGGCGACCGTCCTCGCCGCCGCGCTCGCCGCCGACCCGCGGCCGCGCGTGTGGGTGTCGACGTCGAGCGAGGTCTTCGGCGACGCGCCGTCGAGCCCGCAGGACGAGGGCACGCCGATGCGCCCGCGCTCGCCGTACGGCGTGGCGAAGCTCGCCGCGCACGGCGTGGTGCGCACGATGCGCGCGCATCACGGCCTGTTCGCGTGCAGCGGCATCACCTACAACCACGAGTCGCCGCGGCGCCCGCCGCACTTCCTGCCGCGCAAGGTCACGCGCGGGGCGGCGGCGATCAGCCTCGGGCTGGAGACGGAACTGGTGCTCGGGGACCTGGGCGCGGTGCGCGACTGGTCGGACGCGCGCGACGTGATGCGCGGCGCGGTGCTCGCGCTCGGCGCCCGCGAGCCCGGCGACTACGTGCTCGCGAGCGGGACGGGCCGCACGGTCGGCGACCTCGTGGAGACGGCGCTGGCCGCCGCCGGCGTCGAGGGCGGGGCGGAGCGCTGGGTGCGCGTCGATCCCGCGTTCGTGCGCCCGCGTGAGCCGGTCGCGCTCGTCGGCGACACGCGCCACGCGCGCGCGGCGCTCGGGTGGGAGCCCGAGATCCCGTTCGAGCGGATGATCGCGGAGATGGTGGAGACGGACCTGCGGGAGCTCAGGGCTTGAGCAGTTCGAGGTCCGACCGCGTCATCAGGCGGATCAGCTCCTCGAACGTCGTCTGCGGCTTCCAGCCAAGGTCGCGCTCGGCCTTGCCGTAGTCGCCGATCAGCAGGTCCACCTCGGCGGGGCGCACGAAGCGCGGGTCCAGCTCCACATACTGCTCGTAGTCGCCCAGGCCCGCCTCGTCGAAGGCGACCTGCACGCACTCGCGCACGCTGTGCGTCTCGTTCGTCGCGATGACGTAGTCCTCGGGGGTGTCCTGCTGGGTCATGCGCCACATCGCGTCGACGTAGTCCTTGGCGTAGCCCCAGTCGCGCTTGGCGTCGAGGTTGCCGAGCGCGAGCTTGTCCTTCAGGCCGTGCCTGATGGCGGCGGCGTGCCAGGTGATCTTGCGGGTGACGAACTCGAGTCCCCGACGTTCGGATTCATGGTTAAACAAAATGCCGCTCGTCGCGTGCAAGTTGTACGACTCACGGTAATTGACCGTGATGAAGTGACCATAGACCTTCGCCACGCCGTACGGCGAGCGCGGGTAGAACGGCGTCGTCTCCGTCTGCGGCGTCTCGATGACCTTGCCGAACATCTCGCTGGAGGACGCCTGGTAGAAGCGCGCCTCGGGGCAGACCTCGCGCATCGCCTCGAGCAGGCGTGTGACGCCGACGCCCGTGAACTCGGCGGTCAGCGTCGGCTGCGTCCACGAGGTCGCGACGAAGCTCATCGCGGCGAGGTTGTAGATCTCGTCGGGCTTGGATCCGCGCAGGGTCTCCACGAGCGACCGCGTGTCGAGCAGGTCGCCCTGGTGCAGGGTGACGCGGTCGCGGATGTGCTCGATGCGCTCGAACTTCTCGGTCGACGAGCGGCGCACCATGCCATGGACGTCGTACCCCTTCTCGAGCAGCAGCTCGGCGAGGTAGGAGCCGTCCTGGCCGGTGATGCCGGTGATGAGGGCGGACTTGGGCATGGGGCGGGAGGGTAGTGGGGGCGGGCGACGCAGCCCGGTCCGGTGTCGCAGCGTTCGCCGCCGCTTCCCGTTCCGCCGGTTGTGGGAGACTCGCCGCCCGATGACCGCGAAGCGCAGCCGCCGGCCCAAGACGACGACCGCTCCGGCGAACGTGACGAAGCCCAGCAGGTCCGGCGATGGCCCGCAGAGCAGCGGGTCGAAGGGCGCTCGCGCGCTCCCCAGGCCGACCGACGCGCTGATGCTCGACGCCGCGGCAGAGGGCGGCCGCGGACTGAACAACTTCGATGTGCTGCGCCTGTTCGCTGCCGCGCTGGTCGTGTTCACGCACACGTTCCAGGTGGTCGGCAGGCCGCAGCCGGTCCCGGGCGCCGTGGGCATGGACTACGGCCAGCTCGGCGTGCTCATCTTCTTCTCGATCAGCGGCTTCCTCGTCGCCCGGAGCTGGTCATACGACCCCAAGGTCCTCTCGTTCGCGATGCGCCGGGCGCTGCGCCTCCTTCCGGCGCTGATCGTGTCGCTGCTGCTGACGGCGCTCGTCCTCGGTCCGCTCCTGAGCACCGTGTCGTTCTCGGACTACATGCAGGACGTGAAGACGAAGTACTACGTCCTCTTTCACCTGCTGATGCAGCAGGACCTCCAGCTTCCGGGCGTCTTTCAGGACATCCCGTACGAGGGAATCGTCAACGCGCCACTGTGGACCCTCCAGGTCGAGGTGAAGGCGTACGCGCTGATCGCGATCATCGGGGTGCTCGGGTTCTTCCGCCGCGGGCCGTGGTGGATCCTGATCCTCGCGGTGCTCTGCGGGCTCTTCCTCGTGAACCCGATCCGCAACGAGATCCCCCTCGCCAACCAGCTCGTCACGCTGACGCAGGACATCCAGATCGGTGATGTCTGGCTGGAGCAGGCGCGGGCCGGTCAGCTCTTCGTGATCTTCCAGCCGTTCGCGGCATTCGTGATCGGGGCGATGCTCTACCGCGTCCGGAAGTGGGTGCCGCTGTCCTGGTGGTTGTTCGCACTCGCGGCCGGGGCCTGGCTCGCGGCCGTGCTGTTCGGCGATCCGCAGGCCGCTCGCGTTGCGCTCACCTGGGTCATGCCGTACATGGTGCTCGTCTTCGCGTACCGGACGGGGACGCTCTTCTCCCTTCCGGCCCGGATGGGCGACTACTCCTACGGCATCTACATCTACGCGTTCCCGATCCAGCAGGCGGTCGTCCAGCTCTTCGATGTCACGAGCCCGTGGCTCGGGCTGGTGTACTCGGTCCCGATCACCGCGGTGCTCGCCGTCCTGTCCTGGCACTTCATCGAGGCGCCCAGCCTCACGCTGAAGTCCGGTCTCGCCGGCTACCTGGACCGCGAGGCGGACAGCGCACGTGCCCACCCGGCGGGGCGTGAGCAGCTGGCGCCGGCAGGGGCGCCGGCGGCCGGGTAGCGGCGGCGTCAATGCCGCATCAGCACCGCTTGCCCGGTGAGCAGGTGCAGGCGCACGAAGTCGTCACGTGCGTCGAGGAACTCCTCGACCGCGCGGAATGCGCCCGGGCAGGTGAGGAAGCCGTAGTCGTCGACGATCATCATGCCCCCGGACACGAGCCGCTCCCCGAAGTGCTCCAGGCAGTACGCGGTGGCCGGGTACACATCGACGTCGATGTGCGCGATGGCGATCGGCTGCGTGTCGTCGATCTCGCCGCTCACGTCGCCGATGGCCCCCTGGATGACCGTGACGGCCGGGTAGGGCGCGAGGTAGGCGCGGACGTCGTCGACCGACGTGTCGCTGAACCCTTCGGCGACGCGATGGTCGGCGTCGATCGTGGCGTCGACCACGGCGTGTCCCCCGAACGTGTCGACGGCGAAGATGCGATTGGTCTTCCCATGCGCCGCCAGCGCCTCCGCCAGGAACGCGGACGAGCCTCCCCGGTAGACGCCGACCTCGACGACGTGACCGGGCTTCGCCTGTTCCGCCGCCTGCCAGAGCGTGTAGAGGCGGTCCTCGTGGAGAAACGTGCGCCCTGGCTGCGCCATGATCTTGGCGGCGAGTTGCGAGAAGCCATCGACCTTGCGGAGATTGATCTTCTTGGTCGAGTTGTACCAGAGGTAGTCGACCTCGATGAGCTGTCTGCGGAGCGCAGGGAGCCGACCGATCCGGGTCTGTGCCGCGCGGGTCCGTAGGTTCATGGGATGGTCTTCTCCGGTCGGTTCCAGTACCCGCCGGCTGGGTGATCCCGCGGCGCTGATGATCGTTCGTAGCCTACCGACGGCATGGCGTTTGCCCCCTCCGTAGCGCACCGGACTATGCCGCGCGCTCGGCACGATCCGCGGGGCGTCCTGCTTCAGCGAGCGCGCCGCGTCGGAGGAGTCGAACCGTGTGTCCAGGCCCCTGGTGCTGACATCACGACCCCCCCGCAACGATAGGATCGACCGGAAGATGCTCCCGCTGGCGCGCCCCGGAATCGGTCTCACGTGGCGGCGCTCGGAGAGCGCCGCAACACATCGTGCGCTGGCAGCGGTCGGGCGGTCGGCACAATGAAGCTGGCCATCGTCCAAGCACGGATGACGTCGACGAGACTCCCGGGCAAAGTCCTGATGGAGGTGCTGGGTCGTCCGTTGCTCGGGTATCAGATCGAGCGTGTCCAGCGCGCCGCCCGGGTCGAGCACGTCTGTGTGGCGACCACGACCAACTCGTCTGACGACTCGATCGTCAGCTACTGCGCCGAGATCGGGGTCGACGTGTTCCGCGGCTCCGAGGACGACGTGCTCGGGCGCTTCCGCACGTGTGCGGCCGAGCGGTCGGCGAGCATCGTCGTGCGCCTTACCGCGGACTGTCCACTGGTGGACCCAGCTCTGGTCGACACCGTCGTCGACGAGCTCCTGCGGCCGCCCGCATGCGACTACGTGTCCAACGCGCTCGACCGGACTTTCCCGGTCGGGCTCGACTGCGAGGCCATGACGTTCGCCGCGCTGGAGGCCGCAGATACGAACGCGACGGACCCGCGTGAGCGCGAGCACGTCACGCCCTACATCTACACCCGACCGGGCGAGTTCGATATCCGCAGGGTCCGCTGTCCAAAGCAGCTCTCGCAGCACCGTTGGACCGTGGACACCCGGGCCGACTTCCAGCTCGTTGAACGGATCATCTCATCCCTATACCCGGAGAACCGCACGTTCGGCTGGGAAGATGTACTGGACCTCGTCGACGCCAACCCGGGCTGGGGGCAGGCGAACGCCATGGTCCCCCACCGTCAATGGGACACCGACCCGGACTGATCAGGATGCCCGAAGACATTTCAAAGAAGACCACCGCGCGCGCGTGCGGTGGGACAGGAGGCAAGTTGTGCTGCGGTACTGCGTGAACTGCGTCATGCCCGACACGAAACCGGACCTGTCGTTCGACGAGTCCGGGATGTGCAGTGCGTGCAGCTACTTCGAGTCTCGTCCTGACGTCGACTGGGACGCCCGAGCTGCGCACCTGCGCGAGATCCTGGACCGCCATCGCTCGAGCGATGGATCGAACTGGGACTGCGTGATCCCGGTGAGCGGCGGGAAGGACAGCACGTTCCAGGTTGTGAAGATGCTCGAGCTCGGGGTCAACCCGCTGTGTGTCACCTCGACGACGTGCGACCTCTCTGATGTCGGGCTCAAGAACATCGAGAACATCAAGAGCCTGGGCGTCGACCACATCTCGTTCTCCCCGGACCCGACCGTTCGGCGGAAGCTCAACCGGATCGGACTCATGCAGGTCGGGGACATCGCATGGCCCGAGCACGTCGGGATCTTCTCGATCCCCGTTCGAGTGGCGGTCCAGTTCGGGATCCCGCTGATCGTGTGGGGCGAGAACTCCCAGCACGAGTACGGGGGGCCTGCGGCCGCCGCCGAGAGCAACGTCCTGGATCGGCGCTGGCTCGAGGAGTTCGGCGGGCTGCTCGGGCTGCGGGTCTCAGACCTCCCGGGCCTCGAGGACATCGAGGAGCGGCGCCTGATCCCGTACACCTACCCCTCCGACGACGAGCTCAAGCGCGTCGGAGTGACGGGCATCTTCCTCGGCTACTTCCTGCCGTGGGATGGGTACACGAACGCGCTCCTGGCGCAGGCGTACGGCTTCTCAACCACCACCACGACGGTGGAGGGCTCGATCGTCAACTACGAGAACCTCGACAACAACCAGCACGGGATCCACGACTACTTCAAGTTCCTGAAGTTCGGTTTCGCGCGAGCGACGGACATTGCGTGCCTGCACATCCGGCGTGGCCGGCTCACACGCGACGAGGGACTCGCGCTCGTCAAGCGCCACGACGGCAGGTTCCCCTGGTCGTACCTCGGGAAGCCGCTCGAGGAGATCCTTCGACCGCTCGATCTGACCGTCGAGCAGTTCGAGGGGCTGTGTGACGAGTTCACCAACAAGCGACTGTTCGAGCGCGATCCGAGCGGCGCCCTGCTGAAGGACCGCGACAGGAACCTGACGAAGGTCAACTACGACAACGCATGACGCGCGTCGTTGTCGCGGACATCGGCCTAAGCAACATCGCGTCGCTGCTCTCCGCCGGCGTCGCAGTGGGACAGCCGTTCATCGGCACGACCGACCCGGGCGATGCGGCAGGAGCAGATCGGCTGATCCTCCCAGGAGTCGGCAACTTCACCGCCGCGATGGACGTCCTCGAGCGCACCGGGTGGGCGGCGGCGATCCAGGACGCCGTGCGTGTCTCCGGGACTCCCGTGCTCGGCATCTGTCTCGGGATGCATCTGCTCGCCGACCGTGGGTTCGAGGGTGGCACCACGCCCGGGCTCGGCCTGGTCCCAGGGGAGGTGCGCCTGATGCCCGGGGCCCCCGGGATGAGGATTCCCCACGTCGGGTGGAACGAGGTCGTGACGACGCGCGAGACGCCGTTGTTCGCGGGGATCCCGCAGCACACCGACTTCTACTTCGTGCACAGCTACGAGTTCCGGGCCGCGGATGAGGGTGACGTTCTGGGCCGGACCCCGTACGCCGACGACTTCGCGTCGGTCGTCTCTCGGGATGACACGGTCGGAGTCCAGTTTCATCCCGAGAAGAGCTCGAAGGCCGGTCTCCGGCTGCTCGCGAACTGGGTCGAGACCGGGGCAACTCATGCTTAAGGCCCGCGTGATCCCCACACTGCTGCTCAAGGATCACGGGCTCGTCAAGGGTGTCGGATTCGACAGCTGGCGGCGGGTCGGCACGTTGCCTCCCGCGGTGCGCGTCTACAACACGCGCGATGTCGACGAGCTCATCGTCCTCGACATCGCAGCGACCCCAGCAAGCCGCACCCCGTCGTTCGAGGAGGTCGAGGACGTCGCGCCGGGCTGCCGCGTTCCGCTGACGGTTGGCGGGGGCATACGAACCATCGACGACGTGGCCGCCGCGCTCCGCGCGGGCGCGGACAAGATCAGCGTCAACACGATCGCGTTCTCCGATATGAGCGTCGTGACCGAGACCGCCGCTCGGTTCGGCTCGCAGTGCGTCGTCGCCAGCATCGATGCTCGATGGGACCCGACCGCGGAGCGCCACGTCTGTTACTCGCACTCGGACCAGCGCCGCGAGGATGTTGCAGCCCGTGACTGGGCACAGCGCCTCGAGGCGGC
>DAIPYF010000050.1:0-13241 GCA_036782855.1 Solirubrobacteraceae bacterium
CCGGGCTTCACCTCGCCGGGGTAGAACGTGATCGCCCCGGCACCCCCCGGCTTCGCGGTGAGCGCGAAGGACTGGTCGGCGTTGAACGAGATGTTCCCGTTGAAGGGGAACGTCGTGCTCGCCGTCTCGGGCGGCGTGTCGGAGGAGATCTCCTTCCGGACGATGATCGTGCCGCTCGTCGGCGGGGGCTTGACGTAGAAGGCGTAACAGAAGACGTGCTTGGAGCCCTGCGGGAAGCCGATCCACTCGACGTTGTCGCCGTTGAGGTTGTCGATCGCGCAGCGCAGCGCGCCGAACCCGTACTCGCCCGGATACGGGGTGTTGAGGACCGGGTCGGTCGTCGTGCCGCCCTGGATCCACAGGCTGTTCGGCCGCGCCGCGATGCTCGCCTGCTCCTGGGTCAGCGGGATCGTCACCGCGCCCGCGATCGTGTCGCCCGTGTCCTGCCCCGCGTTGTTGAGCAGCGGCGTGCTGGCCTTCGTCGTGATGTCCGTGGAGAACGCGCCCGTGACGATCGACAGCGAGCCCCACGGGCCGCTGACGGCGCGCGACCTGTAGCCCCTGCCCAGCACGAACTTCCAGTTCGGCAGCGGCTTGCACGCGCTCTGCGGCGGCAGGTCCTCCTTCTCCGGGCGGACGGGGTCGGCGGCCAGATCGTCGCTGTAGGGGGTGTCCGGGCCCAGGTCGCGCAGGCTCTCCATGATGTTGTTGCGCGCGCGGTTGCCGAAGATGTCGGTGTACTCGTCGCAGAACCGCGCCGCGATCGTGACCGTCAGGTCGCTGTCGGCGGCCGGGGCGGTCGCCGGGATGGTGGCGAGGGTCGCGGAGAGGACGACGAGGGCGAGGACGATCCGCTGCAACACGCCATGCACGGTAGACCCGCCGGGTGACGGCGTCGAGTGGGTCAGGCGGCGAGGGCGAGGGCGAGGGCGCGGCCCGCGTGGAGCGCGTCCGGCACCCCGGCGGCAGCCTGGAGGGCCGCCGGGTCCCGGGGTCCCGGGGGCGGGGCGCACCAGTCGCCGGCAGCACCGGCGCCGGCCTCGGTGAGGCACGCGTCCTGGAGCGCGGTGACGACGCGCGCGTAGCGCCAGCGATGGGCGGTCAGCAGCGTGGGCGCCGGCAGCGGGCTCGCGCCCGCCGCGGCGCCGAGCGCGGCGACGAGGTCCCGTGCGACGTCGTCCGCGTCGTCCTCCAGGCGCTCGCGGCTCCACGCCGCCGCGCCCTGGATCGTCCAGCGCTCGCCCGCGTCCCGGCCGGGCTTGGCGCTCTCGCGGGCCGCCCAGCGCACGGCGGCGCCGGGGGCGTCGTCGCGATGCCAGTCCGGGGTGATCGGCAACGGGTCGTCCCAGGCGGCGAGCGCTGCCCAGCACGGCTCGTAGTCGACCTCCCGGGCACGGGCGGCGACGCCCGGCGCCGCGTGTGCGAGCAGCTCGGCCGCCTGCGGGGCCGGCGCGGCCACCGCGACGCGGTCGAACGTGCCGAGTGCGCGCCCGTGGTCGTCGACCAGCCGGAAGGCGCCGCCCTCACGAACGACGGGTGCCACGCGCACGCCGGCGCGCACGTCCAGTCCCTCGGCGAGCGCCCGGCAGAGGGCGCTCATCCGCGGCACCGGCACCTCACCGTGAGCGAAGTCGGCGAGCTCCACGCCGAGCGGGGCGAGCTCGAGCAGCCACGAGCCGCGCGCGAGCACCGGGCACCCGTGGTCGAACGCGCCGCGGTCGGTCCGCCGGCTCGAGGTCCGCCCACCCGGGCCGCGCGCCTTCTCGAAGACGACGACCTCGTGTCCGGCGCCCGCCAGCTCGCTCGCACAGGCGAGCCCCGCGACCCCCGCTCCGATCACCGCGATCCGCATCGCCCGTCAGCGTACCCGCGGGTAGGATCGCGCCATGTCCGACGCCACGACGAAGTACCTCCTGACCGAGGACCGCATCCCGACCCACTGGGTGAACGTGATGGCGGATCTGCCCGGCGAGCCGCTGCCGCCCCTGAACCCGCAGACGAAGGAGCCGGCCGGCCCGCCCGACCTGCTGGCGATCTTCCCCGAGTCGCTCGTCCTCCAGGAGGTCTCCGCCGAGCCGGAGATCGAGATCCCCGAGGAGGTCCGGGAGGCCTACAAGCTCTGGCGCCCCACGCCGCTCTACCGCGCCCGCCGCCTGGAGCGGGCGCTCGGCACCCCGGCGCACATCTACTACAAGTACGAGGGCGTCTCGCCCTCCGGCTCGCACAAGCCGAACACGGCGATTCCGCAGGCGTACGAGAACGCGCGCGCCGGCATCCGCAAGATCACGACCGAGACCGGCGCCGGCCAGTGGGGCTCCTCGCTCGCCTTCGCGTGCGGCATGTTCGGACTGGAGTGCGAGGTGTTCATGGTGGGCTCCTCGTACGACCAGAAGCCCTACCGTCGTTCGATGATGGAGACGTGGGGCGCGACGGTGCACCGCTCGCCCTCGCAGCTGACCGACTCGGGCCGCGCGAACGCCCGGCACGACACCGGGTCGCTGGGCATCGCGATCTCCGAGGCCGTCGAGATCGCCGCCCAGAACGAGGACATCAACTACGCGCTCGGGTCGGTGCTCAACCACGTGCTGCTGCATCAGACGGTGATCGGGCAGGAGACGATCGCGCAGATGGAGATGGCCGGTGAGGAGCCCGACGTCGTGATCGCGTGCGTCGGCGGCGGCTCGAACTTCGGCGGCCTGGTCGGCCCGTGGCTGCGGCGCAACCTGCGCGACGGCGCGACGACGCGCTTCATCGGCGCCGAGCCCGCGGCGTGCCCCACCCTCACCAAGGGCGTCTACGCGTACGACTACGGCGACACCGCGGGCTTCACCCCGCTGATGCCGATGTACACGCTCGGGCACGACTTCGTGCCGCCGCCCGTCCACGCCGGCGGGCTGCGCTACCACGGCGACTCGCCGCTCGTCTCCGCGCTCGTGCACAACGGGCTCGTCGAAGCTCGCGCCTACCGCCAGTCGGAGACGTTCGCCGCGGGCGTGCAGTTCGCCCGCACCGAGGGCATCATCCCCGCACCGGAGCCGACCCACGCGATCCGCGCGGTGATCGACGAGGCGCAGGCGGCGAAGGAGGCGGGCGAGGAGCGGGTGATCCTGTTCGGGCTGTGCGGGCACGGCCACTTCGACCTGTCGGCCTACGACGCCTACCTCGCGGGGACGCTCGAGGACCCGGAGTTCTCGCAGGACGACATGGACCGCGCGATCGCGAACCTCCCGGAGGGCGTCCCGGCGATCTGACCGGCCCAGCCGGGACGATTCCGGCATGACCACGACTTCCGCGGGCCCCGGCCGGATCGACATCGGGGCAATCCTCTCCGAGGTCTTCGACACCTACGGGAAGACGTTCTCCGTCCTCATCCCGGCGGCGCTGATCGTGTTCGCCCCGGTCGCGCTGATCGCGGCGATCCTCAACGACAGCGCGGCGGGCGGGCTGGTCGCGAGCCTCGTCGGGCTCGTCGCGTCCGCGTGGTACGCCGGGATGGTCGTGCGGACCGTGCAGGACGTGCAGGACGGGCAGGTGGACGCCGGGATCGGCGAGCTGTTCGGCTCGGTGACCGGCGTCATCCTCCCGCTGATCCTCGTCGGGTTCATCGTCGGCATCGCGGTCGTCTTCGGGCTGATCCTGCTGATCGTCCCGGGGCTGATCATCCTCACGATCTGGGCGGTCGCCTCCCCGGTCGTCGTGGTGGAGAACCCCGGCGTGTTCGCCGCGCTGGGACGCAGTCGCGAGCTCGTCCGCGGGAACGGCTGGCAGGTCTTCGGCGTCATCGTCGCGATCTTCGCGATCATCCTGGTGGTCAGCGTCGTCATCGGGTCGATCGGCGCGATCGGCGATTCGTTCCTGCTCTTCTTCCTCGTCCAGCTGCTGCTGAACGTGGCGCTCGCGCCGATCTACGGGCTCGCGGCCGCCGTCCTCTACTTCGCGCTGCGCGCCGCCCACGGGCAGCCGGTGACCACCGACGCGGCGACCGGCGGCTTCGCCCCGCCCCAGGCCCCGGCACCGGCCGCGACGCCGGAGCGGGCCCCCGCGGGAACCGACGCGTTCGGCAACCCGGTGCCGCCGCCCCCGCCGCCCGGGACCCCGTAGGTCCTTCAGGCCGCCTGCAGCTCAGGCGTCCCGAGGAACGCCGCGGGCGCGGCGGCCCGCACCGTCATCGGCAGCCCGTGCGCCGGTGAGATCGTCGGCGCCTGGCGGATCCTCAGCCGGTGGCCGGGCGTCAGCTCGAGGCGGAAGCGCTCGAGGATCGTGCGGGTGATGATCGCGATCTCCGCCTCGCCGAAGCGCATGCCGATGCAGGTCCGCGAGCCGCCGCCGAACGGGACGTAGGCGCCCTTCCGCAGGGCCGCCTTGCGCTCCGGCGTGAAGCGGCGGGGGTCGAAGCGGTCCGGGTCGGGCCACACGTCGGGCAGGTGGTGGCTCGCCCAGGAGCAGTAGTGGATGTGCGCGCGGCCGGGGACGGGGACGCCCTGGAACTCGAACGGCTCGATCGAGCGGCGCGGCCCGATGTACGCCGGCGGGTACTTGCGCAGCGTCTCGTCGATGAGCATCTCCATGGTGATGCCCGGGTCCTCGGCGATCTCAGGGTTGCGGGACAGCTCGTAGAAGAGGAACGCCATGGTCGAGCTCGTCGTGTCGTGCCCGGCGAACAGCAGTGTCATGACCTCGTCTCGGATCTGCTCGCGCGGCAGCGGATCGCCGTCCTCGTCGCGCGCCTCGATCAGCAGCGAGAGCAGGTCCTCGCCGAGGCCGTCGCCCGCGCGCCGCGCGTCGATCTCGCGCGTCAGCAGCTCGTCCAGGGGCCGCCGCGCGAGCCGCACACGGGCGTACGGCGAGCCCGGCCCGCGCGCGACCTGGCCGGCGACGCTGCGGGCGTGGAAGGAGAGGGCGGCCTCGAATTCGTCGACCGCGTCGACGTCGCCGGCGCGCGCCCGGTCGGGGTCCAGCCCGAACAGGGCGCGCATCGCGACGCGCAGGGCGACGCGGCGCACCCAGTCGTAGAAGTCGATCACCGCGCCCGGGACGAGCGTCGCCGCGGCGCGCTCGACCTCGTCCTCGATGATGCGCGCCGCCGTCGCGATCCGCTCGCGGTGGAACGCCGGGAGCATCATCCGGCGGTGCGTGCGGTGGTAGGCGCCGTCGGTCGTCAGCAGCCCGTCGCCGAGGAAGGGCACGAGGCTCCGCAGCTCGCCGTCGCGCCACGACATGTTCGCCGCGCCGGACACCAGGACGTGGTGGTTGGCCTCCGGCCCGAGCATGAAGACGACGTTGTGATGGAAGATCCGCAGCGTGAAGATCGGCCCGTGGCGCTCATAGCCGTCGACGAGCGTCCGCAGCGGGTCGTCCATGATCCGGTTCGTGCGCCGCATGCTGAACCGGTGCTCGCCCGGCGGGTAGGGCACCGTCGCGGCGCGCTCGGCGGCGAGGTCCTCCCACATGACCACCACGGGGTTCGGCGACGGGTGGTCGGCGGGCCGCTGGAGCACCCGGCGAGGATAACGACGCGAGGCCCCGCGCTGCGGGGCCTCGCTCGTTCAGCGGCGCCGTGGAGGCGGCGCCTGTCCGCTGCCGTGTGTCAGAGGCCGCGGGGCTTCTCGACCTCACCGACCTGCGCCTCGCGCTGGCCCTTGTCCTCGCCCTGGCTGTCGTCCTTGATGCGGCCGCCGCGACGCTTGTTCGGGGCGTTCACGTCCCGGCGATCGACGGTCTCGCAGGAGCCCTTCGGGTTCGCGGGGGTCGCGTCGGTGATGATGTCGACGTTGTCGAGGAGCGCGGTGTCGTTGCCCTCGCCGCAGGTGATGCGGTCGGCCTCGCCGTCGCGCGTGTGGAACCGGTCGCCGCCTGCGCCGCCGTCGAGCGTGTCGGCGACGGTGTCGGTCTCGCCGTTCGGGCCCGGCGTGACGTCCGTGCGGGCGAGCGCCCAGAGGTCGTCGTCGCCGGCCTCGCCGTAGGTCGTGTCCACGCCGACGTTCGCGTAGATCCGGTCGTTGCCGTCGCCGCCGTACTGGGTGTCGTCACCGGAGCCGCCGCTCATGCGGTCGTCGCCCGCGTCGCCCTTGACCGTGTCGTTCCCGTCGCCGCCGGACAGGCGGTCGCGTGCGTCGCCGCCCGAGATCGTGTCGTTGCCGCGACCGCCCCAGATGCGGTCGTTGGAGAAGAGGTCGCCGACGCCCGGGGTGTCCCCGGTGAGCGTGTCGTCTCCGTCGTTGCCCCAGATGCGGTCGTCGCCCGCGAGGCCCTTGATGGTGTCGTTGTCGGCCTGACCCCAGATGCGGTCGCGGCCGGGGCCTCCGTCGAGCTTGTCGGCGCCGGCGCCGCCGGCGATGCCGTCGTTGCCGTCGCCGCCGTTCACGGTGTCGTCACCGCGGCCCGCGAGCACGCGGTCGAAGCCGGGGCCGAGGTCGATCGTGTCGTTGCCGGCGAAGGCGCGGACGCGGTCGTTGCCCTCGAGTGCGGTGATGGTGTCGTCGGCGTTGGTGCCGAGGAGCCGGTCGTTGCCGGTCGTGCCGGTGACCGTGGCCGCCATCGCGACGGCCGCGCTGGCGGCGAGCAGACCGAGGACGGCGAGGACGGAGGTGATGAGGCGCATGGGGCGGGTGGTTCGCATTGGTCTTCCTCCCAGGAAGGTGGTGCGGTGTGAGGGGGGTGAGGGGTCGACCGCCGGAACACGGCCCTTCCCGGGGAGTTGCGGCGCGTGGACGATCCCCGTCGGGCATGACGACGAACGTGCAGCGCCGAGTTGTCATACTGAGGCGGCGCACGGGGGCGTAGCTCAGTTGGTTAGAGCGCCGGCCTGTCACGCCGGAGGTCGCGGGTTCGAGTCCCGTCGCTCCCGCTCTCGCACGCGAAAACGGCCGCCCCGAAGGGCGGCCGTTCGCGTCCTGCGGTCGATGTGGCGCGACGTCAGCGCAGCGTCACGCGGACCCGGTGGTCGGACCCGTCCGCCGTCGTCGCCCTGAGGCTCCAGAGCCCCTTGGCCAGGCCGCGGGTGTCGAGCAGGTACAGGTACCGGCCCGGGAGGGTCTCCCGGAACAGCGTGCCGTCGTTCAGCGTGCCGAACCCGGACGCGTCGACCTCGGCGCCCTCGACCCCGCCGACGACGGGAGCGAGCGTCAGCCGGAGCGGCTCGTCGGTGACGCGATGCCCGTTCTCGTCGGTCAGCTTGATCCGGACCGGAAGCGGCAGCCCCCGGAAGAACCGGCTGCCGCCGGCCGCGTCGATCGGGAACCCGACCTCGAAGTCGAACTTGTCGACCACGACGGTGCCCGCGGACGACCAGTCGCTCTCGACGGTGATCGGCGCGTTCGCGTGCTGCGGCGGCGTCTGCACCGCGACGGTGCGGACGCGGTACTCGTACGTGCCGTCGGCCAGCGGGCCGGCCACCGCGTACGAGAGGCCGCCCACCGAGCTGTCGACGGACGTCGAGGCGCCGCCGTCCGCGCGCTGCTCGAGCTCGTAGGCGACGGTCGTGAACGGCTGGGCGTCCGCGGGGTCCGGGCCGTTCCAGCCCAGCTCGAAGGAGCCCGTGCCCGCTGCATCACCGGACGTCACCTCCGGTGCGCCGGGCCGGACGTTGTACGCGGCCGCGCCGAATGCCAGCGCGTTCGCACGGTCGCCCGGCAGCACGAAGCCGGAGGCCACCGCGGCGTCGAGGCCATCCTCGAACTCCGCCAGGAAAGCGGAGTAGTCGGTGTAGCGCGACCCGGCGGCGGCGTCCGAGAACGGCGTCTCCAGCCCGGTCAGGCTGCAGAACGACGCCGCCGGGGGAACCGGCGGCGGGCTCAGCGGGAAGTACGACCGGTTCGGTGCATCGAGCCACGGGCTGCGGATGCCGCCGAGAGCGTTGCCCGCGGCGTCACGCGGGATGCCGCCCGCCGTCGCCCCGTTCGGCGCGCTGATCTGCGCCGCGGACGGTGCGGCCGAGCCGCCGCTCGCCCAGCTCGAGAGGCCTGCGAACGCCGCGTTCGCGACGTACCGGACCGGGAACGAGGTGATCTTCTGCTCGCCCGTCCAGCCGCAGCCCGAGGGCAGCGCCGGGAACGGGGCGCCGGAGCCGATGAACGTGTCCCGGCCGATGATGTCGATGGCCTGGATCGACGACCACTCGTCGTTGTGGGCCGAGCCCGGCACCTCGTAGAGGCGGAACCGGTCGGTCGGGGTGTCGGCGTCGGGACGACGGACGACCGCGGACTTGCTGTCGGTCTCCGTCTGCGGGTTGACGACCGGCGTGCCGCCGCCGTTCAGCGTGGTCTGGGTGAGCACGGTGAGCGGGTCGGTCGGGGTCGTGAACCCGAGCGTCGTCGCGCCGGTCCCGCGCGCTCCGAGCAGGAAGCCGTCGTAGACCTGATGGAGCGGGTGAATCGTGTTGACGTAGGTCGTCAGGTAGGACGACGACTGGGACCAGCCGGTCCCGATCACGCGCTCGACGTCGAACCCGGCGAACGGGCCGGCCTCGCTCTTCGCGAGCTGGCCGACCTGTCCGATGAGGTCCCAGGCGAGCGAGGAGTCCCGCTGCGCGGCGCCGGCGATCAGCTGGTTGGCGTTGCCGAAGTTCGCGAGCGCGGTCGGCGTCGCGAGGTTCAGCCCCTGGCCGGCGTAGCGCGCGGCGAGCCTGGAGGCGCCGGCGGGCGGGCCCGTGGTCGCGGACAGGAGCGTCAGCGGCTGCGCGGCGACGGCGACGTAGATCGTGCCGGTGCGCTGGAAGTACTCGTACGACTGCTGCCACAGGATGTCGAGGTCCACGCCGGTGGTCGCGTTCATGACCTCGACGACGACGGTGCCGTTGAAGTCCGCGGGGTCCTGCGGGCCGCGGACGATGATGCGGCTGCGGTAGGCGCCGAACGGCGACGCCGGCGCGCCGGAGGCCGTCGCCGTCGAACCGCCCGGGGCCGTCAGCCGGTAGACCTGCGGTGCGTTCAGCGTGACCCGGTACTCCTTCTCCTCATAGGCGTTCCCGGCGAGGTCGGCCTGCGGAAGCGCGGCGGTGAACGGCGCGCCGGACGCGGTGATCTGGCTCACCGACGGCTGCGGGACGCTCGCGATCGCCGACGGTGCGGCGACGAGCATGGTGGCCGCGGCGGCGAGCGTGGCTCGCACCCAGCGGCGGGGCGTACGTCGTGACATGGGGCTCCCTTGTGGGGGGACGGGACGGAATCCCGGCGCCCTCCCGCGCCGAGATGGCCATTGGAGACCGGAAGCGGGTGCCGGGTCAACAGCCGGCGAGCGGCGGTGCGCCGAGCTGGACTGGCCGGCCAGCCAGGGTGGCGCGTGGGCGCTCACCGGGGTCCGCGGCGCGGTAGCGTCCGCCTCATGAGCGAGCACGAGTGCGACGTCGCCGTGATCGGCGCCGGTCTTGCCGGCCTCGTCGCCGCCCGGGATCTGGAGGCGGCGGGTCGCACGGTCGTCGTCCTCGAGGCGCGGGACCGCGTCGGCGGGCGGCTCCTGAACCATCCCGTCGCCGGGACCGACGCCGTCGTGGAGATCGGCGGGCAGTGGGTCGGCCCGACGCAGGACCGCATCCTCGCGCTCGCGCGCGACCTGGGAGTCGACACCTACCCGACGCACACCCAGGGCGAGAACCTCGTCGACTGGAACGGCCGGCTCGTGCGCTACCGGGGCGCGATCCCGCGAATCAGCCCGGCCATCCTCGCCGACGTGGCGCAGGCCCAGGCGCGCCTGGAGCGCATGGCGCGGCGGGTGGACCCGGCCGCGCCCTGGCAGGCCGCCAGGGCCGCGCAGTGGGACGCGCAGACCTTCGACACGTGGATCCGCCGGAACACCGCCACGCGCGGTGCGGCGACGCTGCTGGAGATCGCGGTCGAGGCCGTGTGGGCGGCCGAGCCCGCGGACCTCTCGCTGCTGCACGTCCTCTTCTACACGGCGGCCGCCGGGTCGTTCGACGCGTTGATCGGGACCGAGGGCGGCGCGCAGCAGGATCGGTTCAGCGGCGGCTCGCAGCGCGTGCCGATCGCGCTCGCCGCCCGGATCTCGGGGCCGCTCGTGCTGGAGGCGCCGGTCCGCCGCGTCGACCACCACGACGACGGCGTCACCGTCCACGCCGACGGCCACGTCGTCACGGCCGGCGCGGTCGTCGCCGCGCTGCCGCCCACGCTGACGGCGCGGATCGACTGGCGGCCCGCGCTGCCGGCACAGCGTGACCAGCTCGTGCAGCGCATGCCGCAGGGCACCGTCGCCAAGTGCATGGCGGTCTACGACCGGCCGTTCTGGCGCGAGCAGGGGCTCAGCGGGCAGGCGATCAGCGTCGCGGGGCCGACGCGCATCCTGTTCGACAACTCGCCGCAGGACGGCAGCCGCGGCGTGCTGCTGGGGTTCTTGGAGGGCCGCACCGCGCGCGAGCTCGGCGAATGGGAGCCGGCCGCGCGCCGCCGCGCGGTGCTCGACTGCTTCGCCCGCGTGTTCGGCTCGCAGGCGGCGGAGCCGCTGGAGTACATCGAGCAGCGCTGGGCCGAGGAGGAGTGGACCCGCGGGTGCTACGGGTGCTACCTGCCGCCGGGGGCGTGGACCGCGCACGGTCGCTGGCTGGCCCGACCGATCGGCCGCATCCACTGGGCCGGGGCGGAGACCGCCTCGGTGTGGGCCGGCTACATGGACGGCGCCGTGCGCTCGGGCGAGCGCGCCGCCGCCGCGGCCCACGCGCAGCTCGGATGAGGTACGCCCCGGACACCGAGCGCCTGCGCGCGGACGTCGGCGCGCTCGCGGCGATGACGCGCGACTCCGCGGGACCCGGCGAGCGCGCGGCGGCCGCCTGGGCCCAGGGCCGGCTCGTCGCGGCGGGCGGGCGCGAGGTCGCGGTCGAGCACTACCGCGGTCGCGCCACGAACAGCTGGAGCTTCGCCGGGCACAGCGCCGCCGGGCTCGCGGCGCTGCGGCTCGGCGGGATGCGCGGCGCCGCGCTCGCGCTGGGGCTCGCGGTGTCCCTCGAACGTGACGCGAGCGGTCGGTGGCCCTGGCGCCGCCGGTGGCTCGGGGGCGGGACGGGAGCGAACGCGGTGGGTGTCGTCCCGCCGCGCGGGGAGCAGCGCGGCACGGTGGTCCTCGTCGCCCACCTGGACGCCGCGAAGACCGGTCTCGCCTGGCATCCCGCGCTCGGCGCGCCCGCGGCCGGGCGCCGCGAGCGCAGCCGCCGCGTCGACCCGGTCATGGCGCTGCAGGCCGCCGGCCTGCTGGCCGCGGCGGCCGCCGCCCCGCTGCCGCGCGGCAGCCGGGTGCGGCGGGCGCTCGCCGCGCCCGCCGCGCTGCTGAACGCGGCCGCCGTGGCGCTCAACCTCGACATCGCGCGCTCGCCGACCGTGCCCGGCGCCAACGACGACGCGACCGGCGTCGCGGTCGCGCTCGACCTCGCCCGCGCGCTCGCCGCCGACCCGCTCGAGCACACGCGCGTGCTCATCGCGCTCGTCGGATCGGAGGAGTCCGGGATGGCGGGCTTCCACGCGTTCGTCGAGCGACGCCGCGCGGAGCTCGACCCGGCGACGACGCTCGTCGTCGGCCTCGACACGCTCGGCTGCGGGACGCCGATCGTCGCGTGGGGCGAGGGCGCCGTCCTCACGCACCGCTACCGCGAGGCCGATCTCGCGCTCGCGGACGAGGGCGCCGCGCTCGCGTCCGAGCCGCCGCCGCAGCGCTGGCGGATCGGCGCGTGGACCGACCCGCTGCTCGCGCTCACGCGCGGCATCCCGGCGCTGTCGCTGCTGTCGATCGGCCCGGGCGGCGCCTACACGCACTACCACGTGCCGAGCGACCTGCCCGAGCACGTGGACTGGGACTCCGTCTCCGCCTGTGCGCGGATCGCCGCCGGGACGCTGCGCGCCGCGGACCGGCGGGCCTGACGGTGGCCGAGGCGTACACCGACCCCCCGCTGCTGCCCGCGCGCTTCGACGAGGCGCTCCACGTCGCGACCCGCCACCACGCGCGCCAGCTGCGCAAGGGCACGCCGATCCCCTATGCCGCGCACCTGCTCGCCGTGGCCTCGCTCGCGCTCGAGATGCACGGCGACGAGGACGAGGCGATCGCCGCGCTCCTGCACGACGTGGTCGAGGACGGCGGCGGGCAGGCGGCGCTGGCCGACATCGAGCGGCGCTTCGGCGGGCACGTGGCGGCGATCGTGCTCGCCAACAGCGACGTCGTCGACCAGGACGAGCCCAAGGCGGGGGGTCGCGCGTGGTACGAGCGCAAGCGCGCGTACATCGCCGCCTTCCCGGAGAAGTCGCCGGCCGCGCTGCGCGTGAGCCTCGCCGACAAGCTCCACAACGCCCGCTCGATCCTGCTCGACTACCGCACGCACGGCGATGCGCTGTGGGCGCGCTTCCGCCAGGGGCAGGGGATCGCGACGCGCATCTACTACCGCGAGCTCGCCCTCGCCTTCGAGCGCGAGCGTCCGCGACTGGGCCCGCAGGCCGGGCCGTACGCCGACGAGCTGCGCCGCGTCGTCGACGCCATCACCGCGCTCGCGGAAGAGCGTCAGGGCCCGGACTCGCGGACGCTGTTCGACGGCTGAGGAGCCGTCACCAGCCGCGCGTCCCGGGCCCGCCCTTGAAGGGGCCGCTGATGTCGGCGGTGATCCAGCCGCCGTAGAAGTCCCCCTCCTGCGCGACGACGAGCTCGTCGTCCAGTCGGCACTCGTCCATCCGTCCCGGGTAGACGGAGACGTGGTCGCGCAGCGCGGCGTACCGTCCCGACGGGTCCGGGTACGTCCATCCGCCGGCCTCGACCGTGCGCCCGCCGCCGTGCACGTCGAGGTACCGCGCCATGCCCTTCCACTCACAGAGGCTCGCTCGCGCGGAGGCCGGGGTCAGCGCGCCGTCCGCGACGTCCGCCAGCGGCACGTAGATCGCCGGCGGGTGGCTCGTCTCGAGGATCCGCAGGGCGGTCGTGGAATCGGCGATCGTCTCGCCCCCGAGCATGATCCGCACGCGCCGCGCGCACGGCTCGATCGCGGGCGGCCTGGGGTAGTCCCACACGTTCTCCATGCCCTGGATACGCAGCCCGGGCCGGGACGGACGGCCGTGGAAGATCGCGTGCGACGCGAGGATCGGCGCCGGACTGCCAGAATCACGCGCCATGAGCTCCAAGTCCCCCAAGCGCCAGCCCGCCCAGTCGAAGACCGCCCAGGCAGAGCAGGCCCGCAAGCGCCGCAACATCATCCTCGCCTCCCTGGTCGCCGTCGCCGTCGTGGCCGTCGGGGCCGTGCTCCTCGCCAGCGGCGGGGGGGG
>DAIPYF010000051.1:0-13099 GCA_036782855.1 Solirubrobacteraceae bacterium
CCATGTAGCGGCCGGCGATCGTGAGGTCCATCGACAGGCGTGCGCCCTTGGTCTTCAGCGGGTCCTTCACGACCTGGACGACGACCTCCATGCCGGGCTTGAGGATCTCGCTGATCCGCTTGCCGCCCTCCTGGCCGCGACCGCGGCGCGGGATCTCGACCCCGGGCAGCACGATCTCGTCGATGTGCAGGAACCCGTTCTTCTCCAGGCCGATGTCGATGAACGCGGCCTCGAGGCCGTCGAGGACGTTGTCGACCTTGCCCTTGTAGATGTTGCCGACGATCGACCGGCTGCCGCGGCGTTCGAGGTACAGCTCGGCCACGCGGTAGCCCGCGAGCGCGCTCTGCGCGCCCTTCGGGCGCTTCCCCTTGGATGCGGCCGTCGGGGTGCCGGCCTGTTCGAGCAGCGCGACCCTGGTCTCCCAGGCGTCGACGCTGACGAGGACTTGCTTCTTCACTGGACAGAACTCATTTCGATTAGAAGGTGAGCACCCGGCCCTTGGACGCCGCCGCTGAGCGGGCCTGCGCATGAATCGACTGCAGCAGGCCGATCGCCAGCATGGTGGTGAGGATGGAGGAGCCGCCATAGCTCATCAGCGGGAGCGGGATGCCGGTGATCGGCATGATCCCGGCGTTCATCCCGACGTTCACGAAGACCTGGAACAGGAACATCGAGACGATGCCCCCGGCGACGAGTGCGCCGTACAGGTTCTTCGCGGCGGTCAGGATGCGCAGCCCGCGCCAGATGAGCATGGCGTACAGCGAGAGGACGAATGCGGCTCCCGCGAAGCCCCACCGTTCGCCGATCACGGCGAACACGAAATCGGTGTGGTGCTCCGGGAGGAAGTCGTACTTCGTCTGCGTCGCGTCGTCGCCTCGTCCGGTCTTCTCCCCGGACCCGATGGCGATGCGCGACTGATTCTGCTGGTAGCTCTCCTTGTTGGCGGAGTCGGATGGGTGCAGGAACGCCGTCAGGCGGTCCTTCTGATAGTCGTGGAGCACGTTCACGCCGGCCGCCGGCAGCACCACGAGGGCGAGCGCGACGGCGACGGCGGTGAGCGCGCCGAGGGCGGCGAAGTGCCGCCAGGGGGCCCCGGCCACGAACAGCGTGGCGAGGCCGATGACGATGTAGACGAGGGCCGAACCGAGGTCCGGCTGCAGCATCACGAGCGCCGCCGGGACGAGCGCGAGCACCATGATGCGCGCGGTCGTCCGGCGGTCGGCGAGCCGGCGTGCCTGATCGACCATGAAGGCCGACAGCGACACGATCAGCAGCACCTTTCCGAGCTCGGATGCCTGGAACGAGAAGAAGGGAAGGTCGATCGCGCGCCGGGACCCGCGGGCGACGTCGCCGAAGGCCATGACGGCGAGGATCGAGCCGATCAGCAGACCGTAGACCAGGACCTTGACCTCGCGCAGGCGCGAGTAGTCCAAGCGCCAGAGCACGAGCGCGAGGGCGCCGCCGACCATGAAGTAGACGGCCTGGCGCGTGACGAAGTAGCGGGGGTTGCCCGCGACGTCGTCGGCGGTGGCGGCGCCGACCGCGATCAGCGAGCAGGCGGCGAGCGCGACGACGGTGAGCGCCAGGATCGGGTCGAACGGCAGCGTCAGCCCGCGCGTGCGCGGGACCGCCACCGTCTCCCCCTGTTGGATCGCGCTCATCGGTGGGCCACTAGTTCGTCCTCGACCGGCCGGGCGCGCAGGACGAGTTCTGGTCGAACCAGGTCGCGAGCATCCGGCAGGTGATCGGGGCCGCGGCGTCGGAGCCGAAGCCGCCCTGCTCGACGGTCGCCGCGATCACGATCGGCTTCGTCGGGTGCGGGACGTACGCGACGTACCAGGACTGGTCGAGCTGCGGCTGACGCTCCGCTGTGCCGGTCTTGCCGAAGACGGGGAACCGGTCCTGGTTCCAGTCCGAGAAGACCTTGGCCGAGGTGCCGTCGGCCTGCGTCGAGAGGTGCAGGCCGTCCATGACCGCCTGGCGGTGAGCGGGGTCGATCGCCACCTTGCGGGCAGCGGGCGCGGGGATGCGCTGGATCTCGCTGCCGCCGGCGTCCTCCACGGCCATCCCGAGGTGTGGCCGCACGACCCGTCCGCCGTTGGCGATCGCGGCGTAGGCGGTCGCCAGCTGCAGCGGCGAGGCCTGCAGGTCGCCCTGCCCGACGGAGAGGTTGATGTTGTCGCCGAGCGACCACGGGCGCTTGTCGGAGATGCCGCAGGAGTCGACCTTGCGCCGCTTCTCACACGCGATCTCCCGCTCGCGCACGTCGCGGCGCCACTGGCGATCGGGGATGGTGCCGGCGATCTCCCCGGGGATGTCGATGCCCGTGGGCCGGCCGAGCCCGAGCTTGCGCGCCCAGGACTGGATGACCTGGCCCTGCAGGCTGTTCGTGTCGCGACCGAGCGTGTAGAAGAAGACGTCCGAGGACACCTGCAGCGCGCGGCGCAGGCTGATCGTGCCGTTGACGGCGTTGCCGGCGTTCTTGAACTCCTGCGCGCCGACCTTCAGGACGCCCGGGTCGTTGATCGGCGTGTCGGGCGTGATGACGCCCTTGTCGAGCGCCGCGAGCGCGGTGATGGCCTTGAAGGTGGAGGCCGTCGGATAGGCCCCGCCGATCGCCCGGTTGAACTGCGGCGCGCCGCTGCCGGGGCCGAAGATCGCGTTGTACTTCGCCTGGGTGATCGGCTTGGCGAGCACCGCGGGGTCGAAGGTCGGGTACGAGCTCATGGCGAGCACCTGCCCGTTGCGCGGGTCGAGCGCGACGACCGCGCCCGCGGTGCCCGTGCCCCCGCCGACGACCGCGCTGAGCTGACGCTGGGCGGAGCGCTGGAGCCGGAGGTCGAGCGACGTGCGCAGCGCGAGGCCCGCCCGCGGCGCGCGGGCGACGCGCTGGGCCTTGGGCCGGCCCGCGGCGTCCACCGTGATGCTCTGGACGCCCGCGACGCCGCGCAGGTAGCGGTCGTAGGAGCGCTCGATGCCGTCCTGCCCCACGACCGTTCCGGGCTTCACGCCCCGGTAGGCGTCGGTGCCGAGCTCGTCGGGGTTGATCTCCCCGGTCGTGCCGACGAGCTGCGCGGCGGTGGTCCCGAGCGGATACCGGCGCAGGTACACCTGCTGGACGGCGATGCCGGGGAAGTCCCGCTGGTTCTCCAGCAGGTAGTTGCGCATCGACTGCGGGACGTCGACCTTCACGCGGACGTTCGCGTACGGGAGGACCGCCAGCTGCTGGATGACCTGCGCGCTGACGCGGCGGGACGGAACCCCGAGCACCTTCGCCAGCCGCGCGTAGCGCGCGGCGAGCTCCGGCGTGGCGGGCGCCGGGAACGGGACGGGCTCGCCGCGCCGGCCCTTCGGGCGCCGCGAACGGGCGGTCATCTGCTGGCCCCAGCGCGCGGCCGCGTCGCGCTCGGCCTGCGGGAGGCGGCGCGGGTCCAGCTGGACGACGGTGGCGACGCGGTTCTCGACGATCGCGCGGCCGTCACGGTCGAGGATGTTCCCGCGCGGCGCCGAGACGGCCACGGTGCGCACGCGATTGTCCAGCGCGTCCTGGCGGTAGCGGTCGCCCGTCAGCACCTGCATGAACCAGAGGCGCAGGAAGACGATCGCGAAGAGCGCGAAGGCGATCCCGCCGAGGATCGCCACCCGCATCGCGAGCTGCGGGTTCACGGGCGGCGTGCGGGGACCGGACTGGCCTGCGGGTTCGAGCATCAGCGCCTCACGCCCTCGAGAGCGGCGACAGGCCGCCGGTCGTGTAGGCACGGCGCCGGCGGCGGCGCGGGTCCTCGGGAAGGACCGGCAGGAGCCAGCGGCGCACGAGCGCATGGACGGGTGTCGCCAGCAGCGCGCCGAGCCCCACGGTGACCACGAGCTCCCAGACGATCTCGATGTCGAGCGGGACGTCCCGGCCGAGCAGGAACTGCATGAGCGAGAAGCCGAGCTGGGCGACGAGCGTCGCGGCGGCCCCGACGGCGACCGGCACCGCGGCGCCCTGCGGGTCGCGCAGCTCGCGCAGGCGCCCGGCGCCGTAGCCGATCGTGAGGAAGAGGAGCGAGCTCATACCGACGGTCTGCACGAGCGCCAGGTCGAGGAACAGCCCGATGCCGAAGCCGAAGGCCGCGCCCGTCAGCGAGCCGGCGAGCAGGCCGGCGCTCGCGACGACCAGCGGCGTCAGGTCCGCGTTGGCCCCGAGGATCTCGATCTGCGAGACGGCGGCGATCTGGACGAGCACGACGATGACGCCGAGCAGGCCCAGGCGCCACGCGAGCTGGAGCGGGGCGGCGATCACGGCCGGTTCCCGTTCACCCGGCGGGTCAGGACCTGCACGAACTCGAGCCGGCGCAGATCGGCGTACGGCTTGACGCGGCCCTCCTGAGCGTCCGTGCCGGCGTCGGCGACGCTCGTCACCTCGCCGATCGGGATGCCGGGCGGGTACGGCGACTCCAGGCGCGCGGAGCGGGACGAGGTCCCGGCCGTGACGACGTTCATGCCCTTGACGAGCCGGTCGCGGCGGGTGGTGTACTTCAGCCGCAGGTCGTCCGGGCCGCCCTCCCCCGTCTGCACGACGCCGGGCACGCCGTTCTCGCTGACGCGCGCGGCGACGGCGATGTCGCTGTCGGTGATGAGCGTGACGACGGCCGAGTTGCCGGCGGCCGTGGTGACCTGGCCGACGAGCCCGTCGCCGGTGATGACGGGCTGGCCGACGCGCACCCCGCGGCTCGTCCCGGCGTCGACGACGACCGTCGCGTACCAGAGCGTCGGTGACTGCCCGATGACGCGCGCGGTCACGGGCTTCGTGCCCGCGAGCGTGCTGGCGCGGTCGATCGCCAGGAGCCCCTCGAGCGCGCGATTCTGGCGGACGGCGTCGGTGCCGGCGATGGCGCGGCGGCGCAGCTCGGCGTTCTCGTCCTGCAGCCCTTCGACCTGGCCCTTGGCGTCGACCGTGTCGCCGACCCAGCCCACGAGGTCGCGGGCCGGCTTCAGCGCGCGGCTGGCCCCCTCCTGGATCGGGGAGACGACCTCCAGCACACCGCGCTGGACGCTGTGCAGCCCCCCGCCCGCCGACTCACCGAAGTACACGGTGAGCAGCAGCAGCGCGGACGCCACGAGCAGCGCGAGGGTTACCCGGCGCCGTCGGACCGTCTTGTCGTACACGTCAGAAAGGTGTCGTGGATGTGCATGAGGGTTCGCGCCTGGCGACTGACGCTAGTAGCGCCGGCGGCGGCTCCTCTGATTGCGATTGGTGCGATGGATCACCTCGAACTCCTCGAGGGAGCGGCCGGAGCCGACCGCCACACACGTGAGCGGCGATTCGGCCAGGTGCGCGGGCATCTGGGTCTCCTCCCGCAGGCGCTCGTCGAGCCCCAGCAGCAGTGAGCCACCGCCCGCCAGCATGATGCCGCGATCCATGATGTCGGATGCGAGCTCCGGAGGGGTCCGGTCCAGGGTCTCCTTGACCGCGTCGATGATCTGCGAGAGCGGCTCCTCGAGCGCCCCGCGGATCTCCTCGCTCGTCAGGACGACCGTCTTCGGCAGCCCGGAGACCATGTCGCGACCGCGGATCTCGGCCTGGACCTCGTCCTCCATCGGGTAGGCGGACCCGATCTCGAGCTTGACCTCCTCGGCCGTCTGCTGGCCGATGAGCAGTTTGTACTCGCGCTTGGCGTAGTTGATGATCGCCTCGTCGAGCTCGTCGCCGCCGATCCGGATCGACTGCGAGACGACGATGCCGCCGAGCGAGATCACGGCGACCTCGCTCGTCCCACCGCCGATGTCGACGATCATCGAGCCCGTCGGCTCGCCGACGGGCAGCCCGGCCCCGATCGCCGCCGCCATCGGCTCCTCGATGAGGTACGCCTGGCGCGCGCCGGCCGAGAGGCACGCCTCCTCGACGGCGCGCTTCTCGACGCCCGTCACGCCCGAGGGCACGCAGACGACGACGCGCGGGTGGGCCCACCGGTTCTGGTGGACCTTCTGGATGAAGTGCCGGAGCATCTCCTCGGTGACGTCGAAGTCGGCGATGACGCCGTCCTTCAGCGGCCGGATGGCCTGGATCGTCCCCGGGGTGCGGCCGAGCATGCGCTTGGCCTCGATGCCGACGGCGTGCACCTCGTGGGTGCGCGAGTCGATCGCCACCACGCTGGGCTCCGACAGCACGATGCCGCGGCCGCGCACGTAGACGAGCGTATTGGCGGTGCCGAGATCCACGGCCATGTCACGGCCGCCCATGCCGGTCAGGTAGCTGAAGACACCCATGTGGAGGCGGATGGCCCGGCCCCGTTGCTGCCTGCGTCCTACGGGATTGGACGCGCGGGCCGAGCCGAGGAGGAGTGTAGCGGTGGGCAGCCGATCAGAACGGGGGCACGAGCCCTTGCACGAGCGCTCTCACGGCGGGGACCGGCAGACCCACGACGTTCAGGTAGTCCCCGTCGATCGCCTCGACCAGCGCGGCGCCGCGTCCCTGGGTGGCGTACCCGCCCGCCCGCCCCTCCCATTCGCCGGTCGCGACGTAGGCGGCGACCTGCTCGGCGGTCAGCGGGGCGAAGGTCACGAGCGTGCGGTCGGTGCGCTGCAGGACGGCGCCGGCCGGGGTCGCGATCGCGACCGCGCCGAGGACGTCGTGCGTGCGGCCCTGGAGGTCGGACAGGAACGCCCGCGCCTGTGCGGCGTCCGCGGGCTTGCCGTGGACGCGGCCGTCGAGCGCGACGACGGTGTCGCAGGCCAGGACGACGGCGGTGCCCGTCTCGGCCGGCCCGAGCGCCGCGACCGCGGCCGCCGCCTTGCGCCGGGCGTTCTCGGCCGCCAGCGCGAACGGCTCACCCTCCTCCAGCTCGGGTGCCGCCGTCGCGCGCACCTCGTGCGGGACGCCGAGCTGCGACAGGATCGCCGTCCGCTGCGGGCTGGCCGAGGCGAGGATCAGGCGGCTGGCGGGGGTCCAGGCGAAGGGCTGCATCGGTCGTGCGGCGCCGCTGCAGCCCGCGCCCGGTCCCGCTCAGGCCAGCTCGGGAAAGAACAGCGCGGCCTCACGGGCGGCGGACTCGTTCGAGTCCGAGCCGTGGACCATGTTGGAGCCGACCTCGAGCGCGTAGTCGCCGCGGATCGAGCCGGTGGCCGCCTCGAGCGGGTTGGTGGCGCCGATCACCTGACGGGCGGCGACGACCGCCTCGTGGCCCTCGAGCACCATCGCGACGAGGGGGCCGCTGGTGATGAACTCGACGAGCTCGCCGAAGAAGGGGCGCTCGACGTGCTCGGCGTAGTGCTCCTCCGCCAGCTCGCGGCTGATGGTCTGCAGCTTCAGCGCGGCGAGCCGCAGGCCCTTGCGCTCGAAGCGGGCGATGATCTCGCCGGTCAGGTTCCGCGCGAAGGCGTCGGGCTTGACCAGGATGAGGGTCCGGTCCATGGGATCTCCGTGTTGGGGGTGGGGTCTCAGTGCTGCGCCGGCGGCGGCGCTTCGCTCTCGAGCGCCTCGTCGTACGCGTCCTGCGACGCATCACCGTATCCGGCCTCGATCGCCGGCTCCGTCCCGGCCTCGTAGGCGTCCCCATTCGGGGACTCCTCGTAGGCGAGCCCCTCATCGGCGTCGAATGCGGGCTCGTCGCCGCCGCGCGAGCGCCGCCGTGAGCGGCGCTGCGGGGTGATCCCGGGGATCTCCGCCTCGCAGAACGGGCAGATCATCCAGTCGGGGTCGAGCGGCTTGGCGCACGTCCCGCAGCGGTCGCGCAGCTTGCGCAGGCAGTGCGGGCAGCGCAGGAAGTCGCGCCCGACGGCATGGTCGCAATGCGGGCAGAGCTGGTAGTCGAGCGAGTGCAGGCGCGCCTCCGCGGCCTGCATGTCGAGCTCCCGCTCGCGGATGTCGTCGAGGAACTCCGGCGGGCGCACGATCAGGTACACGATCGTCCCCACGAACGGGAACACGACGGCCGCGAGCGTCGCAGAGCCGACGAGCAGCCCGTCGTCGATCCGGCGACGGGCGTCGGCGTAGGTGAACCAGACAAGGGCGAGCCACACGACCACGATGCCCAGGAGCACGAGCTCCACGACCGTGTTGAGTGTCCCGTTGCTGATCCCGAAGATGGCAGGAGCGAGCGGCATGGGTGGTCCGAAAGGGTAGAGGAAGGTTCGCCCTCGACCGGCGTCCACCTGCCTCGGGGCGCTCAGAGGAACAGGCGCCCGAAGCCGTAGCCGAGCGCGAAGAACACGAGGATCACGAGCGCGACGATCGCCGCGACCGCCAGGACCATCGCCACGACCGAGGGACCGCCGCCATCGCTCACAGCATCGACCCCCGCATGCCGCGCGGGCGCAGCAGGTCGGCGATGAGGTAGAGCGAGCCGGTCGCGAGCACGACCCCGCCGGGCCCCGCGGCCTCCCGAGCGGCCTCCAGCGCATCGTGCGGGTCCGGGACGATGCGCGTCCGCGGACCTGCGCCCAGCTGCCGCGCGAGCGACGCCAGGGTGGCCGGCGGGAGCGTGCGCGGGTTGCCCGTCCGCGTCAGCACGAGTTCCTCGCAGTGCGGCGCGAGCTCGGCGAGCATCGCCGCGGCGTCCTTGTCGTCGAGGACCGAGAGCACGGCGACGACCCGCCGCCCGCCGAGGGCCTCGCGCAGCGCGGCGGCGAGGTTGCGCGCGCCGTCGGCGTTGTGGGCGCCGTCGAAGATCGTCATCGGGTCCGCCGCCACGACTTCGAACCGGCCGGGGACGGGCGTGCCCGCCGCCGCGGCCCGCACCGCCTCGGCGTCGAGCGTCCCCGGGACCGCCTCCGCGGCGCGCCGCGCGGGCGGGAGGTCCCGCCGCTGGAAGGGCCCCGCCGCGAGCAGGGGAACGCCCGGGTCGCCGGCGGCCACGACGAGGTGCGCCGCGCGCTCGGCGCAGACGCGCTCGGCGACGGCGAGCGCGTCGGGATGCAGGTCGGCGCCGACGACGAGGGTGCCGCCGGGCTGCACGACGGCGGTCTTCTCCTCGGCGATCGCGGTGATCGTCGCGCCGAGCCAGCGGGTGTGCTCGAGCGACACGCTCGTCAGGATCTGCACCTCGGAGCCGATGACGTTCGTCGCGTCATAGCGCCCGCCGAGGCCCGCCTCGACCACGGCGACCTGCACCCCGGCGCGCGCCAGCTCGTCGTAGGCGACGGCGGTCAGCGCCTCGAACTGCGTGACGACCTCGCCGGCGGGCAGCGCGCGATTCACCGTCGCCGCCGCGCGCGCGACGCGGGCGACGGCGGCGGCGAAGTCCGCGTCGCTGACGTCCGCCCCGTCCACCCGCACGCGCTCGGTGAACGAGACGAGGTGCGGGGACAGGTAGGCGCCGGTCCGCAGGCCGTGCCCCTGCAGGATCGCCGCGAGCATCCGCACGGTCGAGGACTTCCCGTTGGAGCCGACCACGTGGACCGAGCGGAAGCGCTCCTGCGGGGAGCCGAGGACGGTCAGCAGCCGGCGCATGCGCTCCAGGCCGAATGTCATGCCGAACAGCTCGAGGTCGAGCAGCCAGCGCTCGGCGTCGGCGCGGGTCCAGGCGGTCGGCTGTGCGGCGGGCGCTCCCATGGGCACGCGCGACGCGGCTAGGACGCCCCGTCCAGCGCCGCGTGCTCCGCCCGCAGGCGCTCGAGCTTCTCCCGCTCGGACGCGACGAGCGCCGCGGGCGCCTTCGCGATGAACCCCTCGTTGGCGAGCTTGCCCTCCGCGCGCCGGATCTCGGCGTCGAGCTCCGCGCGCCGGGCCGCGAGCTTGCGCTCCTGCTCGGCCGGATCGACGCCGGGCGCCGGCAGCAGCTCGACGGCTCCTCCGGGCACGACGACGCTCGCCGCCGGGTCGGCGTCGTCCGCGGCGCCGGCCTCGAGGTCCAGCCGCGCGAGGCGGGCCACGAGCGACGCGGTCTCCCCGTAGCCCTCGGCCGCCAGCCGCGCCGGGAGGACGGCGCCGGCCGGGACGCCCGCCTCGTTGCGCCAGGCGCGCACGCCGCGCACCGCCTCGATCACGGCGCCGATCCGGGCCTCGGCCTCGGGGTCGACGAGCGACGGGTCGGCCCGCGGGAACGGTGACCCGGCGAGCAGCTCGTCGGCGTCCGGGACGGCGTCCCAGATGGCCTCGGTGACGAACGGGATGATCGGGTGCGCGAGCGCGAGCGTCTCGCGCAGCACGTGCAGCAGCGTCGCCGACAGGTCGGCGTCCATGGCACGGCCCTTGACGAGCTCCAGGTACCAGTCGCACAGCTCGCCGTAGACGAAGTCGTAGAGGCCGAGCGACGCCTTCGCGAACTCGAACTCGTCGATGCGCCGAGCGGTGTCGCCGATGACGTGCTGCAGGCGCGAGAGGATCCAGCGGTCGGCGGGCGTCGTGGGCCGCGGGGCCGCCGCCACCCCGGCCTCGACGTTCATGAGGACGAAGCGCGAGGCGTTGAAGAGCTTCGTCGCGAGCGCCTGCCCCTGCTCGACCTTCTCGCTGGAGTAGCGCACGTCCTGCGTCGACGACATCGCCAGCAGGCCGAAGCGCACCGCGTCGGCGCCGTGCCGGTCGATCTCCTCGAGCGGGTCGATGCCGGTGCCGAGCGACTTGCTCATGCGCCGCCCGTCTGGGGCCTGGATGACCGAGTGCACGTAGACGTGGTCGAACGGGATGTCCCCGGCGAAGCGCAGGCCCATCATCACCATGCGCGCGACCCAGAGGAACAGGATGTCGCGCGCGGTGGAGAGCACGTCGGTCGGGTAGAAGGCGCGCAGGTCGGGCGTCTCGTCGGGCCATCCGAGCGTCGCGAACGGCCACAGCGCGCTGCTGAACCACGTGTCGAGCACGTCCTCCTCGCGGACCCAGCCCTCGCCCGCGGGCGGCTCCATGGCGACGTGGGTCTCCTCGCCGCGGTACCAGACGGGAAGCTGGTGGCCCCACCAGAGCTGGCGGCTGACGCACCACGGCCGGATGTTCTCCAGCCAGTCGACGTAGCGCCGCGACTGCGATGCGGGGTGGATCGACACGCGTCCGCTCGTCACCGCGTCGATCGCGGGAGCGGCGAGCTCCTCCATGCGCATGAACCACTGCAGCGAGATGAGCGGCTCGATGCGCTCCCCCGAACGATGCGAGAACGGGACGGTGTGCGTGTACGGCTCCTCCCCGCGCAGCGCGCCGGCCTCGCGCAGGTCGGCGATCACGCGGTCGCGCGCCTGCGCGACGGTCAGCCCCGCGTACTCGCCGGCCTCCTCGTTCATCCGGCCGTCCTCGCCGATGACGCTGATCTCCCCCAGTCCGTGCCGGCGGCCGATCTCGAAGTCGTTCGGGTCGTGCCCGGGAGTGATCTTCAGGCAGCCGGTGCCGAAGTCGGTCTTCACGTAGTCGTCGCCGATGACCGGCAGCTCGCGGCCGACCAGCGGGAGGATCACCGTCTGCCCGATCAGGTGGGCGAACCGCTCGTCCGCGGGGTTCACCGCGACGGCGGTGTCGGCGAGCATCGTCTCCGGGCGGACGGTCGCGACGACGACCTCGCCCCCACCGTCCTTCAGCGGGTAGGCGATCTCGTACAGCGCGTCGGTGACCTCCCGGTCCTCCACCTCGAGGTCGCTGATCGCCGAGCGACTCCCCGGATCCCAGTTGACCAGGTACAGGTCGCGGTAGATCAGGCCGTCCGCGTACAGATCGACGAACACCTTCTGCACGGCGCGCGCGTAGCCCTCGTCGAGCGTGAAGCGCTCGCGCGTGTAGTCGCAGGAGGCGCCCAGGCGCTTGAACTGCTCGATGATCTGACCGCCGAACTCCGCGCGCCACTCCCACACCCGCTCGACGAACGCCTCGCGGCCGATCTCCTCGCGTGAGGTGCCCTGCTCCACGAGGCGCTTCTCGACCTGCTTCTGCGTCGCGATGCCGGCGTGGTCGGTCCCGAGGATCCAGCGCGTGTGACGCCCGCGCATGCGGTTGGTGCGCGTCAGCACGTCCTGGATCGAGCCGTTGAGGGCGTGGCCCATGTGCAGCGCGCCCGTGACGTTCGGCGGCGGGATCGCGATCGAGAAGTTCTCGGCCGCCGTCCCCTCGGCGTCGGAGTGGAACAGCCCGCTGTCGAGCCAGCGGCGCATGATGCGCGGCTCCGCCTCGGCGGGGTCGAAGCGGGTCGGGGCCTTGGGGTCGTCCGTCACGGGGCGGTGAGTCTACGTCGCGCCCGCGGCGCGACGTCGCTCAACCCTTGCCGGGCTTCTTGGACTTCAGCCCGGGAACGGGGAACGGCGTGGCGGCGTCCGCCAGGTCGCGGCCGAGCGCCATGTGGTCCAGGCGCCGGGCGATGTCGACGAGGTCCTGGCGCTCGGCCTGGGCCATCTTGTGCGGCAGGCCGCGCGACCTGACGATGATCTCCGTCGCCCGCCGGCGGTCGCGCTCCTCGACCCGCTGCCAGTGCTCGTACAGCACACGGAGCGCCGCGAGCACGAGGAGCCACGGGACGGCCTTGAACTTGAACGCCATGGCCTGATGCTAACCAGCGGCCCGCGTCGGCGGACCCGGTCAGCCGGCGGCGGCTTCGGCCTCGCCCTCGGCCTCTTCCGGCTTGACGGCCTCGGTGACGAGCGTCGGCGGGAGCCCGGCGACGACCGTCTCCCTGGTCACGACGCACTTCTTCACGTCGCGGCGCGAGGGAAGGTCGAACTGCACGTCGAGCAGGATCTCCTCCATGATCGACCGCAGGCCGCGGGCACCCGTCTCACGCTCGAGCGCCTTGTCGGCGATGGCGTTGAGCGAGTCGTCGGAGAAGACGAGCTCGATGCCGTCGAAGCTGAAGAACTTCTGGAACTGCTTGGTGAGCGCGTTGCGCGGCTCGGTGAGGATCGACAGCAGGTCCGCGCGCGTGAGCTGGTTGACGGCGCTCATGACGGGCAGCCGGCCGATGAACTCGGGGATCAGGCCGTAGTTCACGAGGTCCTCGGGCAGACACTCGGAGAAGACCTGCCCGGGGTCGTGCTCGATCTTCTCCTGGATCGCCGCGCCGAAGCCGACGCCCTTGTGGCCGATGCGCCGCTCGATCACCTGGTCGAGGTTCGCGAACGCCCCACCGCAGATGAAGAGGACGTTCGTCGTGTCGATCGTCAGGAACTCCTGGTGGGGATGCTTGCGCCCGCCCTGCGGCGGCACGCT
>DAIPYF010000052.1:0-3527 GCA_036782855.1 Solirubrobacteraceae bacterium
CTCGGCAGGTTCTTGCAGCTGCCGAACTTGTAGACGCGCTGGCGGCGCTTGGCCGTGACGATGCGCCCGCGCTTCTTGATCTTGACCTTGACCTTCTTGATCGAGTAGATCGAGACGTACTTCTTCTTGACCTTCTTGACCTGGACGCACTGCTTGCTGCAGGCGATCTTCTTGGCGACCTTGACCTTGACGATCGAGCGCTTGAACTTCCCGCCCTTGACGCGCTTGTACTTGTACTTGTAGGTCGAGACCTTCAGCGTGACGAGCTTGCCCTCACGGCTGAGGATCAGGGCCTCGCAGTTGCCCTCGGTCGCGGCGATGCCGGCGATGGCCGACCGGTCGCGCGGATCCTGCTGCGGGGCGCCGGCGGCGCTGCCGAACAGCGTGGCGGCGTCCGCGGCGACGCGCGCCTTGGCCGAGAGCTTCCCGACGGGCGACGATGCGCCGGCCGTGGAGATCATGGCGACGGCGAGGGACAGGGCGGCGATGAGAGCGGCGGCGACGGTGCGCGCGCTGAGGATCGTGTGACGCATCACTGGAGTAGACAACCTCGGAGGACGGAAGTTTCGGTCTGTCGGAGACGGATCGCGATTTCCGAATGATGCCGCATCCGGGGCCTGCGGCGTGGAGGTCACCGTGCAGAGGGTGGTTGTCGCCCGGCGGCCGCCGGTGTACGGTAGGCGGCGAGGGGAGGACGGATTCATGAATCCTGATAGCACGGACGCTCATCGCAGGCCGGATCGCCTGAGGTTGCTGGTCGCAGTCGTGACCGCGCTTGCCGCGGTGCTCGTCATCGTTCCGTCGGCGTTCGCCGGGGGCAAGCTGCTCGTGTACACGGGGAACGGCGGCATCAACGAGGGCTACACGACCTTCGCCAACGCGGCAGGCCGGACGGTGACCACCTCGCCGTTGCTGCCGGCGACGGATCCGGACTGGGACCAGTACGCGTGCGTCATGCTCCCGATCAGCACGGTCGGATACACCCCGACGCAGCAGAACAGCCTCAACAGCTACATGTCGCGCGGCGGGACCGTCGTCGCGATCGCCGAGCATCTGAACGCCGACCCGGCCCAGCAGGTCGGCCCGGCGTCGGTGACGACGATGAACAACGTCGCGGCGGGTACCGGGATCCAGGCGCTGAACACGACGCGCAACCAGGGGCCCACGGTCAGCACGAATCCGTCGCTCGGCAGCCTGCCCGTCGGCGGGGTCGCGGCGAAGTACCGCAAGGACGTGACGCGGGTCGGGTTCGCCGCGACCACGACCCTGACGGTCACCGCGCCCGCGGTCGCGCTCGTCAGCACGGTCAAGACCGAGGTGACGGACCCTGATCCGGCACCGTTCCTGGCGATCCGGGAGTACGGCTCGAATGCCGGGAAGTTCGTCTACGCGGGCGATTCCAACGTCTTCTCCGAGGGCGGAGGCGGCTACTTCGCCGGAAACGACAACGCCAAGCTCGCCCGCAACATCTGTGGCGACATCAACCCGCCGACGATCACCATCACGACGCCGCAGGATGGCGCGCGCTACCGCAAGGACCAGACCTTCCCGGGCGGCGTGCAGTGGACGTGCAGCGACCCGGACAGCGACATCGATCCGCTCCTGACGACGGCGACGGCGCAGGTCGGGGACCCGGTCGACACGGACGTTCCGGACGGCCAGACCGTGACCAAGACCTTCACCGTGAGCTGCACCGACAAGGTCGGGAACTCGGCGACGAAGACCGTCACCTACAAGGTTGACGGGAACAAACCCGTCGTCGTGATCGACACGCCCGTCAACCTCGGCACGTACAACCGCAACTCGTCCGTGCCGGCCGATTGGCACTGCGAGGACGGGGACGGGCCGACGGACATCGATACGGCCCCCGACAAGACCTTCGGCACGGTCGCGCCCGGAGCGTCGATCGACACGCTGTTGCCGCTCGGCGGTGCGCCGGTCGTCAAGAACTTCAGCGCGACCTGCACGGACAAGGCGGGCAATACGGCGACGAAGCCGGTCTCGTACACCGTCGAGGACCAGAATCCGCCCGTTGCGACGATCACCTCGCCGCTGGACGGAGCGCGCTTCACGATCGGCAAGTCGGTGCTCGCCGCCTGGACGTGCACCGACCCGCCCGATGGCCAGCAGGACATCGACACGGACGAGAACAAGACGTTCGGGACGGTTCCCGTCGGCCAGCCGATCGACACGACCGGCGTCGTGGGGCAGACCGTCCCGAAGACCTTCACCGTCGTCTGCACGGACCTTGCGGGCAACGTCACGACGAAGATCCACACGTACTACATCGACGGCAACCCGCCGGTCGTGACGATCGCCGTGCCCATCGACGGCGGGACATACCCGCGCGGGTCCAACCAGCCGGCGAACTGGGGTTGCACCGATCCCGACGGCGAGTCCGACATCAAGAGCAAGGTCCCAACGCTGCCGGTCGGGATCGCGATCAACACCGGAACGCTCGGACCAAAGTCGTTCACGGTCACCTGCACCGATCAGGCCGGCAACGTCTCGACGAAGGTCGTCTCGTACACCGTGATCGGCGGGCCGCCGGACATCACCATCAAGATCCCGGTCAACGGCGCCGTGTTCGAGCAGGGCGCGGTCGTCTCGCCGAGCTACACGTGCAACGACCTCGACAACGACCTGAAGACGTGCGTTCGCGAAGGCGGTGCAACGGGCCCGATCAACACCTCGAAGCCGGGCACGTACACCTTCACGGTGAATGCCTCCGACGCCGCCGGCAACACGGCGACCAAGTCCGTGACGTACACCGTGAAGGCCAAGGGCACGGTCGCGGGCTCCGTCGCGCCGTCCGGGGCCAAGAGCAAGGCCACGAAGGCGTGTTCCAGCCGGCGCCAGTTCCGCATCCGGGTGAAGAAGCTCAAGGGCGGCGTGTCGGCGGTCTCCGCCACCGTGTTCGTCAACGGCAAGAAGACGGTGACCCGCAAGGGCAAGCGCGTGACCGCCATCGTGACGCTGAAGGGCCTGAAGAAGGGCACCTACAAGGTGAAGATCAACGTGAAGTATTCGAACGGGCGCGTTCTCAGCTACACGCGCAAGTTCCGGACCTGCGTGCCGAAGGGCAAGTAGCCCCGCCACGCCTCAGCGGTGGTCGAGCGCCGGCATCACGGCGCTCGACCCACCAGGTCAGCCCCATGGCACCACTGCGTGCCGGGATGGACTCGGGTGGCGGGCATGCGGCTCGAGCGCGGGCAGAGAAGGACGGTCCGCTGGAATCGCAGGCAACCTCGCCGGTGTCCTTCGCCCCGACGGCTGACCAGCGCCGCGCGGTGTCGGGCATCTGTGGTGGCAGCGGCCTCATCATCTGATGCTCCTCGGCGAGCCGGTCAACGGGCCGCGCGCGGAGCGTTTTGTGGGTCCGGGCGTTGACCCGCGCAAACCAGGCGTCGAGAGCGACGGTCGACCGCCGTGGCCGCGGGTCCCGGCCCGGCGATCCCAGACCAGCTCCAGGGGAAGCGCCCCAAGGCGCGTCAGGCAGCCGGCGATCCCTGCGAGCAGGTGCTCGG
>DAIPYF010000052.1:3537-12907 GCA_036782855.1 Solirubrobacteraceae bacterium
ACACCAGAACGCCTGCGCCGGCGCGCGAATAGCCCAGGCACGCACGTCGTCATCGACGACCGTCTTGCCGACGATGCATCCGAGCGACTCCAGCGACTCGCGAACCCTGACGCCGGGCAGCTTTGGATCGTCCCTTTCAGCAACCGACGGATGTCCGCCTTGAACGGTTCAAGGACGCCCGCCTTCGCCGCCGGCTGGGCAGCGCCCGGATGCCGACGGGTCAGTCTCACGCGGCGCCGACGACGATGGCCGGCGGTTCATGGAGTGCGGGCCGGCGGACAGCGCCGGCCGGGTGCAGCGCCCGGAGAGATCAGCCGAGGCGGACGCCGACGCGGGCCTTGCCCGTGTAGCCGTCGGTGCCCTCGACTGCGACGTCGACGACGAGGCGCTTGGTGCTCGGCTTGGCCTTGAGCGTGCGCTTGCCCTTGCGCCCGACCTTCAGGCGCACCGTCTTGCTGGTCGTCGCGGTGATCGTCGAGCGTGCGGCGATCGTCTTCTTGCCCTTGAGGAGCTTGGCCTTGACCCGGTCGCCCTTCGTCAGGCCGCTGATCTTGACGCTCAGGCCCTTCCTGTTCAGGACGGTCACGCGGATCTTCTTGAGCGTCTTCAGCTTGATCTTCGTCTTGGAGAACTTGACGCCGGTCGGGTTCAGCTTGTCACGGCCCGAGTCGGCGATCGGGTTCGGCTCTGGGTTGCCGGGGCGCACGTACGGGATCTCGAGGAGGACGGGGTACTCGGCGTACCGTGCCGGGACGCGGTCGTCCTTGACGCGCACCTTGATGGTGTGCGGACCGGGCGCGTACGTGAAGGTGCCGGTCGGCTCCGGGCTCGTCTGGTCGTAGACGCCGTCGTCCTGGAAGTCGAACGCGTACTCCACGATGTTGTACGGCTGGAAGTCCGTGACGAAGGAGCCGGAGGCGTCGAACTGGTAGGTGATCGCCGTGCCGGAGTTGTCCGGTGAGACGAGCTTCCAGGTCAGGATCGGCCTGGGGCCGATCACGTACATCGTGCCGTTCAGCTTGTCGCGCTCGACGCCGGAGCACACGAGGCACTCCCAGGCGTACTTGCCGGCGAGCGGGAACACGTACCCGATGCTCGGGACCGCCGGGGGGACCCCGCTGCCGACGTCGTACCAGATCAACGGCCGGCCGATCTCCGTCCGTTGCTCGCCCAGCCACGTCGCGTAGTGGCCCGGCTCGGAGAAGACGAACGACTTCCGGTTGCCCCAGACGTTGGTCGACTGGTCGGGCCAGTCGACGATGGCGTTCGCGTTCGGAAGCATGCAGGTCCGCCAGCTGTCCTGCGGGACGGGGTCGCCACATGGTGCGCTGGTGGCGTTGGCCGCACCGTAGGCGTCGATCGGCGGGACGATTACCGGTGGGGCGGCGCTTGCGGCCGCCGGCGCGAGCGCCGCGACGACCGCGCAGAGGGCCAAGCCCACGAACGTCCGTGCTCGACGTGACACAGCTGAAGGATACCCGTGGCGCATGTAATGAGAAGACAGTTGCGAAGCCTGGAAGTTTCGGTGTCGGAGGGAAGGTCCTCCAACGGCGGCGGGCCCCGGTCGGAACATGTCCGGCCGGGGCCCGCTGTGCCTTGGCGCTAACCCCGAAGGGTCAGCTCTGAGTCACTGGACTCAGGTGCCCGTCGGCTGATCGCCGAGGAGCACGTCAACGTCGAGCGGGTTGACGGAGATGTCACCCGCGACGCTGGCCTGCGACCCGTTGTACGTGACGCCGGCGTAAGCCGGGTCGCTCGGGGTCGGCAGACCGGCAACGGTGCCGGTCAGGCCCGACTGGCGGATGATGTCCGCAAGCTCGGGCGAGGTGTCAGCGTTACACGGAACCGTGCTCGGGGCGTTGCCCTCTGCCAGGTTCGGGTAGCGCTCTGCAGACGAGACCGGCAGAGCCGTGTTCCCGTCGCCCGCGAGGAACGGACCCGGTCCGTAGACCACGCCACCACCAGCGACAGCGGCAGCCGAAGGAAGATCGGCCGATGCTGCGTCGGTGTTACCCGGGGTGTATGCGTTGTACGACTTCGCCGGGAACAGGCAGGCGGAGAGCGCAACGCGGTCGGGGTTGTTGACGTCGGACTGCACCGTAGCCTTCGCGATGCGGACCTTGCCGTCCTTCGTGATCGCCGGAGCGATACGCAGGGAGCCCGTCAGACGGACACCCGGGATGTAGTTCTGCACAGCGCCCGTGACGATCTGGCGGCAGTTGAAGATGCCGGCAGGGTACGGCTCGCCCTCGATGAGCGACGGCTGCTTGAACACGTCCTGGTCCATGATGCGGACGATCGAGTTGATCTTCGTCTGCAGGTTGACCGTGACGTCAATACCGACGTTCTTGCCCGGGATGTTCCCGAACAGGTTCGCCTGGCCACCGGAGTAGCCGAGGGTGACGTCCTGCGAGCCCTGAGCGGTCGTGAGACCACCCGGAGTCGTCGGAGTACCCGTGCTCATGTTGACCGACACGCCGCCCGGGGCGATGCCCAGGGACAGAGCGTTGGTGCGGAGCACCGTGTTCTGTGCGTTGTAGATCGACGGATCCGGCGTACCACCAGCGGTGGTCGGAGCCGAGCCAGTCGGGAACGGGTTCGGGTTCGTACCGATCCAGTCGTTGTTGCCGACGATCGCGCCGGCGTTCAGGTTCGACGGATCGCCGTCCGGGAACACCGGGAGGAACACGCCGTTCGGCGAGCCACCAGTGGTGTACACGGTGTAGCCCGGCAGACCGTTGAACGTGCCGAAACCGAGGTTCGCCGGCAGGTTGTAGAACAGCGCCTTGTAGCTCGTCGGAGCGCCAAGCTGCTGCGGTGCGTACAGCGCCGGAGCGCCCGGGCTTGCGCCCGCGCCGTTACCGGTCAGCCAGTCGCCACAACCCTGCTTGTAGTTGGCGTCCACGAAGCCCTGAAGCGGCGCGAGAGCGCCACCCGGACGTGCGACCGACTTCGCGAAGTTCGCATCGGAGCGCGTCGTGGGATCGGTGATATCCGTGTTCCAGAGCAGCGGCACCGACGAAGTCGTCAGCGTCTTGTTGCCCGGGAGGATCTTGATGTTGACGTTGCCCAGGGCACCGCCGTCGTACGTGTCCTGGAACTCGACGACTGCCGCAAGGGCGCCACCAATGGCGACCGAACGGGTACCGAGCGACGGGCCGAGGTTCACGTTTGCCGACGGGACCGTGCGCTGGTTCAGCGCCGTGCCCTGCTGCAGGCAGTTCGTGCTCAGCGCGACACCGACGGGGTTACCGCCGACGGTCGGAGCCGGGTTCAGGCTGTTCTCGCATGCGTTACGCAGGCGAATGGTGACCGGGAGCTTGAAGTTGACAAGCGCTGCGCGGCGGAGGAAAGACTTCCTCTTGACCGCACCCGGGTTCTTCTTGACCTGCTTCCGGAGCTCTGCCCGGACCTTGGCCTTCTGCCCCTTGGTCAGCTTCTTGGCGCTTGCGGAACCCGCAAATGCACCAAAGACCAGGGCAACGGCCGTGACAAGCGCCACGACCTGAAGGACGTGCCTTCTCAGGGACACGCTACTCCTCCTTGATGGATGGACCTTTCCCCCCTGCCGCGACAGAGGGTACAGGGTTCTCGGCGCGATGCGCCTCATCCTTTCGGATGAACTTGAGCGTCGGCGCAGGAATTCGACGTATTTCGGGATCTGCGGCGCAACTCTCGCGGTGGGCGGCGGTTTGGGGTACCGTGGCCAAGCAGCACACAGCTCCAGGTTCGGGGACCTCGGCAATGCAGGGGGCCGAGGACAACGGAGCCGGGGCGCACGGAGGCGACTCGGTGAGGGAACGGCAGCACGCACACACACGTCGAGCGGGGGTGACCAGCGTCGCCCGTCGCGGCGTGGTCGCGCTCATGCTCTGCGCGTTCCTCGTCCCGTCCGCCGCGGCGAACGCCGCGAGCGCGTCGGCGGCGAGCGCCCGGCCGGCCGACCAGCGCGCCGCCAAGCAGCGCGCCGCGACCCGCAAGCGCGAGGCGCGCCGGGCACGGGACCGCGTGCGGCTCCGGGCCGCGCTGCGCCGCAACCCGAAGACCACGCTGCGCAGCGGCTTCCTCAAGCGCGCCGCCGTGGCCGGCCTGCGGATGCCCGCGACCGTGCGGCTGCGCGAGGGGACCGACCTCGGCGTCTCCTGGGTCCCGACGAAGTTCCCGCTGGACGGTGCGCTGTTTCCCGCTCCCGCAGGTGAGCAGACCCTGGCGCTCGAGGGCACCTTCCCGATCGTGATCGACTTCGGCGCCGGCCCCGGCTACGGCGGACCCGGCAATCTCCAGGCCCGCAGCGGCCCCGGCGGCAGCATCACGGCCGCGGGCCCGCTCGTCATCGCGGAGCCCGCCGGCTGCGCCGGAACGCCGCCCGCCTTCGTCGAGGCCGCGACCACGACGAGCGGGGGCGCGCCGATCGTCGCGAGCGTCGCGACGCAGACGTGGGTCGACCTCAACCCCTTCTCCGGGGTGTCCGACGGATACCTAGACCTCAAGTTGAGCGTCAGGTCGAGAGTTCTGGGTGCGGCCGCGACGTGTGCGACGCCCGGGCCGTCCGCCGACTACGACGTGCCGGTCACGACGCCGGCGACCGACCCGTGGAACGCGGCCGTCCGCATCCGCTGGGACGGCAGCTTCCGCATCGCCCCCGCGGTCACCGCCGACGGGGCGATCCGCTTCGGCAAGATGACGGCCGACGCCGCCGTCCAGCCGCAGGGCGCGACGAGCGGCAATCTGTGGGGATGCGCCGCCGAGGCCGCGATCACCGGCGCGGGCCTGCCGCTGAGCACGCCCTGCACCTCCGCGGCGCCGCTGGGCGAGACGGTCAGCCCGGCGCCGTTCCCGGCGACGCTCGTCATGAAGCGCTTCTCCGCCGACATCCTGCTCGGCGACCGCAACTGACGGCGGCGCCGGCCGGGGCACGCGAGCGCGCCCCGGCGGACCGCGGGTCCTACTGCGCCTTCGGCAGCTTCCAGGTCGCCGACTCCGAGCCCTTGGCCGTCGTCAGCGTGATCGTGATCGACTCCGGGGTCGCCTTCTTCGGGATCTCGAACCCGATGCAACCCGTCGCCGGCTTGCCCACGGCCTGGAGGAGATCGCCGGCCGAGAAGCCGCCGCCGCAGTCGCCGTCCGCGATGATCCGGATGCCCGAGATCTTCCCGTCGCTCGTCTGCAGCGTCGTGATGGCCGCGGTCTTCGCCGCCTCGACGGCGCCGTCGGCCTGGCCCTCGACGAACACGCCCACGAGCTTCTTGCCGGGCTGCGCGCGGTCGACGGAGGCGGCGGCGGGATCGAGGACCTTCAGGACCTTGAGCTTCAGGCCGTTGTCGCCGACCTGGAGCTTCTCCTCCTTGCCCGGCACGACGGCCTCCCGCTGGACCGGTTCCGTCGAGGTCGCGGTCGCGGTCGTCTGCGTCGCGGTCGCCGTGGCGGTCGCCGTCGCGGTCGCCACCGCGCCCGCGCCCGTCGACGTCGCGGACGGCTCGTCGTCTCCGCCGCAGGCGGCGAGGCCGGCGGTGGCGGCGAGTGCTGCGACGGCGAGTGCCGCGCGCGGCGTGATGAGATGATTCACCGGATCTCCTCCGTGGTCGGTGCTGAATGCTGAAGAGTCATGCGTGCGTGACGGCCTCCCACCCGGCACGCAGCGGTCGCCGATTGAAGCACAGTGCGGGGGGAATCGCGCCGATCGGGCGCTGCCGGACTTGGCACCGAGGCGCCATCCCAGGGTGGACGGATGTGCGATGATCCCGCCATCCGGAGGGGAGAGCGGCGGAGCGTGCGTCGCGTCAAGGAGGAGAGTCCAGTCGTGCTCGCATCAAAGCGCCCGTGGCGCCGTGTCCTGGCTGCTGCCGTCATCGCGTCGTTCGCGGTGGTTCCCGCCTCAGCGCCCGCCGCGTCGGCGCAGAAGCTGAGCCCGAAGGCCAAGAAGGCCATTCGCGCCGAGCTGCGCAAGACCGTGAAGAAGAACCCCGGCGCCGTGCGCCGCAAGTCGTTCCTCCGCCGGGCGGCGCTGGTCAACTTCAAGCTTCCGGTCACCATTCGCCTGCGCAACCCGTGCACGACGGAGAACGGGCAGAACCCGCAGCCGACCGTCGGCGGCAACCCCGTCGGTGTCGCGCTGAGCACGAACTGCCTGACGCAGGGCACGGCGCTCAACCAGCGCACGGTCCCGACGGCCAACGTCAACCTCGGCCCGTCGCTCGGCACGCGCGCCGTCGCGATCGGCGGGTCGCTCCCGGCGGTCGTCGAGTTCCAGGACAGCTACGACGGTGGCGCACTGGGCAACGTCAACATCAAGCTCCTCCCGTCGTCGACGCGCTTCCTCAGCACGTCTGCCGTGCCGCTCCTGTGGAACGACGACATCGCCGACACGTCGAAGCGCAACGACGCGAACTTCCTCAAGGCGACGTCCTCCCTCACGGGCCTCTCCGAATCCGGCATCGAGCAGGGCTGCGGCGACTTCGCGACGACGACGACGACCACCGGCGGCATCGTGCCGACCGGTTACAACTCGCTCTTCCACGGGCTCACGCCGAACTTCAACCCGTCGTTCGCGGCGGGCGCCGGCATCCCGGGCTTCCCGATCTACGACCCCGCGGTGGGCACGATCGGCGGTGTGCCGGTCGGCTACCTCCCGATCTTCCCCGGCGTCGACGCGATCGACCGCATCCAGACCGGCGGCGTCGTCGGCGACAACGACTGGATCGGCACGAACCCGGCCCCGTTCCCGACCGGCTCCGCGCCGACGAACTCGGGCAATCCGGCAGCGCCGCTGCCGTTCAACTACAACGCGGCCAACACCGTGCTGCGGACGAACGCCCTGCACCTGAAGGTCGCGCCCGGCGGCGTCTCCGTGAACATGAGCACGGGCACCCCGGTCACCAGCGGCGCGCTGCCGACCGCTCAGGGCTCGCAGGACGTCACGCTCGGGTACTCGGGCGGTCAGGCGAACCTGTTCGGGAACATCCCGGGCAAGAACGTCGGGATCGACGTGACCGTCAACCTGGCGGCGGAGATCGCGGGCATCGCGCGCATCATCGATCAGGACCTGTTCTCGGTGCCGCTGATCTCCGGCAACGCCTTCCCGGCCGGCATCTTCAACTGCCACCAGGTGTGGACCGGCACGGTCCAGAACTACATTCCGGGGGTCCGCCTGACCGGCTCGCTCCGCATCGCTCCCGCGATCACGAAGGACGGCAAGGTCCGGATCGCCAAGGCGACCGTCGCGTCCGACCCGAACAACCCGGACCGCGTCGCGCTGACGGCGTGCCTGTCGGCCCGTTCGGCCTACCTGAAGTACAACAACGACAACCCGGGCCTGAACAACCCGGGCTTCTCGAACGCCAGCGTCGTCTCGAAGATCCCGACGGCCGGCGGCATCGCGATCGCGGGCGGCGACCCGCAGTTGGGGTCCGGTCTCCTCCCGATTCGCAACCTGACGCTGCCGGTCTTCTACGACGAGGCGTTCTACGACCCGGCGACGACGCCCGGCTACTACACGACGTTCAACGCGAACCACCCGTCACCGGGCTTCCCCGCGCCGTACGGCTCCCGTGCCGTCTGTGGCACGGACCCGTATCCGCTCGTGCGTGACGCGGGCCTGACCGGCACCGTCGGCGGGCTGCCGACGCCGACCGACCCGGCCTACGCGGGCGTCGCGTACAAGGGCGACCAGGCCACCGTCGCGGGGGACATCAGCGTCAACCCGCTCGACGTCGACGTGCTGCTCGGCGACCAGCCGTAGCCGCGCGGTCCCGGCGCAGCGACCGTCTCTCGGGCGGCCCACGGGCCGCCCGAGGTCGTTCCGGGGCGGTCGTCCTAGAGCTGGACGAACACCGAGGTGTTCTCGAGGTAGGCCGACAGGCCCTCGCGGCCGTGCTCGCGGCCGATGCCACTCGACTTGAAGCCGCCGAACGGGGCGCTCGGGTCGCCGACGCTCCAGCAGTTCACGTACACGCTGCCGGCGCGCAGGAGTGACGCGAGGCGGTGCGCGTTCGACACGTCACGGGTCCAGACGCCGGCCGCGAGGCCGTACTCGCCCGCGTTCGCGCGCTCGGCGACCTCCTCGAGGCTGTCGTACGGCTGTGCGACGAGCACCGGGCCGAAGATCTCCTCGCGCACGATGCGCGCGTCGTCGTCGCTGGTGGTGAACAGCGTCGGCTCGACGAAGTAGCCGCCGGCGTGGCCCTCGAGCGTCGTGGCGCCGCCGGCGACGAGCTGCGCCTCGTCGCGGCCGGACGCGATGAACCCGCTGACGCGCTCGTGCTGCTCGGCGCTCACGAGCGGGCCGACGAACGTGTCGGGCGCGAGGCCGGGGCCGGTGACGGTGGCCTCGGCGGCCTGCGCGAGCGCGCCGACGACCTCGTCGAACATCGGCTCGGGGATCATCAGGCGCGAGGCGGCGTTGCAGGCCTGGCCGCTGTTGAAGTAGAGGCCGGCGAAGGAGCCCTTCACGGCCGCTTCGACGTCGGCGTCGGGCAGGATGATGTTCGGCGACTTGCCGCCGAGCTCGAGCGTGACGCGCTTCAGGCCCCGGCCGGCGACCGCCCCGATCTCCCGGCCGACGGCGGTCGAGCCGGTGAAGGCGATCTTGTCGACGTCCGGATGCTCGACGAGTGCGGCGCCGGTCGCGCCGTCGCCGGTGAGGACGTTGAGGACGCCGGGCGGGATGCCCGCCTCGAGCGCGAGCTCGCCGAGGCGCAGCGCGGTCAGCGGCGTCTGCTCGGCGGGCTTCAGGACGATCGTGCAGCCCGCGGCGAGCGCCGGGGCGATCTTCCACGCGGCCATCAGCAGCGGGAAGTTCCACGGGATGATCTGTCCGCAGACGCCGACCGGGACCTGCCGCGTGTACGCGTGCACGTTCGGCGCGGAGATCGGCAGCGTGGCGCCCTCGATCTTCGTCGGCCAGCCCGCGAAGTAGCGCAGGTGCGCGACGCTGCTCGCCACGTCGACGTGCCGGGCGAACTTCACCGGCTTGCCGTTGTCGAGCGACTCGAGCTGCGCGAGCTCGTCGGCGTGCTGCTCGAGCAGGTCGGCGAGCTTCCAGATCGCGGCGCTGCGGCCCGCGGCGGGCATCGTGCGCCACGGGGCTGCGGGGGCGAACGCGGCGCGCGCGGCGGCGACCGCGGCGTCGACGTCGGCGGCGCCGGCCTGCGCGACCGCGGCGATCGCGTTTCCGGTCGCGGGGTCGCGCGTCTCGAAGGTCGCGCCGTCGGCGGCGGGGACGAACTCGCCGGCGATCAGCAGGCCGTGGTCGCGCTCGCAGAACGCGCGGGCCGCGGGGGACAGGGCATCGGGCAGGACGGGGATGGTGGCCATGGAGGCAGTGTCTCACGGGCGCGCGCCGCGGCCCGCGCCGGTACCGTTGGGTTGCCGA
>DAIPYF010000053.1:0-10715 GCA_036782855.1 Solirubrobacteraceae bacterium
ATGGTCAATCGTGAGGTTCTTCAGCGGCTCGCGGCGGCAGAGCCGAGCCGGCCGATCGTCAGCGTCTACGCGCGGACCGACCCGCGCGACCCGTCCAACACCAGCAGCACCCCGGGCTGGCAGGTGGCACTCCGCAACGGCCTTGCCGCCGTCGGCGAGCGCCTGGAGGCGGGCGACGACCGCACGGACCGCCTGGCGTTCCGCGACCTGCGGGAGCGCATCGAGCAGGAGCTGACCGGACTCGAGGCCTCCGAGCGCGGTCGCAGCGTCGCGTGGTTCTTCGACGTCGACGGCGACAGCTCCGAGCGCTTCGTCCTCCAGCTGCCGCTGCTCGACGACGTGGTCGTCTGGGACGCCAAGCCCTTCGTCTCACCGCTCGTGGACATCGCCGACCGCGGTGCGCCGACGGGAATCGTTCTGATCAGCGGGGATGTCGTTCGCCTCCTGCAGATCGAGCAGGCCGAGCCGAGCGAACCCGAGAACTCGACGTTCGAGCTCGAGCTCGGAGACTGGCGACCGTTCGGCGGGACCGCCGCCGGCAGCTCAGGTCGCGGCGTGCAGGCGACCTCGCACCAGGAGAGCTACGAGGCGCGTGTCGATGCCCAGCGCGACCAGCTGTTCGCCACGGCCGCAGCCGAGACCGCGAAGCGCCTCGAGCAGCTCGGCTGGGAACGCATCGTCCTCGTGTCCGAAACGCAGGTCGCCGCCCGCTTCCGCGCCGCCCTCCCGCCCATTGTGAGCGAGCGCGTCATCGCCGAGAGCGACCTCAACCTCGTGGGCGAGGAGCCGAGCGCGATCGCGGAGGCCCTCGAGCCGCTCATCGACGACGCCTGGCTCACCCGGGCACGTGCGCTTGCCGATCTCGCGCGCGAGCGCACCCAGGCCGGGGGCGCGGGGGCCGTCGGCGCGCTGGAGACGCTCACGTCGCTCGCCGAAGGACGAGTCGAGCACCTCATCCTCGACCCGAGCGCTGACTTCAGCGCAGTGGCCGATGTGGTGCCCGAGGCCATCGGCGGGCCCGGGGAACTCCTCGGCGAACGTGCCGTCGAGGTTGCCGTCGCCACGGGCGCGCAGGTCACGGCCCTCTCAGCCGGCGAATCACCGGCGCTCGCCGAGGCCGGCGCGATCGCCGCGCTGCTGCGCTACTAGCGGGAGAGCCTGGAACTCGCGACGAGCTGATCCTCAGCGACGCGGAGGGTCGTGCTCGCCGCCCGCCGTGCTGAGCGCAGCCCCGAGCGCCGCGAGCTCCCCCGGGTCCAGCGCCGCCTCCACACGCGGGAACACCGTGCGCTCCTCGTGGCGAACGTGAGCGTTCAGGAGCTCGCCGAGCTCCTGCAGGTCGCGAGAGTCGCAGGGCCCGGATGCGATGTCCTGGGCTCGCCGACGGATCTCCACGTGCTCGAGGAGCACCCGCACGACATCGGGGTCATCGCTGGCGACATGACGCGAGAACGCCGGGAGCAGCAACTCCTCCTCGGCGCGAAAGTGCTCCCGGGCCTCACCCTCGAAGAACGCCAGGAATGCTGTCCTGACAGCGTCGGCGTCCTCGGCCGTCGCCCGCCGCAGGCGCAGCGCCACCTCCAGCGCGACGTGATGCTCGCGCGAGAGCGGGGCCAGTTCCTCGGAGCGCTGCATCAGGCGATCGTACGGGGTGACTCCCCGCTGTCGCCGACGTGGCGCTACCGGCCGGGCGGCTGCGAGGACGCGAGGTCGGGCGCGGCGACCGGGGCGTATGCGGGCGGGGCGACGGAGGTGATCGCGCAGGCCGGAGCGGGCGGGGGTGCCGGGACCGCGGTGATCGACACGTCGGGACAGCTGACGACCTCGTACAGGCGCGTACCGGTGTCGGCGAAGCCCGACACGAGGACCGGGCCCGGGGCGCCCTGCTCGTAGCGGCGTGTGGAGATCCGGTAGCGCCACGGTCCGACGAACGTGTTGCAGCTCGCTTCCGTGACGGCGCAGGCCCGGTACCACGCCAGGCGCCCGCTGAAGAACGACGGGCCGACGAACGACTGGCCGTTGAGGCCCGACGCCAGGAAGGCGATCTGCTGGGCGGAACGGTCGCTGACGCGGTTGAGCCGCAGCTCGGTCTGCGAGATCCCCGGCAGGCCCTCGAAGACGTAGCGGACGATCAGCCCGAGGTTGTCGCCCCACAGCTCGAGCGCCTTCACGCTGCGGAAGGTCGTGGGTCCGCATGGTGGCTCCACCAGGCCCACCTCCTCGGCGCAGCGCGTCGTCGGCACGCCCGGGAGTCGTGTCGAAGGCAGCGAGCGCGGCGCGGTCAGCAGCTTGGTGTACACGACCGGGTTGGCGTCCTTCCCCGTCCCGTACTCGCGCGTCCACGCGATCCGCCCGCGCCACAGCGTCGGGCCCACGTCGTTGCGCCCCGGATCGTTGGCGTTGCGCACCGGACGCTCGCCGGTCGCCGCAGCCAGCGAGAACACGAACAGGTCACACCCGACCGGAGCGCCGGCGGTGCCCGCGCAGCGCTGATAGATGAGCTGCGGGCGCCCCGCGCTGTCGGTCCCGATGTCAGCGTCGAAGGGCACCGGGCTCGGCGCGACCGCGAGCCTGCGCTGCTCGGCGCCCACCTCGCGCACGCTCAGGTACCAGCGCCGCTCGGCCTGCACCCACTCGCTGAAGACGATCGTGCCCCCGTACTCACGCACAGCGGTCGCCACCCCACCCGGCAGCGCGACCGTCGCAGCCGACGCAGCCGACGCGAACACCGCGAAGGCAATCACGGCCACAGGAAGAACACGGAGGCGAAGAACGGTCATGGACAACCAGTCTGCCGCTGGTCATCAGCTCGCGCATCCGTACTCCGTGCGCAACCGCATCAGCGCGCGTGCCTCCTCTGGTGTTGTCCTCTGGAGCATTGGTGCCTAGGATCAACGGATGGGGGGACCGAGGATGGTCGGGATGCGCGTCGCTGCCGTGCTGTGCGTGATCGCGGCGACGCCGGCGGCGGTACCGGCAGCGCACGCCGCCTTTCCGGGCGGCAATGGCATGTTGGCGTTCGGGCATCACCTCACCGGGGCCGACGACAGCATCGCGCAGACGCGGATCAACGCCGACGGCACGGGCGAGGGTCTGCTGCTCCCCCCGTTCGTCCCGTACGTCCGGTACACGCTCGCGGTCGACTGGTCGCCGAGCGGCAACCAGATCGTGTACGAGCGCCGCCGCGAGTGGGGCGGCGCGATCTACCGCGCCAACGCGGACGGAACCGGCGAGACGCGCATCAGCCCGGCGGGCGTCGCGTCGCACAACGCGGTGTGGTCGCCGGACGGTCTGAAGGTCGCCTACCGCCGCTACAGCACCGGCAACGCCGCGAGCGCGACGCTCTGGGTCATGAACGCCGACGGCAGCGGTCAGGCCCAGCTCATCCCGGACGGGATCGATGCAGACCAGTGCAGCGCGTGGCTGGGAACGATGGACTGGAGCTCCGCCGGCCGCATCGCGTTCATCGCCGCCTGCGAGGGCAACCTGCCCGGTGGCGGCTGGCACCTGTGGACGGTCGCAGGCAATGGCACGGATCTGCAGGTCGTCGGCGCCGTGCCGTCGATGCTCGCGTACAACAGTCAGAGCAACGGTCTCGACTGGTCACCCGACGGCAAGAAGATCGCCTTCAGCAGTTTCACGGACTACGTGTCGGGCTACACGGTCGGCGAGTGCGGCACCACCGCGGCGCCCTACGACGTCTACGTCGCCGACGTGGTGCTGAACACGAACACGAGGCTCACGAACACTTCAGGCTGGGTCGGTCCGCACGAACGCGCCCCCGCCTGGTCACCGGACGGAACGCAGATCGCCTTTGCAGCTGACACGTACGCGTGCACCGGCACGACGACCGACTACAGCCGCCGGCCGATCTACCGCATGCCGTCCGCCGGTGGAGTCCCCACGCGGGTCAGCGATCCGCAGCCGCGCACGTTCCTCGGGACCGACTACAGCACCATCGTCACGCTCCCCACGGACGACAACGAGCCCGACTGGCAACCCTGCGTGCCCGCCACGAGCTCGTGCGTCTCGATCGCAGCGCCCCGCAACACGGCGCCGCCCGCGATCACCGGCACCCCACGCGCGGGCGCGACGCTGACCTGCGATCCCGGAACGTGGACCGGCTCGACGGGCCTGGCGTATCGCTGGCTGAAGTCCGGGGCCGAAATCCCGGGCGCGACCGATCCGACGTACGCGGTGCGCGCCGAAGACGCCTACTACGAACTCACCTGCGAGGTCACGGCCACCGGACCGGGCGGCACGACCGCGGCGACGTCCGCCCCGGTGAGCGTCACGCCCCAGGCCGAGACGCCCCCGGTCACGCCCGCGACGCCCGGCCCGGGCCCTGGGAACCGTCCGCCGCCCGTCGCGTCGGCCGTTGCGGCCGCGAAGGTCATCGCGCTCCCCTCGACCCGGGCCTGCGTCTCACGCCGCGCCTTCTCCATCAGGGTGCGCGTGCCGCGCGGCGAGCGCGTAGCGCGCGCCGTCATCCGCGTCCAGGGCCGCAGGCCGCTGACCGTCACGCGACGCCTCGCCGCCGCGATCGTCCTCAAGGGCCTGCCGAAGGGCCGCTGGACGATCCGCGTCGACGTCACGACCGACAGGCGCACGCTCAAGCTCACACGCACCTACCGCACCTGCACGCCGAAGCCAAGGCCGCGCAGCGCCTGAGGACCGGCGCCCAGCCTGACCGGCGCGCGCGGCCCGAGCGATGCGCTGCGCGAGCGCGGTGCACGCCGGCTTCGCCTCGCCTGACGTGACCAAACGTGGATCTCGATCCGCGCGATGCACGGGCCACGATTTCCCCACCGCGGACATGACACAAGCCGGATCCCGCGGCACGAGGCTCCCGCCGTCCGGACCCGCCGCCTGCGGGTGGGTGGACCGGCTGCGCCGGTCAGCCCGACGGGGTTCGTTGCTGAGCGTGGGCCCATTCGGCGTTGGCCTGGCGGAAGGCGTCGATGTCCTCGAGGCTGAGGCAGTCGCAGCTGAGCGCGACTTGCAGCAGGTCGCGCATCGCCGCCGTCCGGGCGAGCAGCTGCTCGATCTCGGCAAGCTTCCGGTCGGCAAGCTCGCGCCACGCGTCCGTCGGCGGCGTATCGGCTTGGAGACCGCCGAGGAGGACGCCTGCTTCGCGCAATGTCAGCCCGGCGCGTTGAGCGATGTCGATCATCGCCAAGCGGTCAAGTGCATCCCCGTCGTAGCGGCGTCGCCCGCTCACGCGCTCAGGCTCCGGCAGGAGACCCAGCTGCTCGTAGTAGCGCAGCGCCGACGTGCTCAGCCCGACCCGACGGGCGACCTCTCCGATGGAGTACGTAGCGGACACTTGACTTGCAGCGCACTGTAGCTCCTACGGTCCGCCACGACCCCACCATCAGGAGCCGAGCATGAACAGCAGGACAGACATCCAGGCCGCCGTTCGGGACACCTACGCCGCCGCCGCGGGCTGCGCCCCGGGCGGCGGGGCTGCGCACCCTCTCGCCACCGGCATCTACGACGAGGCCGAGCGCAGCTCGCTCCCGGATGACGCCGTTGCAGCCGCCCTGGGTTGCGCGAACCCGAGCGCGCTGGCCGACCTGCGAGCCGGAGAGACGGTGCTCGACCTCGGGTCCGGCGGAGGCGTGGACGTCCTGTTGTCCGCTCGCCGCGTCGGGCCTGACGGACTCGTCTACGGACTCGACATGACCCCCGAGATGATCGAACTCGCAGAGCGCAACCGACGCGAGGCCGGCGCAGAGAACGTGCGATTCCTCCACGGACACATCGAGCAGATCCCCCTCCCCGACGACAGCGTCGACGTCGTGCTCTCCAACTGCGTCGTCAATCTCTCACCCGACAAGCCCGCCGTACTTCGAGAGGCACACAGAGTGCTCCGTCCCGGAGGTCGTCTGGCGATCACCGACATCGCCACCCGCGGCCCGCTTCCGGCTGGGATCGGAAAGAGCCTCGCGGCCTGGGCCGGGTGCATTGCCGGTGCCCTCGACGTCGACGACCTCCACCGACTGCTCGCCGGCGCCGGTTTCGAGGACGCCGGAGTGCAGGTCGTCCGCTCCTACGGCGTCGACGACCTCGACATCCTCGCCACCAGCGCGCTCGCCGACCTTCGTCTGGACGACCTGTCTGAAGCCGAGCTCGCCGACGCCGAAGGCCGACTTGTGAGCGTGTTCATTCGGGGACGCAAGAGCGCGCAGGCGCGGTGACACAGCGCACGGTCTCATGTCGAGCCGGAGCATCCCCACATCTCCGGAGCGACCTGCAGCCGGAAGGCCAGTAGCGGCATGCGACGGTATGCGCGTCCGCACGACTTCTGGGCGAACGGTTCAGAAGGCCTGGTGCTCGTCCCACGCGACAGTCCGGTGTCTGAGAGGCTGGCGATTCCAACGACGACTGGAGAGCTGATGTCGGACGCCAGAGACGTGATCCTCAAGCACGTCGCCGCCATGAACGACCGCAACAGCGACGCCGACCCGTGGGCCGCAGATGCGCAGCTGGTGGCCCCGGGCGGACAGGCCAGCGGTCGCGACGAGGTTCTCGGCTTCCTCGGGGTGTTCCAGGAGGCGTTCCCAGACCTGCGCCTCGAGATCGACCAGCTCCTCAGCGACGGGCCCGCCGCAGCCGCCGAAGGGACGCTCACGGGCACCCACGATGGTGTCCTTCACACGCCGAGCGGCGATGTCCCGCCGACGGGACGAGGCGTCAAGCTCCGCTGGGCGGCCGTCTACGCCACCGACGGCGACACCCTGAAGTCCGAGCACCTGTTCTTCGACCAGATGGACTTCCTCGGCCAGCTTGGTCTCCTCCCCGGGTAACGCCCGGTCAGGGACCATCGGTCAGCCGGAGCATCAGCTCGGCGGCCTGCGCGTCGGTGAGCTGTTGTTCGCGGGCGAGGGTGCGCCAGGTGTCGAAGCTCAGCGCGACGGCGATCGCGGCCCGCAGCATGGTCCGGCGCTGGCCGCGGGCGCGCCGACCGGTCATGAGCGCGTCCCCCGCGTCGGCCCAGTACCGGTGGTAGGGAGCCATCACGGGATGCTCCCTCGCGTCGGCGAGCACGTGCGCGAACATCGCCTCGTTGGCCCGGTGATAGGCATAGCTCTCTGCCAGCGCGAAGGTCGCGCGCGCAGCGGGGTCGTGGATGGCCTTCCAGGCCGTGAGGTCGGGGAACGGATGCTGCTCGAAGTACTTGCCGCTGCAGGCGCGGGCGAGTGTCACCTCGTCGGGGAAGTGGCGATAGACGGTCACCCGCCCGACCCGGGCACGCCGGGCGATGTCGGTGACCGTGGTGGCCGCCGGCCCGATCGTCTGATGCAGCTCGATCGCGGCATCGACGATCCGCTCCCGTGTCTGGTCCTGGCTCTCAGCGCGCCGCTTGAGCTCATAGGAGCGCGTCATCTGCGGGCAAGATACAGCACGTATCACGAAACTTGACACGTGCCGGCCCGGCGGCTACGGTCGCCCCACCAGCGCGAAACACGTCGTATCGTGAAATTACTGGAAGGACTACCTGTGAGCACCTCCCCGACTGGCCCGACCGCCGCGGTCGCCCCGATCGCGCTCAGCCCCGGTGAAGGCGAGGCACTCTGGTTCCTCGGCATCCTGGCCACCATCAAGTCATCGGCGGAGACCACGGGCGGGCGTGTCGCAGTCATCGAGCACCTCGCCCCTCAGGGCTCGGGCTCCCCGCTGCACGTCCACCGCCGCGAGGACGAGTGGTTCTTCGTGATCGACGGCGAGCTCACGTTCTGGGTCGGCGGCGAGGTCATCGTGGCGACCGCCGGCGCCTTCGTGTACGGACCGCGCGACATCCCTCACACCTTCACGGTCACCTCGCAACAGGCCCGCTTCCTGCTCGTCACCGAGCCTGCGGGATTCGAGGGCTTCATGCGCGCCCTGTCGGCACCTGCCGAGGACCGCGTCCTGCCGCCCAGCACGATCCAGCCGCCCGATCCCGCGGTGATGATGGCCACCGCCGCCGAATACGGCATCGAGATCCTGGGCCCCCCAGGCATCCCAGTCTGACGCAGCCGCCGCATACCGAAATCCGAGGCTCACGCCCGCTCCTGCGTCAGGGCGCTCCATTCGCCGATGACGGATGCGCGGTGGGGCTTGCGCCGGATCAGAGCCCGAACCAGCGCGCACGGCGGCTGGAGCCGAACCGCTGTTTCTCGGCCACGAGATCGACGGAGGGCGCGGTCAGCGACCCCGTCGGCGTCGGGCCCGATAGGAAGTCGACGTTGACGATGCCCACGCGCCCGTCGCCGAACTCGAGGTAGCACTGGCCGATGCCGTCGTAGGGCTCGGGGTCCGTCTCGCCGCGGATGCCCGCAACGATCTCGCGCGCCACGACGCGGCCAGCGCCCTCGGCGAAGACCCCCGCTTTGGGAACGCCGACCGTGGCGACGTCGCCGATCGCGTACACGCCGTCGATCCCCGTCCGCAGAGTGGCCGAGTCGACCGGGACGTACCCGTCCTCGGCCAAGCCGCTCTCGAGCACGACCTCGGGCGCGCGGTGCTTCGGGACCCCGAGGAAGACGTCGTACGGCAGCACGCTCCCGTCGTCATAGGTCACCCGCGCGCCGTCGAGCCCAGTTGGTCGCACGCCCGGGACGAACCGGATGTCGCGCTCGGCGAACGCCTCGAGCAGCGCGGCAGAGGCGTCCGGCGACGGAGGAACCGGGCTCGGCAACGGGATCGTGAACGTGATCGTGCTGCGCTCGCGGACCCCGCGATCGACGAGCAGGTCGTGCAGCAGCAACGCGCATTCGCTCGGCGCCGGCGGGCACTTGAACGGCGCGTCGCACACACCGACGACGTAGTCCCCGGGCTGCGCGTCGGCGAGCACGGGGGCCAGCCGCGCCGCACCGCCGACGGAGTAGAACTCCGCGCCGTGCTCGGCCAGCCCGGGCGTCGCGTCGAGGACATAGTCCGCGCCGAGCGCGATCACCAGCACGTCTCCCTCGTGCGTGCCCGCATCGGTGACGACGCGACGCCGTTCGGGATCGATCGAAGTGATCGTCTCACGCAGCAATCGCACACTCGGATGCGCGAACGAGGCATACGGGAGCCCCACAGCATCGAGCGTGGTGCGACCGAACAGCACGTCGAGCTTCGCGTAGCCGAAGACGAACGCGTCGCCCCGATCGATCACCGTCACCTCGACCTCGTCCGGGACCTCCTCGGAGAGAACGGTGGCAAGCTCCATGCCGCCGAACCCCGCGCCGAGCACCAGCACGCGCTTCCCCATGGCTCGACGCTACCCGATCTCGCCGTCGCCGGGCCAGACCCCAACGGGGCGGGCCGCTCGCTCGCTGCCAGATCCAGCGCTCGCTTCCTGCCAGTCCGTCGGGGTTGCTGTCGATGAGCCGTTCGATGGCGTCGGCCAGCGTCTTGTCGGCTGCCGTGCTGCGCGGCGTATTGGGAGGGGCCCAGACGCCCCATTGCCAATAGACCTGATCTGGTATATCGTCGCCTCATGAGCTACGGACCGCTCCTCCGCGATGCCCGCCGCGACGCCGGACTGGACCAGGCTTCGCTCGCACGACGCGCGGGCACCACGCAGACCTACATCAGCCGTGTCGAGCGCGGTGAGGTCTCGCCCTCGATGGGCACGATGCAGCGACTGGTTCGCGCCATGGGGCTCGACCTGGTGCTTGAACTGCGTCCGCTTGCGCCCGGGAACGCTCGGCCCGAGGATCTGCGAGCGGACTTCGAGCGGCTGAGCGCCGGCGAGCGAACGGAGCAGGCGATGGAGCTCAGCGAGTTCGTGACGGGACTCGCAGCCGGGGGGGCATCGCGTGGGTGACGGTCCGGTCCAGCTGCGCCCGAAGGCGCTTCTCGCTGCGCTGCACCTGCACGAGGTGGAGTTCGTCGTGATCGGAGGCATGTCGCTTGCTGTGCACGGGTACGTCCGGGCGACAAAGGACCTCGACGTGGTCCCGGGCCCGGATCGCGCCAACCTGCGGCGCCTCGCCGCGGCGCTGCGATTCATGGACGCGCAGGTCGATCGCGGCGATATGGACGCCGGCGAACTCGGCCTGGACCCTGATGAGGACGGGCTCGCCGGCGGCGGGAACTGGGTGCTGACCACCAGCTTCGGTCGGCTGGACGTGATGCAGGACGTTCCAGGCCTCCGCGATTACCCCCACCTGCGCAACGGTGCCGTTGATGTCAACGGCACCTGGTACGCCGGGTACGACGAGGTCTTGAGCATGAAGAGCGCCGCAGCCCGCGAGGAGGACCTGCGCGACATCGCCGCCCTCAAGCACGCGCGCGGTGAGTGAAAAGGGCTGAGGCGGTCGCAGCAGCGCCATCACGCGGGCGCGTACCGGCCCGCATACCGGAGGCCCGCATACCCGAATCCGAGACGCAGGCCGGCGCCCGCTTCTCGTCCGAGCGGGAACTCACAAGGAGTCACGCCGGCCTAGCGGGCCAGGTCTGGGCCGCGCCGTTTGGGCTGCGACGTGAGGTGCCACCCAGCGCAATGCGGACATGCGTACACGCGCCGCTCGCGCCGCCGCCGCCGCCCGCGCACGTACCGGTCCCACCAGATGCTCCAGAGAGCCCATCTGGCGCCGGCAGCTGTGCGGTAACGGATCTTCTCCTCGCAGCGCTTCATCTTGCTCAGTGTCCTCGGCAGGCGGAGCAAAGCCCTTGAGACGATGAAGCGGCTTCCCATGCCGAGCCGCGTGTGGCTGCCCCTCCTCGTCCGAAGCGACAGT
>DAIPYF010000053.1:10815-12893 GCA_036782855.1 Solirubrobacteraceae bacterium
CCGAAATCTGAGGCTCAGGACGGCGCCCGCTTCTCCTCCGTCTTCGGGAGCGGCTCCTCGGGCTGCGTTCGACCGGCGCACGGTGAGCGCGCCCCGGCTGTCCGGCTCGCCAGCCTATAGTCCGCGCCACGGTGGGCAAGTTCGCTGAGGCAGGCGCATTGAGGCGGACAGGTCCGTGAGGGCCGCGCAAGGCCAAGATCGAGCGACGCTCGATGATCCGCCGGGTCCTGACGTGATTCTGCGCGTTGTGGGATTGACCAAGCGCTTTGGCGCGTTCAGCGCCGTAGACGGACTGGATCTTGAGGTGCGACGAGGAGAAGTCCTGGGCTTTCTTGGGCCGAACGGCGCCGGCAAGACGACGACCGTCGGCATGATCTTGGGCCTGGTTGCGCCCACGGCCGGGCGGGTCGAATACACCGCCGTCTCCCTGAGAAGGATCGGCGCCATCATCGAAGGTCCGGCGTTCTATCCATTCCTTTCCGGCCGCGACAACCTTCGGGCGCTGGCGCTCGCCTTCGGCGGTGTGGCACCCACGCGCATCGACGCTCTCCTTGAGTCTGTCGGCCTGGCGGACTCGGCGAGACGTCCGTACAAGACGTACTCAACCGGAATGAAGCAGCGGCTGGGGATCGCGTCAACACTGCTGTGCGACCCCGAGATCATCATCCTCGATGAGCCGACGAACGGCCTGGACCCAGCCGGCCAGCGTGAGGTGCGTGGCCTCATTCCGGAACTCGCGCGGGAGGGGCGCAGCGTTGTCCTGACCAGTCACCTGCTGCACGAGGTCGAACAGGTCTGCGACCGCGTCGCCATCCTCCGCCGGGGAAAGCTCATTCAAGAGGGGTCGGTAAGCGCCCTGCTCAGTCGCGGCCGCTTCCTGGAGGTCAGGGTCGCCGAGCCGGCGCGAGCTGCCGCGATCATCAGTGAACTTCCGTTCGTCGAGACCGTCACCATCCAAGAAGACGCGCTATCGGTCATCACGCCGGAGACGCACGACGCCGACATCGGCCGCGCTCTCAGCAATGCGGGCCTCTATCCGACTGCGATGGTGCCCCGGCACGAGTCGCTGGAGGATGTCTTCCTGGAACTGACTGAGCCGGGCTCGACGCCCGAAACGACGGGCGACGCCAACTAGTGCTGTCACTGCTGCGCTGTGAGCTGTTCAAGCTGACGCATCGCATGATGACTCGTGTGCTGCTGCTGCTCGTTGTGGGCGGACCGTTGGCGGCCTACCTCCTCTTGGGGGCACTGCCCGAGGACGGGGCATCCGACTTGACCAACCTGCGAATCGGGCAGGTCACCGATGACGGGATGTTCATCGTGTACCAGGTCGGGATGATCCTGGCCGTGACCTTGGCTGCCAGCACCATCGCCACCGAGTACGGCTGGGGCACCATCCGAACGCTGCTGCCGCGAACGGCCGGCCGCTCGGCGTTCCTGACCGCAAAGCTCACGTCGCTCGGCCTCTTCGTCGTCGTCACCGTGCTGCTTGGCTTTGCGGCGTCGCTCCTCGGGAGCGCTCTGGTGACCGAGCTGAGGGACCTGGACAGCAGCCTCGGTCCCAACTTCTTCGGGCACGTGCTCGAGTCGCTGGCGAAGACCATGCTGGCGATCCTGCCGTACGCCGCCCTGGCCTTCGTCGTCGCGCTCTGGACGCGCTCGTCGGCCGCCGGGATCGCCATTCCCATCATCGCCTTCTACGCCGAGGTCCTGCTAACGCCGCTCTTCAGTTCGACGGGCGCCCTGGATTGGCTCTCCAACGCAGGCATCTACAACAACATCACCGTGCTTCTCGATTCCCACACGCTCGTGCCGAAGGGAGACCTCCTTGCTCCATGGCAGGCAGCGGGTGTGCTCGCCGCCTATGTGACGACCTTCGTCTCGCTCGCGTACGGCCGCTTCCTCACCCGAGACGTCGACTAGGGCCGCTCGCTCGGCCGCGACGCCCACCCCGCGATACTCGGTCCCGGCTGTCACCGGGCATTGGCGCCCTGCCCGCGCGTTCGACTCCCGTCGGTACTGAGCCTGTCCGCTGCGGGAGCCGCGCCGCGCTGGGACGTACGTCCCACGGATGTGGC
>DAIPYF010000054.1:0-12829 GCA_036782855.1 Solirubrobacteraceae bacterium
GGGGGGGCGCGTGCGCGGGGCGGTGCCTTGGGGAAACCCCCCGCGCCCTTCGGCTCAGTCCCGCCGGGGGGCCGTGCCTCAGGAACCGCAGCGCCTGCGCGCCTGGTCCCGGTAGCGCCGGTAGTCGGCGCGCTCGGGGCGCAGGCAGCAGGCGAGCGCCAGCGGGTGGCGTGCCTCGTCGTGCCGCCCGAGCAGCTGCAGCGAGCGACCCAGGCAGAACAGCGCGTAGTCGTTCGTGGGCGCCCCGTCGGTGACCGCCCGGAACTCGGTGGCGGCCTCCTCGTAGCGCTGCGCGCCGAACAGGGCGCGTCCCAGCGCCTCCCGCACGGACGCCTTCCCGGGCTCCAGGTCGCGTGCCCGGGAGAGCGGGACCGTGGCGGCGTGGCAGTCGCCGCGCTCGAGCAGTTCGGTCCCGTTGCGGAAGAGGTCGTATGCCGAGTCCAGCGCCATGGAATCAGGGTAACGGCCGCGCGGACGCCCCTCGCGGGGCCCCCCTGCGGGTGCGCGGCGGGAGTGCCCACCACGCCCGCAGACGGCCCAGGCGGCCGAGGCCCGCGGCCAGCTCGTCACGCAGCGCCGCGCGCTGGGAACCGCTGGGCGGCGGCCCGCCCCGTCCGTACCGGCGCGCCGACAGCGCCCGCAGGTACTCCCGGGCGCCGGGGGTCTGGCCGAGGCGCCGCTCCAGCCCGCCGAGCGTCTCCTCCGGCGACAGGGGCCGCCCGGTGCGGCGCAGCGCCCGCTCCAGCTCCTCGAGGTCCGCATCGCCCGACGAGCCCCCGTCGGCGCGCCGGCGACGGCGCAGACCGAACGCCGCGAGCGCGCCGCCGAGCGCCAGCAGGCCCGCGAGGGCGACCGGCACCACCCACCATGCGGCACCGCCGTCCTGCGCCCCGTCGCGCCCCCCGTTGCGCCCGAACCCCGGGTCGCTCGCGCGGTCGCCGCCGGGGTCCGCGCCGCGGGCGCGGGTGAGCGCGGCCTGCTGGTCGGCCACCTGCTCACGCGCCGGAGCCGCGCTCGGGGTCGGGTCGAACGTGATCCAGCCGTAGCGGGGGAAGTAGGCCTCCACCCAGGAGTGCGCGTCGTAGTCCCGCACGACGTACTCGCCCGACCCGCGGTCGAGGGTGCCGGGCGTGAACCCGACCGCCACGCGGGCGGGGATGCCGCCCATCCGCAGCAGCAGCGTCATCGCTCCGGAGAAGTGCTGGCAGTAGCCGATGCGCTCCTCGAACAGGAACGCGTCGAGCGGGTTGGCCCGCACCTCGGGGCGCTCGGAGTAGTCGGCCCCCCGCTGGACGCGCTCCCGGACGCGCCGCACGTAGTCGTACGGCGAATCGGAGGCCGCCAGCAGGCGCTGGGACAGGTCGTAGATGCGTGCCAGAGCGGTCGTGCGGATGACCTGCGCCCCGTCCGTGCGCGCGATGCTGCGGTCCGGGCGCGTGATCTGCGTCGCCTCGGCGGCGCCGTAGGGCGGGAAGCTCGCCTCCGCCCACGGTCGCTCAGGCGGCGCCGTGCCCGGGCGGACCCCCGGCTGCGGGAGTGTCACGCGCAGCCACTGGCGCGCGAGGCTCGCCTCGGACGGGGGAGCGGTCCGTTGCAGCTGCGCGACGCTCGGGCGCGGCGTGTAGACCGCCGCGCGGTACTCCGCGCCGCGGCGCAGGACGCCGCGCTGCGTGACGTACGTCCCGGACCCGGCGTTGATCGGCTGGCGCGGTGCCTCGAACACGCGGTTCGCCGATCCCGCCGTCACGAACTGCGCCGAGCGCAGGCCGCGCACGCGCACGGTGATGGTCTGGAACCACTGCGGCTGCGTACGGTCCTGGTCGCCGTCGGGCTCGAGCGCCGCGACGCTGCCCGCCCGCCGCCACACGCGGCCGTCGAACGTGTCGAGCGCCTCGGCCTTCCAGTACGCCGGGGCCTGCGCCCGGATGCGCAGGAGTTCGCGCCCCTCGCGTGGCCAGTCGATCGGCCCGTAGGCGTGGTCCCACCGGTAGCCGACGGTCCCGGTCCCCGCGACGTCCTCGGCGAGATGCTCGTAGTCGAGCCACGGCGCGGGCCGGTCGAGCGCGGGTGCCGCCGCCGCGGCACCCAGCGTGACGAGGGCGACGAGCCCCGCGGCCGGGATGACGGTCGCCCCGCGCAACCGATCGGCGAGCAGGAACGCGCACAGCAGGAGCGTGAAGAGCGCCCCGGAGAGGAACGGGCGCTCGGGGGACCGGCTGATGACCGGGACCGCGTAGAGCGTCCCGAGCGTCACCAGCGCAGCCGCGGGTGACCCCGGCAGCCGGCCGGGCTCACGCGGCCAGAAGCCCTGGAGGACGGCGATGGCCGTCAGCGCGGTTCCTCCGAGCAGGAGCGTGCGCCGGACCAGCACATCACCGCCGCCGTAGGGGACGAGCGTCCCCGGCAGCGCGGCGATCCCGTCGATGATCGATCGCGCCAGCTCGCCCCAGTTCGCGGGTGCCAGGAGGCCGGCCGGGACGCCGGCACCCAGGAGCGTGGCGACCAGCAGCGCGAGCGTCAGTCCGGCGAGCACCGTGTTCCGGGTCGCGCGCCGCGGGATCACGCCCGCGCCCGCGATGCCCGCGGCGCAGGCGGTGGCGACGATCGCCGTGATGACCGCCGAGCGGTGCGGAGCCGGGGTCACGAGCTCCGACCACGTGAGCAGCCCGAGCATCGACAGGCCGAGGAACGCGACCAGCCGCGGAGCGACACGGGCGAGGACCGGCGGCGAGGCGGGCGCGCGGGCGCGCGCGGCGGCGACCGCCGTCACGTCCCCGCTCCCGGCGCCGCGACCCTCGCCCGCCCGGGGGCACGCGAGCGCCGACCGACCTCGTACCCCGTGCATCCCGCGACGGTGAAGCGCGCCGCCCGGCCCGCAATCGTCGCCGGGACCACGAGCAGGCGGGCGCTGCCGGTCGTGTGGAGCAGGGCGCGCGGCGGTTCGCGCAGCGCCCGCGCGCTGACCCAGAGCACCGGGCCGGACCGCCCGCTGAGCGCGGCGAGCGCCGGGCGCCGGCCGGGCGCGACCAGCGCCAGCCGGGCGTGGGCGGCGGGCCACGCCCGCAGGCCCGGATCGATCGCGATCGCCCGGCGCTCCCCGGGCAGCGGTAGCGCACCCCCCCCGCGCTCCGCGAGGTGCACCACGAGCGAGGCGGCCGCGCGCACCGCTGCGTCGGCGCGGTCCGCGTCCGGCGCGCCCGCGAGGTCCAGGACGACGAGCGGGCGGGCGTCACCCCCGGCGCGCAGGTTGCGCTCGTGCAGCTCTCCCGTGCGGGCGTAGACCTGCCACGCGATCCGCGAGGCAGGCGCGCCCGGACGATGCACGCGCAGGCCGTCCAGGTCGGCTTCCGCCCCGGCGCCGCGCAGGCTGCGCCCGGCGGCTGACCGTCCACCGGTCCGGCCGGGCGCGCGGACCGGCTCCACCCGCGGCAGCACGAGCACGTCGTCCGCCGGGCCCCGGGTGGTGACCACGGCCCCGGCGAGCCCGAGGGGATCGGTGATCAGCACGGCGGCGGGCGCCAGCGTCCGGCGCCCGCGGCGCGCGAACCGGGCGCGGATCCGCACGCGCGTGCGGCGCCGGGCGAGGCCCAGGCGCGCCGGCCGCGCGAGCAGCGCGTCGCGCACCTCGCCGGACGGCACGGCCACGAGTCCCGACCGGACCTCGATCTCCACGAGCAGCGGCTCGCCCTCCTGCACCCGCGTCCCGGCGACGGTCCGCGTCACGCGCGCTCCTCGCGCCGCGGCCCGCACCCAGGCGACCGCGAGGGTCGCCAGCACCAGCAGGCTGATTCCCGGGACGTAGAGCGGCTCGGCGTCGAACAGGCCCGCGAGCAGAATCAGCGCGCCGCCGAGCAGCGCCGCACCGACCGCCCCGCGCGATGGCCCGCCCACGACGGGCTCACCGCGCCGGCGTGACGGCGAGCGCGTCGGCGACGGTCGCCTCGGGGGTCGTCTCGTCGGCCTCCGGCGTGAGGACGAGGCGGTGCGCCAGGACGGCGCCCGCCAGTGCCTGCACATCGTCCGGGATGACGTGGTCGCGCCCGCGCAGGAGCGCGCGGGCCTTCGCGGCGCGCAGCAGGAGCAGGCCGGCACGCGGGCTCGCTCCGAGCTCGACGCGCGGATCGGCCCGCGTGCGGGCCAGCAGAGCGACGATGTAGGCGCGGACCGGCTCGGCGGAGTGGACCCGCCTGGCGGCGTCCTGGGCGGCGAGCACGTCCGCGGCGCTCCCGACCGGCGTGAGGCCCTCGACCCGGTCACCGTGCTCGTTGGCGCCGAGCATCGCGGCCTCGGCGGCCGCATCGGGGTACCCGAGCGACAGGCGCATCATGAACCGGTCCACCTGCGCCTCCGGCAGCGGGTAGGTGCCCTCGAACTCCACGGGGTTCTGCGTCGCGAGGACGACGAACGGGCGTGCCAGCTCGTGCGTGTGGACGTCGACGCTGACGCGCCGCTCCTGCATGCACTCCAGGAGCCCGGACTGGGTCTTGGGCGACGCGCGGTTGATCTCGTCCACGACGACGACGTTCGCGAAGATCGGGCCCGGCCGGAACTCGAAGGCCTCGTCGCGGCGGCTGTAGACGTTCGTCCCCACGACGTCCGCGGGCAGCAGGTCGGCGGTGCACTGCACGCGGGCGAACTCGAGGCCGAGCGAGCGAGCGACCGCGCGCGCGAGCGTGGTCTTCCCCACCCCCGGAAGGTCTTCGATCAGGACGTGGCCCTCGGCGAGCAGCGCGACGACGACGTCGTCCACGACCTCCGCCCGGACCTCGACGGCGGACCGCACGCTCGCGGCGACGCGGTCTCCCAGCGCCCCGGCGGCGGCGATCTCCGCACTCGAGACGGCGTCCGCGGGCCCGGCCGGATCGCCGTAGGCGGTCACGTCGCGCGGGCCTCCGACAGGCCGCGCAGCCGCTCCACCTCGGCCAGGATCGCGCGGGCGATCTCGGCCTTCGTGGCGCGCGGGACGTGGCGCTCGCCGCCCGAGGTCACGATCGTGACCTCGTTGTCGACGGCGTCGAAGCCGACTCCCGCCTCGCTCACGTCGTTGACCACGATCGCGTCGACGCGCTTGCGCCTGCGCTTCTCGCGCCCGTACGCGAGTGCCCCGTCGCCGTGTTCGGCCGCGAATCCCACCAGCACCTGCCCGGGGCGGCGCGCGGAGGCGAGCTCGGCGAGGACGTCGACGGTGGGCTCGAGCTTGACCGTGAGCCCGTCGCGACCGTCCTTCTTCAGCTTGCCGGCGTCTGCCTGGGCGGGCGTGAAGTCCGCGACGGCGGCGGCCATCAGCAGCACGTCGCACTCCGAGAACTCGTCCGCGCACGCGGCCCGCAGCTCGGCGGCGGTGCCCACGTCCACGAAGGTGATGCGAGGCGAGCGCGGCAGCGCGACGTTGGCGGCGACGACCGTGACGGTCGCGCCGAGCGCGGCGGCCTCCTCCGCGAGCGCGAGTCCCATGCGCCCGGACGACCGGTTGCCGACGAAGCGCACGGCGTCGATCGGCTCGCGGGTGCCGCCCGCGGTGACGAGGACGCGCAGGCCGTCCCAGGGGCGCGATCCCGCCGGGACGAGCGCCTCGACGGCATCCAGCAGCTCGGCGGGCTCGGCGAGCCGCCCGCTTCCCCATTCGTGCCGGCTGCCGAGCGCCCCGACGCCCGGGCCGACGATCGTCGCCCCGCGCTCGCGCAGCGCTGCGACGTTCGCCTGCGTCGCCGCGTGCTCCCACATGTGGTGGTTCATCGCGGGCGCGACCACGAGCGGGCACGTTGACGCGAGCGCCGCACTCGTGAGCAGGTTGTCCGCCAGCCCGTGCGCGAGCTTCGCGATCGTGTTGGCGGTCGCGGGGGCGACCAGGAGGACGTCGGCGTTGCGGACGAGCTCCAGGTGGCTCAGCGGGTCATGCTCCGGGGGCGGCTGGTCGGGAAACGCCCCACGTGCCGGGTCGCGCTCCCACTCGGTCGTCAGGACGGGCGCACCGGTGAGCGCGGCGAACGACGCCCCCCCGACGAACCGCTGGGCGTCGGGCGTCTGGACGACACGGACGGCGTGGCCGGCCTTCGTCGCGAGCCGCACGAACTCCAGCGCCTTGTAGGCGGCGATCCCACCGCTGACGCCGAGGAGGATCCGGGCCATCGCGCGTTCCCTGCGCTGCCGCCTGCCGGTGTGCCGCGCGGCCTACCGGTAGTGGTAGGCGATCTTGCCGCCCGCGACCTCTTCGAGGGCGATCGTGAGGTAGTTCTTGGAGTGCGAGTCCACCATCGGCGGCGGAAACTCGTCGAACGTCCCCTCACCGAGGTTGTGGTAGTAGCTGTTGATCTGGCGCGCGCGCTTGGCGGCGACCAGAACGGCTGCGTAGTTCGAGTCGACCTGCTCGAGCAGCGTGTCGATGCGGGGCTGAATCATGCCCCTGAGTCTACCGGCCCACCGAGGCCGCCCCGCACGACCGACACCAGCTCGCGAACGGCGTCCTCCAGCCGGTCGTTGACGACCTCATGGGCGAACTCGTCGCGGGCGTCAAGTTCCTCCTCGGCGACGCGCAGGCGGCGCTCGATGACCTCCGCCGCGTCGGTGCCCCGCCCGACGAGCCGCTCGCGCAGCGCCTCGCGCGACGGAGGGGCGATGAACACGAGCAGCGCGCCCGGGATCGCGTCGCGGATCTGGCGCGCCCCCTGCACCTCGATCTCCAGGACCACGGGCTCCCCCGCGGCGGTCCGCCGCTCCAGCTCCGAACGGAGCGTCCCGTACTTGCGGCCCGCGTACTCGGCGTGCTCCACGAACGCGCCCGCGGCCACGAGGCGGTCGAACTCGACGTCATCGAGGAAGCGGTAGTCGACACCGTCGCGCTCCCCCGCGCGGGCGGCGCGCGTGGTCGCCGAGACGCTCAGGCCAAGCTCCGGCAGCTGCTCACGCAGCAGCCGGATGAGGGTGCCCTTGCCGACTCCGGAGGGGCCGGTGATGATGACGACGCGCGACACGGCGGCGCGGATCGTATGCGGTGCGGCGGTCGGCGGTCCCGAACGGGCGTTCGTGACCCTCGCGGCGGCCCGGCGCCCCCGCGCCCCAGGGCTGCCGCCGTCCGCCGCGCTCCAGCCGCCGCCCGTCGCACGAACCGGGTGACCACCCCAAGCCCGCCGTCCACCGCGCGGTCAAGCCGCCGCGCGACCCGCCGAAGCCATCGACATGCGCACGCGGCGCCCCCACCTGACGCGAACGACGCTGTGCCTCGTGGCCTGCTGCGTCGTCCTGCCCGCCTCCGCGCATGCGGACCCTCCTGCGTGCGGGCCGGACGCGTCCCGCGGCGCCGTGCTGCGCGACGACATCCCGTCCACGGTCGTCTTCGGCCGGTCGGTCACCGTGACCGCCGCCGTGGGACTCGGGATCAGGGACGCGCGGCTCGAGCTGCTCACGGCCTCCGGCACGCTGCTCACGGTGCGCACGACCGTGTCGCAGGACCCGGACGGGCCGGTCATCCGCATCTTCGACTTCCCGGCGCCGCGGGGCGGCACGTCCTCCCTGACGGCGCGCCTGAGCTTCGTGGGAGGCCGCGACGGCGCCGCCTGCCGGGCCGTTGCGACGAGGACGATCCGGCTGGTCCCCGGCCGGCTCGGCCGGGTCCGCGTCGACCATCGCCCGGGCGCCGCGGCGATCACGATCCGCACGGCCGCCGGCGAGGGCTGCCAGGACTACCTGCGCACGGCGACCGTCCGGGTCCGGCTCACCGATGTGACGGGCACCACACGCGGCACGGAGATCCTGGAGAACACGCACCCGTGCGACGGCTGGGCCACGCGCAGCGGCACCAGGTCACCGCACATCCGCATCGACCAGACCGACAGCAATCTCATCCTGCGGTCCACGACCCGCCCGAACACCGGCACCTTCCGCCTCATCGTCACCAGGTCCGGGCGCCTGATCACGAGCGGCACCCTCCACGTCGAGACCCGGACCACCCGCTTTCGCAACGACGAGGGCGCCACCACGGCCACCTACACGCCGGACACGAAACCCAGGCGCTGACGAAGGCGGGTCCGGGGGCGGCCCCGTGGGAGTTCCGGCATGCGGCGGGGAGCGCCGAAGGCCGCCCACGGCGACGAGCCACGGGACCCGCCCGACCACCGGCGCACAGCGCCCGAACCCGGAAAAGTCAGCGAGTGACGCGACGGCGCAGGAGCTCGACAAGCTCGGTGCGCTGGCGCTCGGAGAGCCCGCCGACCGTCTTGCTCGGCGAGATCCGGCACTGCTGGAGGATCTTGTTGGCCTTCACGCGGCCGAACTTCGGCGTCGCGAGCAGCATGTCGAAGACCTTGGCCGTCTCGAGGTACTCCGGAGGCGACACCAGAAGTCGGTCGATCGTGGTGCGGCCGGCCTTGAGGTCCCGCTTGAGCTGCGCACGCTGGGTGCGGATCTCGTTCGCGCGGTTGAGCGCCTCCATCCTCTGGAGGTGCGAGCGCTCAGGGGCCGCGGCCTGCTTGGCTGAATCGATATCGGTGGCCGGCGGCACGGCGGCGAGCATACACATTCGTTGTCGCCCGGCAAGGTCAGATCGCCGAATTCGCTTTGACGTCAACCTGAGGTCGAGCGTTCTTCACCGTGGTTGACGGTTTCCTGCCCATTTCCAGCGGTTTTCCCGCACGCGCGCGGCCGAACGCCGCGGTCAGCGTCGCGAAACCCGGTCGTTTGCGGCGGTTTCGTCGAGCTCGCCCCTGATCCTCGCCGCGGCGAGGGGGTCCCGGAAGCTCTCGGTGCCCACGGCGACGAGCGTTGCGCCGGCCTCAAGCAGATCTCCTGCGTGCCGACCGCTCGACACCCCGCCCATCCCGACGATCGGGATGGCGACGCGCGCGGCGACGGCGCGGACCTGCGCGAGCGCGACCGTCCGCACGGCCGGACCGGACATGCCGCCCGTCCCGCCGCCGAGCCACGGAGCGCCCGACCCGTCGGGGTGCGGCGCGAAGGCGCGCAGCGTGTTGATGAGCGAGACCGCGTCCGCGCCCGACGCCTCCGCGGCCTGGGCGACCAGCGAGACGTCCGCCGTGTTCGGCGTGAGCTTCACGATCAGCGGCTTGGCCGTCAGCGGGCGGACGGCGTCGAGCAGTCGCGCGAGCTCGCCGGGGTCGGCGCCGATGTCCAGGCCCGTCTTCACGTTGGGGCACGAGACGTTCAGCTCGACGGCCGCGACCTCCTCACGCTGCTCGACCGCCTCGACGAGCGCCCGCACCTCATCCGCGGTCGAGCCCATGACGTTCGTGATCAGGGGCACCGGCAGCCAGTCCAGCTCGGGCAGATCCTGTTCGAGATAGCCGATCAGCCCCTTGTTCGGCAGGCCGATCGAGTTGACGAGACCCGCCGCGGTCTCGTACAGCCGCGGCGGCGGGTTCCCGTCGCGCGGCTCGAGGGTGATCGTCTTCGAGACGAACGCCGCGAACGGAAACGCACGCTCCAGCGGCGGGCCGAAGACCCGGCGCGCGGCGATCGCGTCGAACGTCCCCGAGCCGTTCACGATCGGGTGGGCGAGCTCCAGGCCGCAGAAGCTGACCGGCGCGCTCACGCGCGTCCCCCGTGCCCCGGGAGCAGACACGTCTCCAGGCGCTCGCCCGCGAGGACCGGGCCGTCCACGCAGAGGCGGATGTTGCCGCCGCCGCGCAGCGGGACGACGCAGCCGAAGCACGCCCCGTACCCGCACGCCATCCCGGACTCCAGGGCGAGCTGGCACGGCACCGAGCGCTCGGCGCAGAGCGCCCGCACGGCCTCGAGCATCGGTGGCGGCCCGCACGCGTACACGACGGCGTGCGGGTCCACGTCGAGCTCCCGGGTGAGCAGGTCGGTGACGAGTCCGTGGTGGCCCACGCTGCCGTCGTCCGTGGCGACCCGGGCGCCCTCGAGCAGATCCGCACCGGCCGCGTGCGCCGCGTCACGGAAGCCGAGCAGCGCGGGGGCGTCCCGGCCCTCGGCGCGCAGCGCGTCCTGCAGGATCGCCAGCGGCGCCGTGCCGACGCCACCACCGCACAGCAGGGCGCGCCGGCCCTCCGCAGGAGCCGTGAAGCCCAGGCCGAGCGGCCCGAGCACGTGGAGACCGTCACCGGCCTGCAGCTCGCACAGGCGCGCCGTCCCCGGACCGACCGCCTCGAGCATGAAGTCCAGGCGCCGCGGCGCGCCGTCGTGCGCCCGCAGCACGGAGAACGCGCGCGGGAGGACCGGCCGCTCGCCGTCCCCCCCGCCCCACCGCTCCTCGGTGGCGAGCATGTAGAACTGGCCGGGGAGCGGCGCCGGGCCGTCGGGGTCCTCGGCGCTCAGGACGACGTACGCGCCGATCGCCGCGACCGCGCTGACGGGCAGCGCCCGGCGGCCCAACGGGGCCTCCCGGCGCGTGGTCTCCCCCGCCGCGGGCAGCCTCACGCCGTGGCCCGGGACGGCCGGTGGATCTCCTGGAGGGACAGCACCTCGGCCTCTCCCTGTCGCGCCGACGCGATCGCGCGCGCCGCCGCCAGCCCGCCCGACAGCGTCGTCAGGCACGGGACGCCCCGCTTGATCGCGGCCCGGCGGATCTCCCAGCCGTCGCTGCGAGCGCCCGAGCCGGTCGGCGTGTTGACGACGAGCGTGATGTCACCGCCCTCGATCCCGTCCACGACGTTCGGCGAGCCCTCGCCGACCTTCTGCAGCAGGCCCGCCGGGATTCCCATGCGCTCCAGTGCGGCCTTGGTTCCGCCGGTGGCCACGATCGAGAACCCGAGGTCGTGCAGGGTCTGGGCGACGGCGACGGCGCCGGGCTTGTCGCGATCGGTGACGGTGATGAAGACCGTGCCGCCCGACGGCAGCGGGGCGCCCGCCGCAGCCTGCGCCTTGGCGAACGCGGTCGGGAAGTCCCGCGCGAGGCCCATGACCTCGCCGGTGGAGCGCATCTCCGGGCCGAGGATCGCGTCGGCTCCCTCGAAGCGGTCGAACGGGAGCACCGCCTCCTTGACGGCGACGTGCGCCGAGGCCATCGGATCCTCCGGCAGGCCGAGCGCCGCGATCCGCTCCCCGAGCATCAGGCGGCAGGCCATCTTCGCGAGCGGGATGCCGATCGCCTTGCTGACGAACGGCACGGTCCGCGATGCGCGCGGGTTCGCCTCGATCACGTAGAGCGTCCCCGCGTGCACCGCGAACTGGACGTTCAGCAGACCGACGACCCCCAGCCCCAGCGCGATCCCGGCCGCCTGCTCGCGGATCAGGTCGAGCATCTCCGGGCCGAGCGAGTGCGGCGGGAGCACGCAGGCGCTGTCGCCGGAGTGGATCCCCGCCTCCTCGACGTGCTGCATGATGCCGCCGATCCACGCCTCCTCGCCGTCGCACAGCGCGTCGACGTCGACCTCGATCGCGTCCTCGAGGAACCGGTCGAGGTAGATCGCGCGGCCGTCGTCGCGCACGTTGCGCTCCAGGTACTCGCGCAGGCCGTCCTCGGAGTAGACGATCTCCATCGCGCGGCCGCCGAGCACGTAGCTCGGGCGCACGAGGAGCGGGAAGCCGACGCGGCCGGCGGCCGCGAGCGCGTCGTCGACCGAATGCGCCTCCGCGTACGGCGGCGCCTCGTAGCCGAGCTCGTCCAGCAGCCGCCCGAACCGTCCCCGGTCCTCGGCGAGGTCGATCGCGTCGACGCTCGTCCCGAGCAGCGGCACCCCGGCCTCGACGAGGCCGGCGGCGAGCTTCAGCGGCGTCTGCCCGCCGAACTGCACGATCAGGCCCTCGGGCTGCTCGATCTCGCACACGCCGAGCACGTCCTCGAGCGTCAGCGGCTCGAAGTAGAGCCGGTCCGAGGTGTCGTAGTCGGTCGAGACGGTCTCGGGGTTGCAGTTGACCATCACGGCGTCGCGGCCTGCCTCGCGCACCGTCATCGCGGCGTGCACGCAGCAGTAGTCGAACTCGATCCCCTGACCGATGCGGTTCGGCCCGGCGCCGAGGATGACGACCGACGGCCTGCGCGGCTCGGAGAACGTGACCTCGTCGTCGCGGACGGACTCCCAGCCCGAGTAGAAGTACGGCGTCGCGGCCTCGAACTCGGCCGCGCAGGTGTCCACGGCCTTGAACGAGCGGTGGCCGGCGAACGGGGCGTCGGGGTCGAGCGCGAGCTCGCGCAGCTCGTGCAGGAACCAGTGGTCCACGCCGCAGCGGGCGAAGACGTCGTCGACCGAGGCGCCGCGGCGGAACGCTTCGAGCATGTGGTCGTAGCGGTCGGCGGCGGGCCGTTCGAGCGTCGCGAGCAGCTCCTCCGGTGAGAGGCTCGCGACGTCCGGCGTGGAGTCGAGCTCGCGGCTGCGCATCGCCTTGGCGAACGCCTGCTGGAACGTGCGGCCGATCGCCATGATCTCCCCGACGCTCTTCATGTGCGTGGAGAGCTCGGGGTCCGCGCCGCGGAACTTCTCGAACGCGAAGCGCGGGCACTTCACGACCACGTAGTCGATGGTCGGCTCGAAGCTCGCCGGCGTGAGCTTCGTGATGTCGTTCGGGATCTCCTCGAGCGTGTAGCCGACGGCGAGGCGTGCCGCGATCTTCGCGATCGGGAAGCCGGTGGCCTTCGACGCGAGCGCGGAGGAGCGCGAGACCCGCGGGTTCATCTCGATGATGAGGATCTCGTCGGTGTGCGGGTTGACCGCGAACTGCACGTTCGAGCCGCCGGTCTCGACGCCGACCGCGCGGATCACGGTCATCGCCTGGTCGCGCAGCTGCTGGTAGAGCCGGTCGGGCAGCGTCTGCTGCGGCGCGACGGTGACGCTGTCGCCCGTGTGCACGCCCATCGGGTCGATGTTCTCGATCGAGCAGACGATCACGCAGTTGTCGTTGCGGTCGCGCATGACCT
>DAIPYF010000055.1:0-12719 GCA_036782855.1 Solirubrobacteraceae bacterium
TCGTCTTCACGGCGAACTCGTTCGACACGTCCGGCGAGCCGCCGCCGCTGCTGACGTCGAACACCGTGCGCTTCGCGTCCGGGGTGGGCATCCGCAACCAGTTCCGCACGGGCGCCTACCAGTGCGACGTCGGCAAGCTGCGCGACGCCCTGATCTCCGTCCCGGAGAGCGGGTACTTCTTCCGGCGCCTGGACAACCTCCCCGCGACGTACAAGCGGATCAAGGACCGCCTGACGCCCGAGTCGCGCAAGGTGACCGAGACGTGCATCCGCGGGCAGATCGGCAAGGGCTCCGTCGTCGTCGACGCCCGGACGCTCGGCCTGCCCGATCCGCTGCCGGCGAAGCTCTACCTCTACCTCGCCAAGCCGCAGAAGCCCGGCTCGTTCGCGTCGTTCGGCATCTTCGCCGTGCTCGACGAGGCATCGCCCGCGATCCAGGCGCTCGGCAGCCTCTCGACGCTGAAGCTCGTGTTCGCGACCGATCTGTACAACGAGCCGTCGGCGGACGGCCTGTACGGCATCAAGATGGTCCTCCCGACCGGGTCCGGCCTGCGCATCAGCGTCGCCGAGCTGAAGGTCACGACGCCCGGCATCACGAAGACGACCGTCAAGAAGACCTGCCTGACGAAGCGCAAGGGCCGCTGCGTGAAGTCGAAGTCCACGATCAGCAGGCTGTTCTGGCTCACCCAGCCGACATGCCCGGCGACCGGTCAGGTGACGTTCCGCTCGGACTACGGCTACGAGACCGGGCTGGCGACGGAGAAGACGATCCAGGTGCCCTGCCCGCGCTTCCAGCAGTAGCCCGCGGCGCATCCGGGGCGTCCACGGACCGTCCAGCGCTCCGGGCCGACCGTCAAGCGCCGCGCCCGGGGGGACGACAACCCCGTCATGGACGCGCACGGCACATGGCTCTGTCCTGAGCCGCTGGACCGCGCCCGCTTCGTGGACATGGAGCGGCGGATGCGGCGCGTGCGCAACCTCGTCTTCTGCGCGGTCGGCGCGGGCGTCGCCGTCCTGGCGGCCGTCTGGGGCTGGGAGGTCCTGGCGCTCTTCGGCACCGTCTCGCTCCTGGTCCCGCTCGTCGATCGCCGGATCGCGACGAGCCGCACGCCCGAGTACTGGCTCATGACGCTCACCCTCGGCGGCATCCTCGCGATCGGGGGCGCGGTGATGATGACCGGCGGCGCCCGCAGCGCGGCGCTCCCGTGGCTCGTCGTTCCCGTGGTCGCGGCGACCGCCGTCTTCACCAGCCGCGGCGTGGCGGTCGCCGTCGCCGTCGCCGTGCTCACGGCGTTCTGCGCGACGCTGCTCTCCGGCGCCTCCGACCTCGTCGCCGCGCCCGAGTACCTCGCCGCGACCATCGTCCTGATCGCCTCCGTCGGGCTCTACGTCAACGGGTTGATGCGCGCGGAGGTCCGCCATCGCGGCGAGTCGGTCCTCGACCCGCTCACCGGGCTGCTGAACCGCGCGACGCTCGACCAGCGCTTCGAGGAGGTGCGCCAGCAGGCCGTCCTCGCCCACGTTCCCGTCGCGTTCGTCCTGTTCGACCTCGACCGCTTCAAGGCCGTCAACGACACCTACGGGCACGACACCGGCGACGCCGTGCTGCGCGACGTCGCGTACGAGATGCGCAAGGCGCTGCGCTCCTTCGAGCTGGCCTACCGCGTCGGCGGCGAGGAGCTGCTCCTCATCCTGCCCGGGACCGACGAGGCCGAGGCCGCCCAGCTCGCCGAGCGCGTGCGCCGGCACATCGCCGCCAGCCGTCCCGGCGGCATCAGCGTCACGATCAGCGCCGGCATCAGCGCCGGGTTCGGCGACGAGCTGTCCTACGAGCGGCTGTTCGAGCGTGCCGACGCGCGCCTGTACGAGGCCAAGGACGGCGGCCGCAACCGCGTCGTCCCGAGCCCGCTCGCGCAGGCCTCGCCGCTGCGGCTCGCGGGCTGACCGCGACGCTCAGCGGGCGCGCGCCGACGCGCCCCGCACCGCGAGTGCCCGGCTGACGCCCGCCTCGTGCGCGCCGCCGTCGTTCGGCAGGACGACCACGCGCACCTGGCTCGTGCGGCGCGCGCGCGCTGTGCGCACGCGGTAGCGGGAGCGGTTTCCGGCCAGCGCGGTCGCGCTGGTCCGGGCGACCGGCACCCACACCCCGGCGAGCGTGCGGCGCTGCACCGACACGCGCGCGGACTGCGGGACGGCGGGACGGATCACGCCGGTGAGGACGACGGCGCGGCGCCCCGCGGGCTGGCGCCGCACGCCGACGCGCACCCGCACACCCACGGTGAGGACCTGGCTGCGGGCGACGGTCGTCGTGCGCGTGACGAGCTGCAGGCGGGTGGTCTCCCACAGCGGCCCGATCGTCGTGGAGAAGCGGGCGTCCTTGCCGGCGGAGAAGTTCCGGGGGACCCAGAATCCGCGGGTGAACGGGAAGTCGGTCCGCTGGACGCTGACGCTGGTGCCGCCGACGCCGGTGCCGAGGACCTGGCCGGCGATCGTCACCTTGGCACCCCAGTCCACCGGGTTCGGCGTCGCCGACAGCGTGATCCCCGTGGGGGCGCGCAGCGTGCGCAGCGAGCGGTCGCCGCCCCGGGTGGTCCCGGCGGGGCCCGTCGCGACGAGCCGGTAGTGGTAGGTCGTGTAGGGCGCGAGGCCGCTGATCGTCGCGCTGACCGTCTTCGAACCCGCCCACGACGCGGCGGTCTCGGGCGTCAGGCTCCCGTACTTCGTCGTCTTCCCGTACTCGAAGCGGTAGGTCGTGCTCTGGCCGCGCGGGTCGAGCGCGCCGCGCAGGACGGCGGAGTCGCCGCGGACCGCGGTCGCCGAGCTCGTCGACACGCCGGCGGCGCGGATCGGTGCGGCGGTGCGGAAGGTGCGATCGGTGCTGCGGGTGACGCCGGCGGAATTCGTCGCGACGATGCGCACGTGGTAGGTCGTGTCGCTCGTCAGGCCGGTGACCGGCACCGTGACCGCAACAGGGTCGGTGCCCGCGCCGGCGTCGCGCTCACTCGTCGTGAGCCCATAGGAATCGCTCGTGCCGTACTCGAACCGGTAGGTGGTCGCGGCGCCGTTCGGCGTCACCGAGCCCTTCAGCGTCGCGGTGCTGAGCGTCAGGGCGTCGGGCGCGCTGGTGCTCGCGGCGGGCGGGTCGGGGTTGGCGGCGCCGGCGGGGACGGCGAGGGCGAGGAGGCAGAGGGCGGCGGCGGTCGCGCCGGTCAGCAGACGGGTCATGCCCGTCATGACACGGGCGGGCCGCCCGGGTTGCGGTCCGATCACCGATTCCTCACAACCGGGCGCCCCCCTCGCCGTCCAGGTGCACGTCGCGTCCGGTGATCGGGATGCTGCCCATGACCGCGAGGTCCTCGGCGTCGGTGGTCTTCGCGACCGCCCGGCGGCCGTCCGGCAGGAGCGCGGTGAGCGCGCCGACGGTCGGCTCGCCGTCGCGGGAGTAGACGAGCGAGACGGACTCCGCCTCGGCGGTCCCCGCGACGCCCGCCCCGCTCTCGCGGCGCGGCGTCGCGTCCACCTCGTCCTGCACGTGCGCGGCGACGAACGGTCCGCGCGGCTCGCGCGCCCCGTAGACGCCGACGGCGTGCTTGGTCAGGTACCAGCCGACCGCCGTCGTCAGGCCCAGGGCCTCCGGGGCCTCGCGCAGCCGCTCGACCATCGCGGCGATGGAGTGGGTCACGTAGTTGTTGCCCGGGCCGCCCGCGAATGTCAGCCCGCCGGTCACGGTCAGCGGCCGGGTGTCCGCGAACGGGTCGATCCCCAGCTCGCGGCAGGCGATCTGCACGGCGCACGGGAAGCACGAGTAGACGTCGAGGTGGGCGACGTCGTCGATGCCGACCCCGGCCGTCTCGAGCGCCGCGCGCGCCGCGAAGCGGATCGCGGGGGAGGTGCGCAGATCCTCGCGCTCGGTGACGAACCAGTGGTCGTAGGCGTGGCCCGCGGCGTGCGGGTAGACCCAGCGGTCGCGGTCGATCCCCAGGTCCCGGGCCGCTGCGTCGGAGCAGAGGATGAGCGCGGCGGACTGGTCGGTCTGGATGTTCGAGTTCAGGAGCTTCGTGTAGGGGAGCGTCACGAGCCGGTTGTCCGCCGTCGGCGTCGCGATCTCCTCGGCGCTGCGCGGCGCCGGCGACCAGGCGTGCGGGTTGTGCTCGGCGACCGCCGAGAACCGGGCCCACAGCTCGCCCAGGCGCGCGCGGTGCTCGTCGAGGCTCGTGCCCTCCCGCGCCCACAGGGCGTTCTCGAAGAGCGGGTACATGAGGATCGGCGCGATGAGGTTCGCGTCGGTCTCCGCCTCCGTCGCCGGGAACCGGTCGGCGCCGAGCAGGCGATCCGGGGCGGCGTCGTCGTCCAGCGGCTCCCACGGCGGCTCGCGCTGATCGCGCATGGCGCGCGCGAGCGTCGCGAGCGCCTCGGCACCGCAGACGATCGCCACGTCGAGGTCGCCCTGCTCGATCCGCGTCGCCAGGTGGCTGACGAGCACCTGCGGGCCGTCGCCGCCGAGGTTCGTGCGCAGGGTCTCGGGGGCATCGATCCCGAGTCGCGCCGCGACGAGCGCCGCCGGGTCGTTCCAGCGCCGGGAGGCGATGTCCACGACCCCGATCGCGCCGGCGCGGCGCAGCAGCGCATCGCCCGCCCCGGCGTCCGCGACGGCGGCGCTCACCGTCTCGGCGCACATCTCGATCGGGGACGGGGCGTCGCCCTCGCGCCAGGTGCGCTGGGCGACGCCGACGATGACGGGGTGGCGGGGGTCGGCGCTCATGCGGGCGCGGACCCTAGCCGCCCGCCGGCCTTCAGGTGCCGTCGCCCTCGCCCATGAGCTTCGCCTTCTCGGCCTCGAACTCGGTGTCGCTGAGCGCCCCGCCGTCGCGCAGCGCGACGAGCCGCTCGAGCCGCGCCATACGGTCGGTCACCTCGCTGCCGGAGCTCTCGGCGGGGGCCTTCGCGACGGCGCTCGACGCGCTCGCCTTCGCGGACGCCGCCACGCCGGACGCCCGCTCCTTCAGGCTCGGGCCGCCGCTCCCGGCGAGCGCGAGCTCGCGGTCGGGGTTCTCCTCGAGGATCTGCTTGCGCAGCGCGTACGCGCCGCCCACGATGACCGCGAGGAAGACGAGGATCGTGAGGATGCGCCGCGTCGCCGGGACCGGCTCCCAGATGATGAGGAAGAGGACGATCAGGACCGCGCCGCCGTAGAGGAACTCCGGGCGGTCATGGGCGACCCCGGCCATCCGCGCGCGCAGCGCCTTCGCCCACCCGTACGGCCCGAGCAGCAGGCCGACGATGATCGCCGGGATGCCGACGAAGACCGTCGACCAGGCGAGCGTCGTCAGCAGCTCCGTCCCGATGTCCCACGCCGCGGTCGCGGCCGGCCGGACCGCCTCGGTGGTCGCGAGGTCGTTCACGACGGTGCCGCCGGCGATGCCGCGGATGATGAGCGCGGCGAGCCCCGCGACCACCAACCCGATGCCGGACGCCATCAGGGCCTGCGAGCGCCGGCCCTTCGCGAGCCAGATCGCCAGGCCGAAGCCGAGGATCACGAGGACCCGCAGGAACCAGTCGGAGGTCTTCAGGCCGTTCGCGACGCTCTGCGCCGTCGACAGCTGATCGGCCTCGAGCACCTGGACCTTGCCCGCATCGGGTGGGATCTTGCTCTGCACGGCCTGCGGCAGGCCGAGACGCGCGGCGATGGAGATCAGGATCGGCGTCAGGTCCAGATTCACGGTGTTGCCGTTGATCGAGGTGTACGTGCCCTTGTCCTCGATGACGTTCACGAGGCCCTCGTGGGCCTTGCGGTTCGCGTCCGACCAGACGGCCTGGATCGTCGGGTTCTGCAGCGCCTTGCCGGCGACGTCGTCGACGACGTTGCGCACGGCGCCCGCGGCGGGCGCCGCGAGCGGCTGCAGCTCCTTGGGCAGGAAGCCCTGGATCTCGCCCTGGACGTCCACGTTCGCGTAGAGCTGGTCGGTCAGGTACGTCGCGGTCTGGTCACGGATCGCCTGGTTCTCGAGGAGCTTCGTGCTCGTCTCCGTCCAGTTGTCGGTGTTGAGCAGCTGGCGGTTGGCCCAGACCGCGAAGATCGCGACGGTCGCCAGGATCGTGGTGAGGATCAGGACGCCCCAGTAGGCGACCCGGCGGCCCGTGCCGGCGCTCGCGGCCTGCGCTGCCTGGTCGGCGGTCGTCTCCACGGACTGCTTGCCCTCCTCGGTCATCTCACGCTCCTCGATCGCTGGTCGGGCGAGCCTACGCGACCACGGCCGGTCGTGGTCATCCCGTCTGGGTGAGAAACCGCCGGAACAGCTCACGGCCGAAGACGTTCCAGGCGGCGAGGTGCTCGGCGACCCCCGCCTCGAGCGCCGCAGCGTCGCGCGCCTGCGGTGGCACGCCGCGGTCGAGGTCGGCGAGCCAGCCCTCGAGGATCGCCAGGTCCACCTCCGGATGGAACTGCAGCCCCCCCGCCGAGCCGAGCCGGAACGCCTGCGGGCAGACGGGGCTGCGCGCGAGCTCCGCCGACCCGGGCGGCGGCTCGACCGCGTAGCTGTGCCACTGGAGCGCGGTGAATCGCGCGGGCGCGAAGCCGAGCACCGGGTCGCCGGCCGCCCGCGGCGACAGCTCGACGTCGAGCCAGCCCAGCTCCCGGCGGCTCGCGCGCACCACGCGCCCGCCTGCGGCCTCCGCGAGCAGCTGCGCGCCGAGGCACACGCCGAGCACCGGTCGCCCGCCCGGCAGCCACGCGCGCAGCAGCGCGAGCTCGTCGATGAGGTAGGGGAAGCGGTCCCGCTCGTGGACGTTCTGGTCGCCGCCGAGCACGACCAGGGCCCCGTAGTCGTCCAGCGGCCGCGGCGGGTCGCCGGCATCGGCGGGCGTCCACTCGGCGATCGCGGCGCCCGCGTCCCGGGCGCCGTCGTGGAAGACGCCGCTCGTCCCCCCGCCCGGATGGCAGACCGCGAGCACGCGGGTCACGCCGGCACCGGCCCCTGCCGGATCCCGCGCGTGGAGAACCACCCGAGCAGGGCCCCCATCAGGCACAGCGATCCGCCGACGTAGAACGCGGGCGGGTACGAGCCGGCCCACGAGGCGATGAGCCCGGCGAACGGCGCGCCGAGTCCGACGCCGAGGTCGAAGAACGCCGTGAACGCGCCCATCGCGGCGCCGCGGCGCGCCGGCTCCACACGGTCCACGACGAGCAGGGCCAGCGACGGGAACAGCAGCGACATGCCCATGCCCATGACCGCGGCGGCGGCGAGCGCCGCGGGCAGCGACTGCGCCGCGCCGATCGCGATCAGGCCGAGCCCCTGGACGAGGCCCGCGCCGAGCGCGGTGCGCCGCGCGCCGAGGATGTCCGGGAGGCGGCCCAGGAACAGCCGCGACACGACGACGGACGCCGAGAACACCGTGAAGGCGGCGGCGCCGTGGCCGATCCCGCGCTCGGCGAGCAGCAGCACGACGAAGCCGGCCATCGTCCCGAAGCCGATGTTCGCGAGTGCGAGCGCCACGCCCGGGCGCACGGCCTCGCGCGGGATCCAGTGGCCTGGAGCCGGTGCCGGCGCTCCCGGCGCCGGCACCACGGCGGCGCCCAGCTCGGCGGCCGCGAGCTCCTCGCTGACGGGCTGGTGCGTCGGCGGGGCCTCGGGGACGAGGCGCGCGACGAGCAGGCCGGCGAGCGGGGCGAGCGCGGCGAACGCCCAGACCGCCTCGTAGCCCCCGAGCGCGTACATGCCCTCGCCGATCACCGAGCCGAACGTCAGCCCGCCCCAGATCGACAGGCCGAACATGCCGATCGTCTGGCCGCGGCGCTCCTCCGGCGCGAGGTCCACGATCCAGGTGACGCCGGCGGTGAAGACCCAGCCGTCACCGAGGCCGACGACGAGCCGCGCGAAGATCAGGCCCGCCACCCCGAACGGGAGGAACAGCAGGAGGCCCGCGAGCGAGCAGATCGCGAGCCCTGTGGCGTGGATCGTCTTGCGCCCGTGGCGGGCCCCGGGCCGCCCGCCGATCGGGCGCCCGATGAGCGCCGAGATCGCGAACCCTCCGGCGACGACGCCCCCCGCCAGGGTCCCGGCGCCGAGCTCGCCGGTCACATACCGCGGCAGGATCGGCAGCACGGCCCCGATCGCCAGGAAGCACAGCAGGGTCGCGGAGAAGACGCCGAGGAACGCGGCCAGCGCCGGTCGCTCCGCCCGCGAGGCGCGCAACCGGTCCAGTCGCGTGGCGCCGGCGTCCATCGGCCTCAGGCTACCTGCCGTCCAAACGCGGGCGCCCGAGTTTCGCCACACGTCGAACGCCTTCCCCGGCTCCAGCGGCGATGATGGGGGTGATGACCGTCAAGGCCACCGGGGCCTCGCCCGAGCCCGCATACGCGCCGCGCCCGTCGTTCCACGACGAGCTGTTCGCGGACGACGGAACCCCGCGGCCGGCCGCCGCGGCGCTCGTGGCCGCGCTCGAGCGCCTGGGCCCGTCGGGCCTCGGCGACGCGGGTCGCCGCCGCGATGCGATCTTCATGCAGCAGGGGATCACGTTCGAGACGGTGGGGGAGGACGGCCCGAGCCGCGAGCGCCCGTTTCCGCTCGACCTCGTCCCGCGGATCCTCTCGGGGCCGGAGTGGCGCTCCATCAAGCAGGGCCTCGCCCAGCGGATCCGCGCGCTGAACCACTTCGTCGACGACGTCTACCACGGGCGCGAGATCGTCCGCGAGGGCATCGTCCCGTGGAGCCTCGTCGCGGGACGCTCGCACTTCGCGCGCGCCGTGCACGGGATCCGCCCCCCGGGCGGCGTCTACTGCCATGTCGCCGGGTGCGACCTGGTCCGCGACAGCGACGGTACGTGGAAGGTGCTCGAGGACAACGTGCGCACGCCGTCGGGCATCTCGTACGTGCTCGAGAACCGGGTGGCGATGGCGCGGCTCGTCCCGGACCTGTTCGCCGCCTACCGGGTGCGCCCGGTCGACCAGTACCCGCAGCTGCTGCTCGCGGCGCTGCGCTCGGTCGCGCCGTCGGCCGACAGCGAGGCGACGGTCGTCGTCTGGACCCCCGGCCCGCTGAACTCGGCCTACTTCGAGCACGCGTTCCTCGCGCGCCAGATGGGCGTGGAGCTCGTCGAGGCCTCGGACCTCGTCGTGCGCGACGAGGTCCTCTACATGCGCACCACCCGCGGCCTCGAGCGCGTCCACGCGGTGTACCGGCGCCTGGACGACGACTTCATCGACCCGCTCGAGTTCCGCCCGGACTCGATGCTCGGCGTCCCGGGCCTCGTGCGCGCCTACCGCGCGGGCACGGTCGCGATCGCCAACGCGCTCGGCACGGGTGTCGCCGACGACAAGGCCGTCTACCACTACGTGCCCGAGATGATCCGGTACTACCTCGGCGAGGAGCCGCTGCTGGAGAACGTGCGCACGTACCTCCTCACCGACCCCGAGCAGCTGGAGTACGTCCTCGACCATCTCGACGAGCTGGTCGTGAAGCCCACGGGCGAGTCGGGCGGGAAGGGCGTGTCGATCGGCCCGTCCGCCACCGACGAGGAGCTGGCCCGCCTGGCGGAGGCCGTGCGTGCGAACCCCGAGCGGTGGATCGCGCAGGACGTCGTGAAGCTCTCGACCGTCCCGACGGCGGGCCGGGACGGGCACCTCGCCCCGCGGCACGTGGACCTGCGGCCGTTCGCGGTGTTCGGCGAGCGCATCGACATCGTGCCCGGCGGCCTCACGCGGGTGGCGCTCGAGGAGGGCTCGATGATCGTGAACTCCTCGCGCGGGGGCGGCTCGAAGGACACCTGGGTGCTCGAGGACGGCGAGCCGGACGACCGCGCCGAGTCGCGCCTGCCCGACCCGCTCCCGCCGGCGCTCCCGGACCTGCGCTACGGCGGCTGGACCGGTCAGGCGCAGCAGCAGCAGCAGCAGGGCGGGCCCCGCTAGTGCTCGCCCGCATCGCGCACGAGCTCTACTGGCTGGGCCGCAACCTCGTGCGCGCCGAGTTCACGGCGCGCGTCGTCGACGGCGTCTTCCAGGTCGAGCTGCAGGGAGCCGCCGCGGACGCGACCCCGGGCGTCGTCCTGGGGTGGAGCGAGCTGCTGGCGATGCTCGGGGGGACCGAGGCGGGGGCCGAGCGGGTCGTGCGCGCCGAGGCGCTCGAGCGCCTGACGATCGACGGCGCCGCGCCGGCGTCGATGCGCGCCGCGATCGAGCGCGCGCGCGAGGGGGCGCGGACGGTGCGCGACGTGATCAGCGCCGACATGTGGGAGGCGATCAACACGTCCGCGCTGACGCTCCGCGGGGACGGCGACGGGAGCTGGATGGCTCCGGGCGGGCCGTACCTCTCATGTCAGTACGTGAAGGAGCGCGTCGCGCTGATCGCCGGCCTGGCCGACCGCACGATGCTCCGCGACGAGGCGAAGGCGTTCCTCGACGCCGGCAGCTTCATGGAGTCCGCCGACATGGTCCTGCGCATCCTGCGCGTCGCGTTCCCGCCCGGCGACGACGCCGCCGCGAGCGGTCAGGCGCTCGCGCTGCTGCAGGCGGTCGGCGGCTTCCAGGCCTACCGGCGCGCCGTGCCGGCGCCGCCGAATGCGCGCCCGGTCGCGCGCTTCCTGCTGTTCGAGCGCGCCTATCCCGACAGCGTCGCGGCCTGCGTGGACTCCCTGCACGACGCGCTGGAGGCCGCGGACGCGAGCCCGCGCAACTCCGAGCCGGTCCTGCGCCTGAGCCGCATGGCCGCCGACCTGGACTTCCAACGCCGTACCCTTCCGGACGACGCGGAGATCGGCCAGATCTGCAAGACGGTCGCGCAGGAGCTCGCGCGGGTCGACCGCGACCTGGCGGAGCGCTACTTCGCCGGCGCCGCGACCGAGCGCCGCACCACCACCGTCGTCTGACCCTCCGCGCCCGATGCACTTCGCGATCCGCCACCTCACGAGCTACGCCTACGACGGGCCGGTCTCCGACAACCTGAACGCGCTGCGCGTGCGCCCGGCGACGACGTCGAACCAGCGCTGTGACGAGTTCCACGTGCGGATCGACCCGGAGACGCGGGTCAGCCGCCACATCGACTACTTCGGGACGGAGGTCCTCGAGTTCGGAGTGCCGACCGCCCACGAGCACCTGACGATCGACGTCCGGGCGCGCGTCGTCACGTCGGCGCCGCCGGAGCCGCCCGAGGGCCCCTGGAACGCGCTCACGAGCTCCGGGTACCTGGAGGCCGGCGGGGAGTACCTGCTGCCGTGGGACGACGAGGCGCTCAACGGGCGCCTGGACGATCTCGAGGCCGCGATGCGCGCGACGACGCCGATCGCCACGCTGCGTCTGTTGAGCCAGCTCGTCCCCGACCGCTTCGAGTACCGGCGCGGCGCGACGTACGTCGGCTCGACGGTCACCGACCTGCTCGACATCGGCGCCGGCGTCTGCCAGGACTTCGTCCACCTCGCGCTCGTGCTGCTGCGCCGCCAGGGGATCGCCGCGCGCTACGTGTCGGGCTACCTCTGGGCCGCTCCGGAGGACGGCGGGTCCGACTCGCTGGAGGTCGACACCCACGCGTGGCTCGAGGCGCTGATGCCCGGGACCGACGGCCGCGGCGAGCCGGTCTGGGTCGGCGCCGACCCGACCAACCGGCGCCTGGCGAGCGAGACGCACGTGAAGATCGGGCACGGCAGGTTCTACGCGGACGTGCCGCCGGTGAAGGGCGTGTACCGCGGCCCGGCGACGTCCGACCTCGAGGCGGCGGTCACGATGTCGCGCCTGGATCCGCAGGCGGGCGCCCGGGCCTGAACCGCGGCTCCCGAGCGGGTCGCGGGACGGCGCGCGATCGCGCTACACTGCCACCTCTTGACCCGCCCGGGGCGGGTCGTTTTTCTGCCCCGGACGCGTCGATGACGTTCCTCTCGACCGGAGTCGCCAGATGGCCCGCGGAGACGTACGCATCGCTGTCACCCTCGCGTGCGAGGAGTGCAAGCGGCGCAACTACCAGACCAACAAGAGCAAGCGGAACACGCCCGATCGCATCACGCTGCGCAAGTACTGCCGCTGGTGCCGGTCGCACACGTCCCACAAGGAGACCCGCTAAACCGGGATCGCCTGTCGTGGCTCGTGACCGACAGCGTGCGAAGCAGCGCCGTGCCCGCCGTGACAAGCAGGGAGGCGCGCCCGCGCCGAATCAGCCCACGCGGGAGAACGTCCCCGGCGAGCTCGACCACGCCTCCGGCGAGAGCGAGATCTTCGAGGCGAAGCTCGTCTCCGAGGCCGGCGGCGAGCCCGCTCCGGCCGGCGCCGTCGACGGCGTCGGCGGCGAGGCCGACCCCGAGGGCCTGACCGACGCGGAGTTCGCGGCGCTCGAGGACGACGTCGACCACGTCGAGGAGGCGTTCGAGTCCGGCGACGCGACCGCCGTCGAGCGCGCGGAGGCCGAGGTCGACGAGGACAACCTCGCGCGGCACGCCGACGACGCCCCGGGCGCACCGGCGCCCACGAAGAAGGGCGGCTTTCGCTTCGTCGCGTTCCTGCGCGCGTCCTGGGCCGAGCTGCAGCGGGTCCAGTGGCCCGACCGCCGCCAGGTCGGGCAGGCCACCGCCGTCGTCCTGGGCTTCGTCGTCGTCGCCGGTCTCTATCTCGGCCTCGCTGACGCGGCCGCCCAATGGATCGTCGATCGGATCATCTGAGCATGTATCGCTGGTACGTCGTCAACACGAAGTCCGGGCACGAGAAGAAGGTCAAGCAGAACCTCGAGCACCGGATCGTCTCGC
>DAIPYF010000056.1:0-12634 GCA_036782855.1 Solirubrobacteraceae bacterium
CGCGAGCGCCTGCGCCGGATCGAGGCGGGCGAGCTCACGGGGGTGGGCCTGAACCGCTTCACCGAGAGCGAGCCGTCGCCGCTGATGCAGGGCGCCGACGGCGGCATCCTCACGGTCGACGCCGACGTCGAGGCGCATCAGCGCGAGGCCGTCGAGGCATGGCGCGCGGGGCGCGACCAGGCCGCCGTCGACGCGGCGCTCGCGGAGGTCGCGCGGGTCGCGCGCAGCGAGGACGAGAACATCATGCCCGCGACGATCGCCGCCGCCCGCGCGGGCGTCACGACGGGCGAGTGGTCGCGCACGCTGCGCGAGGCCTTCGGCGAGTACCGCGCGCCCACGGGCGTCGGCGAGGCGGCGGCCCCGGTCGGCGCGGGCGACGAGGAGATGTCGGCGCTGCGCGACGAGGTGGAGCGCGTGAGCGAGGCGCTCGGGCGCCGCATCAAGATCCTCGTCGGCAAGCCCGGTCTGGACGGGCATTCCAACGGCGCCGAGCAGATCGCCGTGCGCGCGCGGGACGCCGGCATGGACGTCGTCTACGAGGGCATTCGCCTGACGCCCCCGCAGATCGCCGCGAGCGCGCTGCAGGAGGGCGTCCACGTCGTGGGGCTCTCGATCCTGTCCGGGTCCCACCTCGAGCTGATCCCGTCGGTCGTCGACGCACTGCGCGAGCGCGGCGTGGACGTGCCGGTCGTCGTGGGCGGGATCATCCCCGACGCCGATGTCGAGCCGCTGAAGGCCGCGGGCGTCGCAGCCGTCTACACGCCGAAGGACTTCGACATCACGCAGATCATGGGCGACATCGTGCGCCTGGTCGCCGAGCGCGGCGGCGTCGGCGTCGCGGCGTAGGCGCGGCGGTGCCGATCACGCCGCGGGCGTTCGGTGCAGCGCCGGCTGCGCGGCGCGGACCCGGCATAGCCCTGCGCTACGGTCCGCCGCGATGCCCCTCCCGGACGGCACAGCACTCGGCGAGCGCCTGGCGGCGGGCGACCTGTCCGCCGCGCCCTCGGTCCTGAACCTCGTCGAGAACCGGGGGCCCGCGGCGCGGCCGCAGATCGCCGCGCTGCTGCGCAGGCTCTCCCCCGCGTCGCTCGGTCGCGAGGCCGCGGGGCACATCGTCGGGGTCACCGGCCCGCCGGGGGCGGGGAAGTCCTCGCTGCTCTCCGAACTGCTTCGCGAGTGGCGCGGGGCCGGCCTCAGCGTCGCCGTCCTCGCCGTGGACCCGTCGTCCAAGCGCAGCGGCGGATCGCTGCTCGGCGACCGCGCGCGGATCTCCTTCGACCCTGCTGACGACCGGGTCTTCATCCGCTCGACCGCCGCCGCGGGCCGGCTCGGCGGGCTCGCGCCGGCGACGCGCGAGGCCGCCGCGGTCCTGGCGGTCGCCTTCGACGTGGTCGTCGTCGAGACCGTCGGCGTCGGGCAGAGCGAAACCGACGTCGCCGAGGTGGCGGACACGGTCGCCGTCGTCGTCCAGCCGGCCTCGGGCGACACCCTCCAGTTCCTCAAGAGCGGCATCATGGAGATCCCGGATGTGCTCGTCGTGACGAAATCCGACCTCGGAGAGGTGGCGCTGCGCGCGCGCCGCGACCTCAGCGCCGCGCTGCGCTCCGTCGGCGACCGCGAGACCCAGGTCGTCGCCGTCTCGTCCCTCCCGCCCGCGCAGGGCGTCCCGGACCTCGTCGCCGCGCTCGCCGCGCACCGTGAGCGTCTGGACCTGCCCGCACGCCGGCTGGCTTCGCGCCGGGCGACGGCGCTGGCCGACTTCGCCGCCGAGCACGGAGACCGCGGGCTGCGCGCGCTCGGGGGCCAGCGGGCAGCGCAGCGTCTGCTGAACGCCGCCGACCCCGGCGCCGACGTCCCCACGCTCGTCGAGACCCTCGCAGCGCAGGCGGCAGCCGCGTGAGCCGCGCGCGCGTCATCGACCTGACGCTCATGCTCGGCGCCTTCCTCGCCGGCACGCTGCTCGCCGAGCTGCTCGGCGCATCGAACTCCGGAACGGCGATGACATTCGGCCAGATGACCTTCGCCGTGTCGCTCGTGTTCGTGCTGTTGCGCCGGTGACGTAGGTTTCACCGATGCCCGTCGGCTCCTTCGTCTCCACCGGCCGCTCCCTCCCCGAGGCCATCGAGCGCGTCCAGCTCGCCGAGCAGCTCGGGTACGCGTCGGCCTACGTCACCCACGTCGCCGGTCGCGATGCGCTCCAGGTCTCGATGGCCTACGCCCAGCGCACCGAGCGCATCCGGATCGGCACCGGCGTCGTGCCGATCTACTCGCGCACACCCGCGACGATGGCCCAGGAGGCGGCGACGATCGACGACGCATCCGGCGGTCGGATGATGCTCGGCATCGGCGTCTCCCACCGCCCGGTCGTCGAGTTCTGGCACGGGCAGCAGATCGGCAGGCCGGTCACGGAGATGCGCGAGTACGCGGCGATCGTGCGCGCGATCCTCCGCGGCGAGGACCCGCCGCCGGGTGAGAAGTGGACCTCGCAGTTCCGTCTCGCGGGCCTCGGCCCGTTCCCGGACCTGCCGATCGGGATCGCCGCGCTCTCCCCCAACATGCTGCGCCTCGCCGGCGAGGTCGGCGACGCGGTGATCCTCTGGCTCTGCAACCCGCACTACATCCGCGACGTCGTGGTCCCATGTGTGCGCGAGGGCCGCGAGAAGGCGGGGAAGACACTCGAGGGCTTCGACATCATCGCCGCGGTCCCGGCCGCGCTGACCGGCGACGTGGACGACGTGTACGGGGCGATGCGGCGCGACCTGCTCCCCTACTTCGGCCTGCCCTTCTATCGCGCGATGCTCGAGCGCTCGGGGTTCGAGGCGGACATCGCCGGCTACGACGCGGCGGCGGGCGATCCGGCGGCGATGGGCGCGGCGATCTCCGACGACTTCCTCGGCACGCTCACCGCCGTCGGGGACGAGGCGGCCGTCCGGACGGGCATCCGGCGCTACCTCGACGCGGGTGCGACCTCGCCGTGCGTCGGCCCGATCCCGAAGACCGACTTCGCGGCGACGCTGCGGGCCGGCGCCCCGGAGGCATGACGATGACCGCGATCGACCGCGACCGCCTCGCCGCGCTGCTGCAGCGCGAGCTCGACCGGTTCGCCGGGGTCCATCCCCGGTCCCGGGAGCTGTACGAGCGCGCGCGCGATTCGCTGATCGGCGGCGTGCCGATGCCGTGGATGATGCGCTGGGCCGGCGGACATCCGGTGTTCGCGGCGCACGGCCAGGGCGCGCGGATCGTGGACGTGGACGGCCACGAGTACATCGACTTCGCGCTCGGCGACACGGGCGCGATGGCGGGCCACTCCCCCGCCCCGACCGCGAACGCGACCGCCCACCAGGCCGGGCACGGCATCACGATGATGCTCCCGACCGAGGAGGCGATCTGGGTCGGCGAGGAGCTGACGCGCCGCTTCGGCGTGCCGCGCTGGCTGTTCACGCTCAGCGCCACGGACGCCAATCGGACGGCGCTGCGCCTCGCCCGCCAGCTCACGGGCCGGCCGAAGGTCCTCGTCTACAGCTACTGCTACCACGGGTCGGTGGACGAGGCGTTCGCCGTCGAGGAGGGCGGCGTCACGGTCGCGCGCGAGGGCAACGTCGGGGCGCCGGTGGACGTCGGCGCGACGACGGTCGCGATCGACTTCAACGACCTGGAAGCGCTGGAGCGCGCGCTGGCGACCGGCGAGATCGCCGTCGTCCTCGCCGAGCCGGCGATGACGAACATGGGCATCATCCTGCCGGACGACGGGTACATGACGGCGCTGCGCGACCTCACCCGCGCGCACGGCACGCTCCTGATCATCGACGAGACGCACACGTTCTCCGCCGGGCCGGGCGGCTGCACGCAGGCGTGGGACCTGGATCCCGACATCCTCGTCATCGGCAAGGCGATCGCCGGCGGCGTGCCGTCCGGCGCGATGGGCCTGACCGAGGAGCTGGTCGACCGGCTGTTCGCCGACGAGGACGCCGACTACGAGGACACCGGCGGCGTCGGCGGCACGCTCGCCGGCAACGCCCTCTCCAGCGCGGCGATGCGCGCGACGCTCGAGCACACGCTCCACGCGGACGCGTTCTCGCAGATGATCCCGCTCGCGACGCGCTTCGCGGAGGGCGTGCAGGGCGTGATCGACGCGCACCGCGTCCCGTGGAACGTCACCCAGCTCGGCTGTCGCGCGGAGTACCAGTTCCTGTCCGAGCCCGCGCGCAACGGCACGATCGCCGCCGCCTCGCACGACGAGGACCTCGAGCACTACCTGCACCTGCACGCGCTGAACCGCGGCGTGATGCTGACGCCGTTCCACAACATGGCGCTCATGTGCCCGCACAGCACGGCCGCGGATGTGGACCGGCACACGCAGGTGTTCGACGAGGCCGTGCGAGACTTGGTGGCGTGAGCCGCGAGCCCCTCATCGACGGGCACGGACGCCGCATCGGCGACGTCCGCGTCTCGGTCACCGATCGCTGCAACTTCCGCTGCCAGTACTGCATGCCGGCCGACGGTCTGCCGTGGCTGGAGCGGGACGCGGTCCTGACGTTCGAGGAGATCACGCGGGTCGTCGGCCTGCTCGCCGAGATGGGCGTGCACGACCTGCGGATGACAGGCGGCGAACCGCTCGTGCGACGGGACTTCCCGCGCCTGGCGGCGATGCTCGCGCGCCTCCCCGGCATCGAGGACCTCTCCGTCACGACCAACGGCTTCCTGCTCGACCGCGACGCCGCCGCGCTCGTCGACGCCGGCGTGCAGCGCTTCAACGTCTCGATCGACTCGCTGCAGCGCGATCGCTTCTTCGAGATGACGCGCCGGGACGCGCTGCCGCGGGTGCTGCGCGGGCTGCAGGCGCTCGCCGCGTTCCCGCAGGCCCACCCGATCAAGGTCAACGCGGTCGCGATGCGCGGGTTCACCGAGGACGAGGTGCTGCCGTTCGCGCGCTTCGCCCGCGAGCACCCGTACGAGGTGCGCTTCATCGAGTTCATGCCGCTCGACGCCGACCACGCGTGGACGCCGGAGAGCGTCCTGCGGGGCGAGGAGATCCGCGCGATCATCGAGACCGAGTTCCCGCTGGAGCCCGAGCCGCGCGAGCCCAGCGCGACCGCCCGCGTCTATCGCTTCGCCGACGGGCAGGGCCGGATCGGCTTCATCAACCCCGTCAGCGAGCCGTTCTGCGGGGACTGCAACCGGATCCGCATCACCGCCGAGGGCCGGCTGCGGACGTGCCTCTTCTCGATGGGCGAGACCGACCTGCGCACGCCGCTGCGCGCCGGTGCCGACGACGACGACCTCGAGCGGCTCATTCGCGACGCCGTCTGGCGCAAGGAACTCAAGCATCACGTCAGCGAGCCCGGGTTCATCCAGCCGGCCCGCACCATGAGCGCCATCGGCGGCTGAGCCGCCCGCCGTCACCGAACGTTCATCACCTGGCGCCATGATCCGCTGGTGCTGCTGATCCTGTTCGCCTTCGTCGCCGGCATCGGCACCGCCCTCTCACCCTGCGTGCTGCCGGTCCTCCCGGCCCTGCTGAGCGCCGGCGCGACGGGCGGCCGGCGGCGGCCGATCGGGATCGTCCTGGGCCTGACGGTCACGTTCGCCGTGACGATCATCGGGCTCGCGACGCTCGTCGACGGCGTCGGCCTGGGCGACGGGGCGACGAGGACGATCGCCATCGTCACGCTCGCCGTGTTCGGCGTGGCGGTCGCCTTCCCCGTGGTCGGCGACCGGCTCGAGGCGCCGCTGTCACGCCTGGCGCGCCTGGGACCGCGCTCCGGGGGCGAGGGCTTCTGGTCCGGGGTCCTCGTCGGCGGCGCGCTCGGCTTCCTGTACGCGCCGTGTGCGGGGCCGATCCTCGCGGCCGTGATCGTCGTCGGCGCCGACTCGGGTCGCGCCGTCGCGGTCGGCATCGCGTACTCCGCGGGCTCGGCCGTGGTGCTCCTGCTGCTGGCGCTCGGCGGGCGCGCCGTGGCCGATCGCGTGCGCGCCGCCGGACGCGGGCCGCAGCTGCGCCAGGCGCTCGGCGGCGTGATGATCGCGACGGCGGTCGCGATGAGCGCCGATCTCGACGTCCGCTTCCAGACGGCGATCGCAGACCGGCTGCCGTCGGCGCTGGTGAACCCGACGCAGGCGATCGAGGACTCCGCAGGCGTGAAGCGCGAACTCGAAGAGCTGCGCGGCCGGTCCCGGTTCGTGCAGGAGCCGCGCGCCACGGACTCCGGGCTCCCCGTGCTGGGCACGGCGCCCGAGTTCACCGGCACGCAGGAGTGGTTCAACACGGCGGGAGGCAGGCCGCTGACGCTCGCCGGGCTGCGCGGCCGCGTCGTCCTCATCGACTACTGGACGTACACCTGCATCAACTGCATCCGCACGCTGCCCTACGTGACCGCCTGGGACCGCCGCTACCGCGCTGCGGGGCTCACCGTGGTGGGCGTCCACACGCCCGAGTTCGCCTTCGAGAAGGACGCCGGCAACGTGCGCGCCGCGATCGCCCAGAACGACATCCGCCACCCCGTCGTCCAGGACAACGACATGGCCACCTGGAACGCGTGGGGCAACCAGTACTGGCCGGCGAAGTACCTCGTCGACGCGGGCGGCAAGGTCCGGTACGCCCACTTCGGCGAGGGCGACTACGACAAGACCGAGGACGCCATTCGCGGGCTGCTGCGCGAGCGCGGGAGCGCGCCACCGCGCGCGTCGGCCGCGCCCGCGGCGCGGCCGGCCCCGGCCCGCCGCACGACACCCGAGACGTACCTCGGCACCGATCGCGCGCAGGGGTTCACCCCGGCGGGCGCGCCGCGGCCGGGCCGCCACACCTACCCGCCGCCGCCGCGCTCGCTGCCCGCCGACACGTTCGCCCTCTCGGGAACCTGGACCGCCGACGGCGAGCGCGCCACCGCCCGCAGGGACGCGGCCGTCGACGCCCAGGTCCGGGGCAGGGACGTCTATCTCGTCCTCGCCCCTCCGCGTGGCGGCTCCGGTCGCGTCTCGGTGCTCGTCGACGGCGCGCCGATCGCCTCGCGAGATGCCGGCGACGACGTGCGCGGCGGGCGCGTCACCGTCGATCGCCAGCGGCTCTTCCACCTCGTGCACCTCGAGCGGTCCGAGCGCCACCGGCTGACGCTGCGCCTCGGCGACGGCATCTCGGGCTACGCGTTCACGTTCGGCTGAGCACCCGCTCGGCCGCGGCGAGGTCGGCGGCGGTGTTGATGTTGCGCAGCACCGCGTCAGCGACCTCGATCGTGCGCGGTGCGAGCTCCAGCACCTGCTCGATCGTGCGGCCGGCCGGGTCGTATCCCTCGAGCAGCGCCAGCGCCGCCGGCTCGTAGCGCGCGCAGAGCGGCTGGAGGCCGCGGCCGGCGGTCGTCGTGACGACGGCGGGTGCGCCATGCGCGTCCGCGCCGGCAAGCGTGCGGACCAGGTCGGCGGTCACGAACGGCAGGTCGCACGCGAGCACCACCACGGCGCGCCCCTCGGCGCGCCGCAGCGCCTCCACCACCCCCGCCAGCGGGTGACGCGGCGCGTCCGCCTCACGCCAGATCAGCACGCCGTAGCCCAACGACGACAGGTCCGTCTCGTCCTTCGCGACGACCGCCACCTGCGGCAGCACGGCCCGCAGCGCGGCGATCGGATAGGAGAGCAGCGGCCGCCCCGCGAGCAGCGCGCCGGGCTTGGCCCCACCGAGCCGTGTGCCGGCGCCGCCGGCCAGCACCGCCCCGACGACGCCGCTCACACGGACCGCGGACCCTCGCCGTAGTCCCCGAAGCGGGTGTCGCGCTCGCGCACCGCCTTGCGCACGTCGACCATCGCGGCCTCGCTGAAGGCGGACCCCTCCGGTGTGTGGCGCGAGGCACCGTCGAGCAGCGTGCCGATGAGCTGCGTGGTGTGCAGGCCCATCTGCTCGAACGCCTGGTTCACGAGGACCTTCATCATGTGGAGCTGGTTGGCGGGCAGCAGCGCGACACGCCGGGCGAGCGCGAAGCTCGCCGCGTCCAGCTCGCCCTCGGGGACGCACTCGCTCGCGAGGCCCCATTCGACCGCGCGCCGCCCGTCGAGGGCATCGCCCGTCAGCAGCAGCCGCTTGGAGCGCTCGAGGCCCAGCCGGTACATCCACATCGCGGTCGTCGGCGAGCCCCAGACGCGCGCCGGGGGGTAGCCGATGCGGCAGTCCTCCGCGCAGACGATGAGGTCCGAGCAGAGGGCGAAGTCGGTCCCGCCACCCACGCAGAACCCGTGGACCTGCGTGATCACGGGCTTGGGCGAGCGCCAGAGCGCCATGTAGAGATCCACGAAGCGCGACATGACCCGCAGGTCCGTCATCGGGTCCCAGGGCCCTTCGCCCTCGCTCTCCTCCATCATCTGCGCGCCCCAGCCGATGTCGTAGCCGGCGCAGAACGCGCGTCCGGCGCCGCGCAGCCGGATGACCCGCACGCCCGGATCGTCCTGCGCCCGGACCAGCTCGTCGCGCAGGTCGCCCATGAGCTCGGGCGTGATCGCGTTGAGGCGCTCGGGCCGGTTCAGCGTGAGCGTGGCGACGGACTCGGCGGTCTCGTACAGGACGGTTCCGGGCATGCGCGGCAGCCTACCCGCGCAGCCGACCTAGAATGGGCGTGTGACCGCCGAGAACAAGGCCTGGCTGCGCTGCTACCGATGCTGGTCGAGCGACCTCGAGGTGCAGGTGCACTACGAGGGGATCCACAGGATCGACCCGCAGACCGGGGAGCGGGCGGAGGTCGTCGACGAGCTCCAGGAAGCCGTCGTGCAGTGCCTGGAGTGCATGCACGACCAGCCGCACCTGGGGTTCCGCGAAGGCCGCGTCGAGCCGATCGAGGACCGCTGGGAGCGGATGATCGCGGGGACTCCGTGGGTCGCCTCGTGCACCGTGACCGTCGATGCGGAGGACGTCGAGACGTGCTCGGGCCCGGATGCCGGGGACGCGCTCTCCTACGCCGCGTTCGGCGAGTTCGGCACGCGCGAGTTCTTCACCCACGTGCGCTTCCACAAGCACGACGGGGAGAAGATCGTCGTGCACCTGCTCGTGGAGCTGTACGCGCGGTCGCTGGAGGAGGCGACGCAGGTGCTCGAGGAGGCCGCGCGCGGCCCGCTGGCGATCACCTCGCTCGCCGAGGAGTCCCGCCCGCCGGCGGCGGCGGGCCAGGGACCGAGCCACTGAGCCGTTAGGGTTCCGCCGGCCGGTCCGGCACCACGAACCCAGGAGCCCTCACCCGATGCACCGCCGCCTGATCGCGACGATCGTCGCCGCGTCCCTCACCCTGATCGCCGTCGCCGGCGTCGCCATCGCCGCCGGCAAGCCCAAGCGCGGCACGTACATCGACACGAAGCTGCAGGTGTACATCACGACGACCAAGGACGTCTCCGCCGTCAAGAGCTTCCAGGCACCGTGTCTGGGCAAGAGCTCGACCGGCGAGCTGGTGCAGAGCGGGTCGATGGTCGTCAGCCGGAGCATGAAGATCAAGCCCGGCGGCGCCTTCTCCTACAGCGGCAAGGCCAAGATCTACTCGGGCAGCGCGCCGAAGCCCGCGATCGAGACGGTGAAGGTCAAGGCGAGCTACACCGGCGGGAAGTACAAGGGCACCGCCTCGTTCCCGGCGAAGTACGAGTGCGAGACGACGGCCTTCAGCGCCAAGTACTACGGCGTCAACCCGCAGGGTTGACGCCGTACCACCGGCCGGGCGCGGCTCAGCGGTGGAGCCGCGCCTTGAGCGTGTCGAACTGCTCGCGCACCGCTGCCGGCAGCTGGTCGCCGAAGCGCTCCAGGTGCTCGGCGACCTGCGCGAGCTCCTCGCGCACGGCCGCCTCGTCGACGTGGAGCAGCGCGTCGACGGTCGCCTCGTCGAGGTCCAGGCCCGTGACGTTCAGCTCGCCCTTGGCCGGGACGTAGCCGAGCGCCGTCTCCTCGACGGCCGACTGCCCGTCGCAGCGACGGAAGACCCATTCGAGGACGCGGCTGTTCTCACCGAACCCCGGCCACATGAAGCGGCCGTCCTCGTCCTTGCGGAACCAGTTGACGTAGAAGACCTTCGGCAGCTTCTCGGGGTCGGCCTGCTCGCCGAGCGCCAGCCAGTGGGCGAAGTAGTCGGCCATGTTGTAGCCGCAGAACGGGAGCATCGCGAACGGGTCGAACCGCAGGGCGCCGATCGTGCCGGCGGCGGCCGCCGTCATCTCGGAGCTCATCGTCGCGCCGAGAAAGACCGCGTGGTTCCAGTCGAACGCCTCGCGGACGAGCGGCGTGATCGTGGCGCGGCGCCCACCGAACAGAAACGCGTCGATCGGGACGCCTGCGGGGTCCTCCCACTCGGGTGCGATGACCGGGCACTGGGACGCGTGCGCCGTGAAGCGGGCGTTGGGATGCGCGGCCGGATGCTCGGCCTCCGGCGTCCAGTCGTGCCCGTGCCAGTCGACCACGTGGGCGGGCTTCTCCTTCGTCATGCCCTCCCACCAGACGTCGCCGTCGTCGGTCAACGCGCAGTTCGTGAAGATCGCGTTCTCCTCGATCGAGGCCATCGCGTTGGGGTTCGTGTCCGCTCCCGTGCCCGGCGCGACGCCGAAGAAGCCGGCCTCCGGGTTGATCGCGTACAGGCGGCCGTCCTCGCCGAACTTCATCCAGGCGATGTCGTCGCCCACGGTCTCGACCGTCCAGCCCTCGAGCGTCGGGACGAGCATGGCGAGGTTCGTCTTGCCGCACGCCGACGGGAACGCTCCCGTCACGTACTTGACCTCCCCGTCGGGCGAGGTGAGCTTGAGGATGAGCATGTGCTCGGCCATCCAGCCCTCGTCGCGCGCCATCACCGAGGCGATGCGCAGCGCGAAGCACTTCTTGCCGAGCAGCGCGTTGCCGCCGTAGCCCGAGCCGTAGGACCAGATCTCGCGCGTCTCCGGGAAGTGCGCGATGTACTTCTTGTGGTTGCACGGCCACGGCACGTCCGCGGCGCCGTCCGCGAGCGGGGCGCCGACGGAGTGCACGCACGGCACGAACTCGCCGCTCTCGCCGAGCACGGCGAGGGCGCCCTCGCCCATGCGGGTCATGATCCGCATGGAGACCGCGACGTAGGCCGAATCGGTGAGCTGGACGCCGATGTGGCTCTTGTCGGAGCCGAGCGGGCCCATCGAGAAGGGGACGACGTACATCGTGCGCCCGGCCATCGAGCCGTCGAACACGCCGTTCAGCGTCTCGCGCATCTCGGCGGGGTCACGCCAGTTGTTCGTCGGGCCCGCGTCGTGCTCGCGCTCGGAGCAGATGAACGTGCGGTCCTCGACGCGCGCCACGTCCTCCTGGTCCGACCAGGCGAGGTACGAGTTGGGGCGCTTGGCGTCGCTGAGCTTCTGGAACGTCCCGTGGTCGACCAGCAGCTGGCAGAGCCGGTCGTACTCCTCCGCCGACCCGTCACACCAGTGCACCGCCTCGGGCTTGGTGAGCTCGGCGATCTCATCGACCCAGGCGATGAGCTTCTCGTTCTTGGTGGGAACGGTGATTTCGGACACGACGGGGCGGCCTCCTGCGGCGCTGACGGGAAAATGCCGAACCGATCGGGGAACGGCGAGGGGCGAGTGGTGACGACCGCCCCGTGAACTTCACCGGAGCGTACCGGGCGAGCAGCGGCTGCGACGTCGCGGCTGCGCCCGGGATCGCCCCCGTGGAAACTACGGGTTCCGCAGCGCTACGCCACGACCTCGCCCGGCGTCCTGCGCGGGACGAGAACCAGCCGCTTGAACTCTGCGACGAGGACGCCGTCCTGGTTGAGCACCTTCGTGTGCACCTTCACGACACCGCGGTCGGGCTTGCTGCGCGACTCCTTCTTCTCCAGGACCTCGGTCTCGACGAACAGGGTGTCGCCGTGGAAGACGGGGTTCGGGTGCGAGAGCTCCTCGGTGGCGAGGTTGGCGATCGCCTTGCCGGAGACGTCGCTGACGCTCATGCCGAGCGCGAGCGAGTAGACGAGCGGGCCGACGACGACGTTCCGCTTCTGCTGCGACTGGGCCGCGTACACGTCGTTGAGATGCAGCGGGTGGTGGTTCATGGTGATCAGGCAGAAGAGGTGGTCGTCGGACTCGGTGACCGTCTTCGCGGGCCAGTGCTTGTAGACGTCGCCGACCTCGAACTCCTCGAGGTAGCGCCCGTACTGGTGCGCGCCGGACGCCTCACGGGCGGCCTGGTCGGTGGTGAATCCGGTCTCGGTGGTCGTGTCGGTCATGCCCACAGGATGCCGCACCGGCGATCAGATTGACTCGCGAGTCAATATCTTGACGCACATGCGCCACCCCCGTGACTTCTTCAAGCCGCTCGCCACCGGAGCTCCTGATCCGGTCCACGAGATCCCGTTCCCGCCCTCGCGGATGATCCACTTCTTCGACGCCTCGAACGAGAAGATGCGGGCCAAGCTGCCGGACATCGCGGCGAAGTCCGACATCGTCCTGGGCAACCTCGAGGACGCCGTCCCGGTGGACAAGAAGGAGGCCGCCCGCGAGGGCCTCGTCACCGTCGGCAAGGAGATCGACCTCGGCGGCACGCAGCTCTGGACGCGCGTGAACTCGCTCGAGTCCCCGTGGGTCCTGGAGGACCTGACGCGCCTGGTCACCGAGATCGGCGACAAGCTCAGCGTGATCATGGTCCCGAAGGTCGAGGGCG
>DAIPYF010000057.1:0-12634 GCA_036782855.1 Solirubrobacteraceae bacterium
GCGCCCCGAGCCCGGGCCGATCGCGCCGACGGCGGGCATCCTCACGACCATCGCGATGGGGTACCTGCCCTACCCCGGCGCCTCCGCCGGCCCGCCTGCGGAGCTCGACATCCCGGTCCCGGCGAACGTCACGCAGCAGGGCCCGAAGGCGGTCGCGACGTTCAAGGCCGGCCAGCAGGTCGTCGCCCAGTCCGGCTGCGGGGCATGCCACAAGTTCGGCGAGAACGGCAACGACGGCCCCGGGCCGGAGCTGTCGGAGATCGGGGCGCGCCTGCCCGGCCAGGCGATCTCGCGCACGCTCATCAACCCGCCGTCGCCGATGCCCTCGTTCAAGGGGCTGCAGCAGAGCAACCCGCAGCAGTTCGACGAGATGGTGCTGTTCCTCTCCGAGCTGAAGTAGCGCGGGCCGGCCGCGCCATCGTGTGATGCCCGTCGGCCCCGCCAGCGGCACGCTGGACGAGCCGCAGGTCCAGGCGATGTTCGACCGCATCGCCGGCGTCTACGACCGCATGAACTCGGTCATGACCGCGGGTCTGCACCACCGCTGGCGCGCCCGCGCGGCGGACCTCGCGCAGGTCCGCCCGGGCGACGACGTGCTCGACGTCGCGACCGGCACGGGCGACCTCGCGATCGAGCTCGCGCGCCGGGTGGGCGAGCGCGGCTCGGTCGTCGGCTCGGACTTCTCCGAGGGCATGCTCGACCTCGCACGGGTGAAGGACCCCCGGATCACATGGGAGCAGGCGAACGCGCTCGATCTGCCCTACGACAGCGGCCGGTTCGCGGCCGTCACCGTCGGCTTCGGGGCGCGGAACTTCTCCGACCTGGATGCCGGGCTGCGGGAGATGACGCGCGTCACGCGCCCCGGCGGCCACGTCGTCGTGCTCGAGATCACGACGCCGACCCGTCCACCGCTGTCGACCTTCTACCGCGCGTGGTTCGATCGCGTGGTGCCGCTGATCGGGCGCGTCGCGGGGGACAGTGACGCGTACACGTACCTGCCGAACTCCGTGAAGCGCTTCCCCGGCCCGCACGAGCTCGCGCAGCGACTCGCCGCCGCGGGACTCGACGAGGTCCGCTACCTCCTCACCGCGGGCGGCATCATCGCGATCCACGCGGGCCGCAAACCGCCGGAGGCGTGATGGAACCGGGCTCCGCGGCACCGGAGACGGCCGAGCTGGTCCGAGCAGGGGGCGTGCACGTCCCGGCGCTCCTGCGGCGCATCGAGGAGCGGCTGCGCGAGGACGCCGCGGTCCACGCCGGGGACCTCGCCGAGCACGGCGGCGCGACCATCGCCGCCGGTGGCAAGCGGCTGCGCCCGCTGCTCGTCCTGCTCGCCGGAGGTCCGCCGGGGACCGCCGACCACGAGGACGCACTCGTCTGCGCCGGCGCCGCCGTCGAGCTCGTCCACAGCGCGACGCTCGTCCACGACGACGTCCTCGACGCGGCCGCGCTGCGGCGCGGCCGGCCGACCGTCGTCGCCCTGGCCGGCCGGGACATGGCCGTGGCGACCGGCGACGCGCTGTTCGCGCGCGCGTTCGCCGCGCTCACGGCGCACGGCGACCCCGAGGCGGTGCGCGTCCTCAGCGGCGCCTGCTCGGCGCTCGCCCGCGGCGAGTTGCTACAGCGCGCCGCCGCCTGGGATCCGGGGATCGCCGTCGACCGCTACCTGCTGCGCTGCGAGCTCAAGACGGCGCGGCTCTTCGAGGCCGCCTGCCGGCTCGGGCCGCTCGCCACCGGCGATCGCGAGCTGCGTCTCGAGTCCTTCGCGCGTCGCATCGGCCTGGGGTTTCAGATCCTCGACGACGTCCTCGACGTCTCCGGGCCGGCCGAGCGCACCGGCAAGCACCGCGGCACGGACCTCCTCGACGGGACGGTCACCCTCCCGCTCATCCTCGCGCGCGAGCGCGACGCCGCGCTCGCGCAGGTGGACCTGCGTGCCGTCACGACCCCTGCACGGGCCGAGGACCTGTGCGACCGCATCGCCGCGACGGGTGCGCTCGACGCGGCGCGGGAGCGGGCGCTCGCCTTCGTCGCCGACGCCAAGCGCGACCTGGACATCGCGGCGCTGGGCCGCGCGCGCGCGGATGCGCTGGCGCTCGTGGCGGACAGCGTGGTGGCCCGGTACCGGTAGGAGACATCGCCCTCGAAAGGGCCGGCGGGCGCGAAGCGCACGCCGGATGCGATCTCTCGGGCCGGCGCGTGCCCTAGAAGTCCTCGGGCAGGATCAGATCCTGCTCGAGTGCGGCGCGGAGCCGCGTGACCTCGTCCGCGATCGAGGACTCGACGGCCTCGTGCAGTGACCGGGCCAGCTCGGCGCTGCCGCGCTCCAAGACCAGGTCGTAGTGGTCGACGACCTCATCCTCGACGACGACCGTGCCGCGGGACTCGCAGTTGGGGCAGCGCAGCTCGAGCTTCCAGTGGCGCGGGCCGGCCTCCTCCCAATCGACGGGCTGGACGAAGGCGCAGTCGCAGGACCCGCAGACCGTCAGGTCGACGGCCGCCTCCGCGTGCGCTGCATCGCCCGGCTGGGTCTCCACCTGCGGCTCGGCAGGGGCGGGGGTCTCGTCCAGGTAGACGATCTCGATGGTGCGGCCCGACGGCAGGGTGACCTGGCGGATCGCGTCGTTCGTGGTGTCGTGTGGGTGGCGCATGACTGTGTGGACCGGGCCGTTGAGCGCTGCATCGGCTCATCCGGCCATCCCCTTGAACCCCAGTGGACACCGGAAGGTTCGGATTCCGGACCGAAAGATCTCCTAAGGAATTCGTTCAGGAATCGTCAAGCGCCTCACGCCTCACGCCTCAGGCGGCGATACGCTTCACACGATGCCCTCGATCGGACCGCTGGAGCTCGCCATCGTCCTGGTGATCGTGCTCCTCATCTTCGGGCCCAAGCGGCTCCCCGGCCTCGGGAAGCAGCTCGGGACCGGCATGCGCGAGTTCAAGGACTCCATCACGGGCAAGGACAAGGACGACGAGCCCACGGACGCGTTCGGCCAGCCCGCGAAGGCCGCCGAGCCGGCGCAGATCAAGGCCGCGCCCGCCGAGGACCCGCCGCCGGCGCCCGCCGCCGCGGCACCGGCCGAGCCGCTGGCCGAGGATCGGCCCTCCCCGGGCGCCTGACGGCGCCGCCGGAGGCGCGATGGGCGTCATCCGCCCGATCGGACACGCCGAACGGCTCAGCATCGTCGACCACCTCGACGAGCTGCGCTCCCGGCTGATCTGGTGCCTCGTCGTGTTCGTCGGGGCGTTCTCGCTCTGCTACTGGCAGAACGAGAAGGTCCTCGAGATCGTCAACGCGCCGCTCGAGGATTCCCAGCGCCCGGGCAAGGGCGACGACCCGCTCGAGCAGGCGGCGCGGTACGACCAGGCGATCGGCCGGGCGCTCGGCAGCCTCGCGCCCGCGCTCGGCGGCACCCGGTCGGCGCTCGATGCGCTCGCCGCCGAGCCCGGTGTCAGCGCCGCCGCTCGCGCCCGGGCCGCAACGGCCGGCGCGGAGCTCGAAGCGGCCGCCCGGCAGGTCGCGCTCGCCGCGCGGACCGTCCCCAAGGACACCGGGCGACGACCGGTGACCCTCGGCGTCGCCGAGCCGTTCGTGGTCACGTTCACCGTCGCGGGGTACGCCGCGCTGCTGCTGTCGCTGCCGTTCATCCTCTGGCAGCTCTACGCGTTCCTGCTGCCCGCCTTCGACCCCCGAGAACGCCGGGTCGCGCTTCCGCTGATGGCGATGGTGCCCGTCCTGTTCGTCGCCGGCGTCCTGTTCGGGTACTACGTCGCGCTCCCGCGCGCCGTCGACTTCCTCCAGAACTTCAACGACGACGCCTTCGACATCCTGATCCAGGCGCGCGACTACTACCGGTTCGTCGTCGTCTTCCTCGCGCTCATGGGCCTCGTGTTCCAGGTCCCCGTCGGCGTGCTCGCACTCACCCGCACCGGCGTCGTCAACGCGCGCATCCTCTGGAAGAACCAGGGATACGTCGTCCTCGGGATCGCGGTCGTCGCCGCGGTCGTCACCCCCACGCCCGACCCCGTGACGATGATCGTCACCATGGCGCCGCTCATCCTCCTGTACGAGCTGAGCATCGGCCTCGCCTGGATCTTCCGGCCGCGAGGGGCCACGATCACCAGCCGCTGGGGCGACTGGTGGGACGACGAGGACGACGACGAGCACCCCGACCCGGACGACCCCGACCCCGATTCGGACCCGGCTGGCGCCGAGGACGCGCCCGCCCGCGTATCCTGACCGGATGCTGTTCGATCTGCGCGGCAAAGGCCGCCGACGTACCGTCCAGGTGATCTACCTCTCGCTCGCCATCCTCATGGGTGGCGGCCTCGTGCTGTTCGGCATCGGCGGAGCCACCAGCGGCGGCCTCTTCGACGCATTCAGCAGCGACAGCGGCACCCAGAACGTCAGCAGCACGTACGAGAAGCAGGTCAAGGCCAACAAGGCCAAGGTGGCGGCCAACCCGAAGGACGAGCAGGCATGGGCGGCGCTCACCCGCGCGCAGGTGCAGCAGGCCGGCGTCACCGGCTACGAGGACGTGTCCGGCACCTACACCGCCGACGGACTCCAGCAGCTCCAGACCGCAGCGGACTCCTGGCAGAAGTACCTCGACCTCGACCCGAAGAAGCCTGACGGCAATCTCGCGACCCTGATGGTGAACACCTACGGGGCCAACGCGCTCAACGACCCCGTTCGCGCCGCCGAGGCGCTCGCGATCGTCATCGCCGAACGGGGCGGCAGCTCCGCGCTCTACACGCAGCTCGCGGTGCTGTACTACACCGCCGGCAACGTGCGCAAGAGCGTTCTCGCCGAGCGGGACGCGGTGCGCCTGGCCGACCCCGACCAGCGCAAGCTCGTCAAGGCGCGCATCGCCGCGCAGCGCAAGCAGATCGACAAGGCCAAGCTCGAGGGCGCCGTCCAGCAGTCCGGCGCCGCCCAGCCCGGCGGCTGAGCGTCCGGCCGCCGCGAGCGGCTACCATCACACGTCCGCGCGGGCGACCCGTCGACCGCGCCGGCCCGCCCCTGTAGCTCAATTGGCAGAGCAGCGGACTCTTAATCCGAAGGTTCTTGGTTCGATTCCAAGCGGGGGCACTCGGGTCGCGGATCTCGTCGCGCCTGAGGCGCCCCGCCTTCGTGGGGCTGTACCTCTCGGTACAGCGCCCACTCGCCGTGCCGCCTCATGCATCGACGATCTCTCGCTCGTGGGGCGTGGCGCCGGGGCCGGCGTGCTCCTTCGTGGTCCGCGTTCTCTGCGAGGATCCCGGCGTGATCTGCTCTCTTGACGGTGTGGTGATGCCCTCGGCGGATGCCTCGATCTCGGTGTTGGACGAGGGGCTGCTTCGGGGTGACGGCGTGTTCGAGGTGGCGCGGGTGTATGCGGGGGTGCCGTATGCGCTGGACGAGCACCTGGAGCGGATGACGCGGTCGGCGGCGGGCCTGCGGCTCCCGCTGGATGCCGCGGCGTTCGCGGCGGATGTGGACGGCCTGCTGGCGGCCTCCGGCGGAGGGTTCGACGGGTACCTGCGGCTCGTGGCGACGCGCGGGGGACGGCGGATCGCGCTCCTGGAGCCCGCGAAGCAGATCGCGCCGACCATCGCGCTGCAGACGATCCGCTATTCGCCGACGCGCATCCTCGACACGATCAAGTCGCTCTCCTACGCCGCGAACATGCTCGTGTCGCGGCTCGCGCAGGAGCAGGGCGCCGACGAGGCGCTGCTCGTCACACCGCACGGCCGCGTGCTCGAGGGGCCGCGCCAGTCGTTCGTCTGCTCGCTCGACGGGGAGACGCTCGTCACGCCGCCGCTGAGCGACCACGTCCTGGACTCGATCACCCGCCGGCGCGTCCTCGAGACGGGCCTGGTGGCGGAGCGGTCGATCTCCGCGGACGAGCTGCCGTTCGCAACGGAGGCGTTCCTCGCCTCGACGATGCGCGAGGTCCATCCCGTCCATGCGATCGACGGGGTGCGTCTCGCCGCCGCGCCGGGGCCGCTGACGAGCGTCGTCGCCGACCGCGTGCGCGAGGTCATCGCGGCGGCGATCGCCACGTGAAGGTCGTCACCGTCATCGGGAACCGCCCGCAGTTCGTCAAGGCGGCCGCCGTGTCGCGCCTGCTGCGCGAGCGGCACGAGGAGCTGCTGGTCCACACGGGCCAGCACTACGACGACGAGCTCTCGACGGTGTTCGTCGAGGAGCTGGGGATCCCGCGCCCCGAACGCGAGCTGGGGATCGGCGGCGGGACGAACACCGAGCAGACCGCGCGCATGCTCGCGGCACTCGGCCCGCTGATCGAGGCCGAGGACCCGGACGCGCTGCTCGTCTACGGCGACACGAACTCGACACTCGCCGGCGGGCTCGCGGCAGCCCAGCGACGGGTCCCCGTCGCGCACGTCGAGGCGGGGATGCGCTCGTTCGACCGCCGGATGCCCGAGGAGCTCAACCGCGTCCTCACCGACCACCTGTCGGACCTGCTGCTCTGCCCGACGCCCGCCGCCGTCTCGAACCTCGCGCGCGAGTCGGTCGCCGGCCGCGTCGAGCTCGTCGGCGACGTGATGGTCGACGTCGCCGAGCTGATCCGCCCGCGCGCGCTGGCCGACGACGAGCCGCTGCGCGCGGCGGGCATGGAGGCCGGCGCCTATGTGCTCGCGACGGCACACCGTGCCGGCAACGTCGACGACCCGGCACGCCTGGCCGGTCTCGTCCGCGTGCTGCGCGAGGCGTCGGACCTGCCGGTCGTGCTCCCGCTGCACCCGCGGACCCGCGCCCGCCTCGAGGCCGCCGGGCTGCTCGACGACCTCGTCGCGGGCGGGCGCGTGCGCGTCCTGCCGCCGCTGGGCTACGTGGCGTTCACCGCGTTCCTCACGCGCGCGGCGGCCGTCCTGACCGACTCCGGCGGGGTCCAGAAGGAGGCGTACCTCGCCGGGGTGCGCTGCGTGACGCTGCGGGACACCACCGAGTGGGCCGAGACGATCGATGCCGGCTGGAACACGCTCGTGGACCTGGACGCCGATGCGGCCCGCGCGGCGCTCGCCCGACCGCTGCCGGCCGAGCGCCCGCAGCTCTACGGCGACGGACACGCCGGGGCGCGCGTGGTGACGGCGCTCGGCACCCTCGCCGGCTGACCGATCAGGCGCCCGGGGCGCCGATGCGTGCGAGCGCGACCCCCGAGCCCGCGAATGCCGCCGGGTCGAGGATGCCGCGCCCGTCGAGCACGGCGCGGGCGCCCGGCACGTCCGCCGGGCCGAGCGCGCGGTAGGCCGCGTGGTCGGCCTGGAGGATCGCCGCGTCGAGCGGATCGCCGGTCCACGGCGCGAAGCCGAGCGCGGTCAGCTCGCCGGCGTCGAGCAGCGGGTCGGCGGCGACCGGCTCGGCGCCCGCCGCGAGCAGCGCGTCGCGCACGCCGAACGCGCCGCTGAAGGCCGTCTCCTTCACGTCGCCGCGGTAGGTGACGCCGAGGATCAGGACGCGTGTGCCCGCGAGCGAGCCGCCGAGCGTCCGGGCGAGGCGGTCGACGGCGTACGCGGGCATCGCCTCGTTGACCGCGCGCGCCGCGCGGGGCAGCGCGGCGTCCGGGTCGCCCTCGAGGTAGAAGCGCGGGTACACGGGGATGCAGTGCCCACCGACCGCGATGCCCGGCCGGTGGATGTGGCTGAAGGGCTGGCTGTTCGCCGCGTCGATCACGCGCTGGGCGTCGAGGCCGCGCGCGTCCGCCGACCGCGCGAGCTCGTTCGCGAAGGCGATGTTCAGGTCGCGATACGTCGTCTCGGCGAGCTTCGTGAGCTCGGCGGCCTCCGCCGAGCCCATCGGCCACACGGGCGCGGTGAGGAACGCGCCGTACAGGTCGCACCCGCGACGCTCGCCGGCCTCGCTGAGCCCGCCGACGAGCTTGGGGTACGTCGCGAGGTCGCGGAAGACCCGGCCGCTGAAGACCCGCTCCGGGCTGAAGACGGTGAAGAAGCCCTCCTCCGGCGGGAGGCCGCTGGCGCGGCCGAGCGCGGGGGCGATCCGGTCGCGCGTCGTGCCGACCGGGACGGTCGTCTCGATGCTCACCGTCGTCCCGGCCTGCAGGCCCGCGCCGATGTCCGCGACGACGCTGTCGAGGATCGCCCAGTCCGGTCGCGCGTCCGCGTCGACGATCAGGGGCGGGACGGCGATCACGAGGTCCGGGCCGTCGGCGACGGCGGCGGTCGTGTCGGCGACCGCGCGCAGGCGGCCGTCCCCGACGACCTCGCCGAGGACCGCGTCCAGGTCCGCCTCGCCGGGGAACGGCGCGCGGCCCGCGTTGACGGTCCCGACCACGTGCGCGTCGATGTCGCAGCCGACGACCTCGTGGCCCGCGCGGGCGATCGCGGCGGCCAGCGGCAGCCCGATCTTGCCCAGCGCGACGACGACGACCTGCATCAGCCGGCGGCGATCCCGGGGCGGACCGTCTCGCCGCTCGCGGCGCTCGCGAGGACCGCGTCGGCGTACACCGCCGCCTCGAGGCCCTCGGCGAGCGAGACGACCCGCGCGTCGGCGTCTCCGCGGAGCAGGTCCAGGAACGCCTCGAGCTCGACGAGCAGCGGCTCCCGGCGCGCGAGCGCGTAGCGGGTCGCGTCGCCCTCGCTGACGCCGCGCAGCGCCTGCGCGGCGTCCCACTCCGACGTCGTCTCGCCGTTCGCGTAGAAGGTGAGGTCCGTGGTCAGCGTGTCGGCCACGAGCATCCCCAGCTCGCCGAGGACGCGCGTGCGCCGCACCTTCGCGGGGGAGAGCCAGTCGACGACCGTGTTGAAGCTGACGTCGCTGTCGAGGCGCCCCGTGACGAGGACGAGGTCCTCGTGCTCGCGGCCCATCCGGTGCTGGGTCTGCGCGGCGAGGCGCTCGATCGGAGCGCCTCCCAGCCAGCGGACGAGGTCGAGGTCGTGCGTGGCGAGGTCCTTGACGACGCCGACGTCGCGCACGCGGCCAGGGAACGGCCCGACGCGCTCGGTGGCGATCAGGAACACCTCGCCGACCTGGCCCTCCTGGACGCGGCGGCGCAGCTCGAGCAGCGCGGGGTTGCAGCGCTCGACGAAGCCGACGGCGGCCCGCACCCCTGCCGCGTCGCAGATGCCGATGATCTCGCGGCCCTCCTCGACGGTCGCCGCGAGCGGCTTCTCGATCAGGAGATCCACGCCCGCGGCGGCGAGCTCGCGCACGGCGGCCACGTGGTCGTCGGTCGGCACCGCGACGATCGCGAAGTCCGGCGCGCCGGCGGCGAGCAGCGCTCCGATCGAGGCGAAGACGAGCGCCGGGTCGGTCACGGCGCCGTAGCGGTCCCCGCCGGGGTCCACGGCGCCCGCGAACCGCACGCCGGGCGTGCCCTGCAGCAGTCGCGCGTGATGGCGGCCCATCATGCCCAGGCCCAGGACGGCCCCGCGCAGGACCGCTCGGTCGGTGGTCACGCCCATAGGTCGCACTAGGGTATCCGCGATGCCGACGCCCTCAGCCCCCGGCCTCGTCCTCAGCCCGTCCGCCGCGATCGGCGAGGACGTGACGTTCGGCGCCCACGTCGTCGTCCACGACGACGTGGTGCTCGGCGACGGGGTCACCGTCCAGGACGGCGCCGTCCTCGGCAAGCCACCGCGCCTCGCCGCCGGATCGGCGGCGGCCGGGCGGGAGACCGGACCGCTCGTGGTCGAGGCGGGCGCCTCGATCTGCGCGCACGCCATCGTCTTCGCGGGCGCGCGGATCGGCGGCGGGGTGATCATCGGGGACCAGGCGCTGGTGCGCGAGCGTGCCGTGATCGGGGAGGGCACCGTCGTGGGGCGCGGGGCGTCGGTGGACAACGACGTGACCGTCGGCGCGCGGGTCCGGATCCAGAGCGACGTGTACCTGACCGCGTACTCGGTCGTCGAGGACGACGTGTTCCTGGGCCCCGGCGCGGTCACGACGAACGACGACACCATGGGCCGCGTTCCCGACGGCTACGCGATGCGCGGGGCCACGCTGCGGCGCGCGTGCCGGGTCGGCGGGGGCGCCGTGATCGTGCCCGGCGTCGAGGTCGGTGAGGAGGCCTACGTCGCGGCGGGCGCCGTCGTGACGGCGAACGTGCCCGCCCGCGCGGTCGTCATGGGCGTCCCCGCGCGCGTCGTGCGCGAGGTGCCGGACGACCAGCTGCTCGAGCGGTTCCGCTGAGCGGCGCTCAGGCCGGCTGTGCCAGCAGCGGCGAGCGCTCGCCGGTGAAGACGATCTGGTCGCGCGCGGGCCCCACGCCGAGCAGGGCGATCGGCACCCCGACGGCCTCCTCGACGAAGCGCAGGTAGGCGACGAGGTTCTCCGGCAGTTCGTCCGCGCCCCGCATCCCCGTGATGTCGGTGTTCCAGCCCGGCAGCTCGGTGTAGATCGGCGTGACGTGATGGAGCACCGTCTGGTGGTAGGGGAAGACGTCGACTTCGGCGCCCTCCGCGGTGCGGTACCCGGTGCAGACCTGCAGCGTCTCGAACGAGTCGAGCACGTCGAGCTTCGTGATGACCAGGTGTGTCATCCCGTTGATGCGCGCGGCATAGCGCAGCGCGACGAGGTCGATCCAGCCGGTTCGGCGGGGGCGCCCGGTGGTGGTGCCGAACTCACCTCCGCGCTGACGCAGCTCCTCGCCCGTGTCGTCGTGGAGCTCGGTTGGGAACGGCCCGGCGCCGACGCGGGTGGCGTACGCCTTCGCGACGCCCCACACCTCGGTGATGTCGCGCGGACCGACGCCGCTGCCGACGCAGGCTGCGCCCGCGACCGGGTTGGACGAGGTGACGAACGGGTAGGTGCCGTGGTCGATGTCGAGCAGCGCCGCCTGCGCGCCCTCGAAGATCACGAGCTGCTCGTCGTCGAGCGCGCGATGCAGGAGCGACGTCGTGTCGGCGATGTGCTGCTCGAGGCGGTGGCCGTAGAGGAGCAGCTGCTCGGTCATGGTCTGCAGGTCGAGGGCCGGGTCGCGCTCGAACGGGCGCAGCATGAGCCGCTTGGGCTCGAGCGCGGCCATGATCTTCTGCTTGAGGATCTTCTCGTCGAGCATGTCCTGGACGCGGATGCCCAGGCGCGCGGCCTTGTCGGCGTAGCAGGGGCCGATGCCGCGCTTCGTCGTCCCGATCTCGAGCTTGCCGAGCTTCGCCTCGCCCGCGTGGTCGAGCATCAGGTGGTAGGGCATGATCAGGTGCGCGTTCGCGCTGACGCGCAGGTTGCGCACGTCGACGCCGCGCTCCTTCAGCCCGTCGATCTCGCCGATCAGGACGGACGGGTCGATGACGACGCCGTTGCCGATGACGCACGTCGTCCCCGGGTAGAGGATTCCCGACGGGATCAGGTGGAACTTGAAGACCTCGTCGCCGCGCACGATCGTGTGCCCGGCGTTGTTCCCGCCCTGGAAGCGCGCGACGACGGCCGCGTTCTCGGCGAGCAGATCGACGACCTTCCCCTTCCCCTCGTCTCCCCACTGCGCGCCGACGATGACGATGCTCGGCATGACCGTGTGAGTGTAGGGGCGGGGCCGCGGGGAGTCAGGCTCGCGGGATGTCCGCAGCCGGCGGAGCGGGTGCGTCCGCGGGCTGCCGGCGGCGGTCGACGACCTCGAAGCGCCGGCGGTCGCGCCCGTAGAACGGCACCATGTCGCACATCTCCTCCAGGCGGGAGACCGTGCGCTCGCCGATCTGCTCGGCGAGGGGTGCGCGTTCGAGGTTCGTCGTGATGATCATCGACCGCTCCGCCTCGTAGCGCGCGTTGACGATCGCGTAGAGCTGCTCGAGGACCCAGGGGCTCGTCTTCTCGGCCCCGACGTCGTCGAGATGCAGCAGGTCCACCTCGGTCAGGCGGTCCATGAGCGTGGTGTACGAGCCTTCGAGGTCGCTCTCGAACGTCTCACGGATCTCGGCCAGCAGGCGCGGCAGCGAATAGATCGCGACGCCGTGCCCGGACTCCAGCGCGGCGGCGGAGATGAGCATGGCGAGCGTCGTCTTGCCGGTCCCCACGCCCCCGAAGAACCACAGGCCGCGGCCCTGGTCGAGCCGCTCGTCGAGCTTGCGCACGAACCGCTGCGCGACGTCGACCTGCGGTCGCGGCATCTCGCTGACGGGCGGGCGGTCGAACGAGACCCCGCGGTAGCGGCGCGGGACGACCGCCGACAGCGCGTGGGCGCGGCGGCTCGCGATGAGCTGCGGCCGGCACGCGCACGCGCGCACGGCGCGGGCGTCCTCGTCGTCGATCCAACCGGACCCGTCGCAGATGCCCAGCGGGCAGGGGGCGGTGCTCATCGCGCGATCATGCGGCGTCGCGCAGGATGCTGCGGAAGCGCGGGTACTCGTGCTGGAACGAGAGCCGGACGTCGCCCAGGCCGCCGTTGCGGTGCTTGGCGATGATGATCTCGCTGACGCCGGGGTCGTCGGACTCCTCGCGGTTGTAGTACTCGTCGCGGTAGATGAACATGACGAGGTCGGCGTCCTGCTCGATCTGGCCGGACTCGCGCAGGTCGGACAGCATCGGGCGCTTGTCCGTGCGTGACTCGACACCGCGGGAGAGCTGCGAGAGCGCGATCACGGGGACCTTCAGCTCGCGAGCGAGGATCTTGAGCCCGCGGCTCATCTCGCCGACCTGCTGCACGCGGCTGTCGTAGCGCGTGTCCGCCCGCATGAGCTG
>DAIPYF010000058.1:0-12569 GCA_036782855.1 Solirubrobacteraceae bacterium
GTGCCCGCTCGCGTCTTTCACGAGCAGGGCGATCTGGACGCGGTTGTTGACGTCGAGCTTGTCGAGCAGGCGGGAGACGTGGGCCTTGACCGTCGGGACGGAGAGGTGCAGAGCTGCGGCGATCTCGGCGTTGGCCTGGCCGCGGGCGACGGCGAGGGCGACGTCGTGCTCGCGTGGGGTGAGCTCTGCCATGCGGTCGCGGGCGTGCTCGGTGCGGGCGGCCGCGTCGGAGTCGCCGGCCACGAGGGAGATGAGCCGGCGGGTGACCGTGGGGGAGAGCATGCCGTCGCCGGCGTGGACGAGCTCGATCGCGCGGACGATCTCCGCCGGCGGGGTGTCCTTCAGGAGGAAGCCGGCTGCTCCGGCCTGCAGCGCGCGCAGGACGAGCTCGTCGGCGTCGAACGTCGTGAGCACGAGAACGGCGGGCGGGTCGGGCTGCGCGGCCAGCAGCCGGGTGGCCGAGATGCCGTCGAGCTGGGGCATGCGGATGTCCATCAGGACCACGTCGGGCCGGTGGCGGTCGACCGCGCCGAGCACCTCACGGCCGTCCGCGGCCTCGGCGACGACGTCGAGGTTCGCGGCGCCGGCGAGCATGATCCGCAGGCCGGAGCGCACGAGCGCGTCGTCGTCGACGAGCAGGACGCGGATCATCGTGGCAGGCTCGCGCGCAGGACGAACGCGCCGTCGGGGTCGACGCCGTGTTCGAGCGTGCCGCCGGCGAGCGTGACGCGCTCGGCGAGTCCGATCAGGCCGGTCCCGGTCCCGGTCCCGGTCCCGGGCAGCGGCGCGGCCGCGGCGACGGCTACCGGCGCGAGGCTGCGGACCTCGACCTGCAGGTCGCCGTCGGGCGCTCGGACGGTGAGCGTCACCGCTGCTCCCGGCGCGTGCTTGCGCGCGTTGGTCAGGCCCTCCTGCGCGATCCGGTACGCGGTGCGCCCGACGGCGGCGGGCGGCGCCGCGTCGCCCAGCTCGATCCGTGTGGTGATCCGCATCCCGGCCGTGCGCGACTCCTCGACGAGGGCAGCGAGGTCGACCAGCGTCGGCTGGGGCGGTTGCGTCAGGCTCTCGCTGCCGTCTTCGCGCAGGACGCCGATCACGCCGCGCAGCTCCTCGAGCGCCGCCTTCGCGCTCTCGCGGATCACGCCGGCCGCCTCGGCGACCTCCTCGGCCGGTGCGTCGGGGTGAAACTCGAGCGCGCCGGCGTGCACGGACAGCAGCGAGAGGCGGTGGGCGAGCACGTCGTGCATCTCGCGCGCGATCCGCCGCCGCTCGGCCGTGCGGGCCTCGTCCGCGGCGCGATCGGCCTGCGCGCGCAGCGATCGCACGAGCTCTCGCCGCGCGCGTACGAAGAGTCCCCAGCCGAACACGACGCCTGTCAGCAGCAGACAGGCCCCCGCGTTGACCCAGTAGCTCCCGGCGGGTGGGTAGAGCAGCGTGCTCGCAAAGGCCCAGGCGATCAGGAGCCCGGCGATGATGACCAGATCGCGGCCGCGAGCCCGGATCGCGGCGTTGAAGGCGGCGGCGAGGTTCGCGCCGGAGGCCGTGAGGACCACGAGCGAGACCGCCCCGACGCCGATCCCGACGGCGGCTGGATGGGTGCGCCGCCAGTGCAGCGAGACGAGCGTCGCGATCCCGATCACGATGGCCACGACGCGCAGCCAGGGCGGGTGCATCTGCCAAGTGCCCGCGAGGGTGGCGGCGCTGATCGCGAACGCAACCAGGTAGATGGTCGCGTCGACGAGGCGGTCGCGGCGGCCACGCTCCTCGTCGGGGGCGTCGATCACGACGCCGGGCAGCGCGGAGCGCATCCAGCCGGACAGGCGATCGGTGAAGCGTGCTGTCGCCCGGCGTGCCATCGGTCGACGACGAAGGCTAGGGGAGCGTCACGGCCGCGACCCCCTACCAAAGTCGTTGTCTGCCACCGCCGTAGGGCTCGGCGAGCGTAGCCCGCGGACCGTGGCTGCAGACCCGGCGGGCCGCGAGTCTGCCGGCATGATCCAAACCAACGGACTCACCAAGGAGCTCGGCGGGCGCACCGTCGTCTCGGACGTCACATTCCGCTGCGAGCCGGGCACCGTCACGGGCTTTCTCGGCCCCAACGGCGCCGGCAAGACCACCACGATGCGGATGCTCGTCGGCCTCTCCGAGCCCGACAGCGGCCACGCCCAGATCCTCGGCGGGCGCTACCGCGACCTGCCGAACCCGGGCCGGCGCGTCGGAATCCTGCTCGACGCGTCCGCCCAGCACGCCGGGCGCCGCGGCCGCGAGGCGCTCGCCGTCTCCGCCCACACCATGGGCGTGCCGGCGCAGCGCGTCGACGCGCTGCTGGAGCTCGTCGGCCTCGACGAGACGGCGGCCCGGCGGCGTGTCGGCAAGTACTCGCTCGGCATGCGCCAGCGCCTGGGCTTCGCCCACGCACTGCTCGGCGACCCCGAGGTTCTGATCCTCGACGAGCCCGCCAACGGCCTCGATCCGGAAGGCATGCGCTGGATGCGGGGCCTGCTGCGCAACTTCGCCGACCGCGGCGGCACCGTGCTGCTCTCCTCGCACCTGCTGGCCGAGGTCGAGGCCGTCGCCGACCGGATGATGATCATCGGCGGCGGACGGATCCAGGCGCAGGGCACCCGCGCCGAGCTGCTGACCGAGTCGGGGACCATCGTCGAGGCGGACGACCTCGCCGGCCTCGATGCCGCGCTTCACAGCGCCGGCCTGGCGACCCACCCGGCCGACGGCGATCGGCGGCTGGTCGAGGCCGAGCCCGAGGTCGTCGCCCGCGCGGCGATGGCCGGCGGCGTCGTGCTGCGCCGGCTTTCTCCGGCCGCGGACGCGGGCCTCGAACGCCTCTTCTTCGATCTGACCACGTCCGGCGAGAGCACTCCGTCAACGCAGACCGATTCGATCCATCCCGAGCTGGCAGGAGCAAACGCATGAGCACCACCACCCTCGCCGCACCGATCCTCGTGAACACCGCCGGCGTCCACGCGCGCCCCGGCCTCGGCCGCCTCGTCGCCGTCGAGCTTCGCAAGATGCTCGACACCCGCGCCGGCTTCTGGCTGCAGATCGCCATGGTGGCGCTCACCGTGGTCGCCGTGGTCGTCCGCCTGCTCGTCGGCGATGCGGCGGACCACACGTTCCAGTCCGTCATCAACGTCGGGCTTCAGCCGTCGGCCGTCCTGCTGCCGGTTCTCGGCATCCTGCTCGTCACCTCCGAGTGGTCCCAGCGCACCGGGCTCATCACCTTCGCGCTCGTCCCGATGCGCTCGCGCGTCCTCGGCGCCAAGATCCTCGCGAGCCTCGTGCTCGCCGTCGCGATGCTGGCGATCTGCGTCGCCGTCGTCGCGGCCGGGGTGTTGGTCTCGTCGCCCGGCGTAGAGGGGACCTGGTCAGACGCCGCACCGCTCATCGGCCAGTCGGCCTTCAACCTCACGGTCGCGACGCTCGTCGGCGTCGCGCTCGGCGCGATCCTGCTCGCCCCCGCGCCCGCCATCGTCCTCCTGTTCGCGTTGCCGACAGGGTGGATGGCGATCGTCTCGCTGCCCGTGTTCTCCGGCGTCGCCCCGTGGGTGGACTACGCGCACGCCCTCGGCCAGATGACCGAGTACGTCGTGAGCCCGACCCAATGGGCGCACGTCGGCACCTCGCTCGTCATCTGGATGGTCATCCCGCTGCTGATCGGCGCCCGGCGGATCACGCGAGGCGACGTCACCGCCTGACCGCTCGCCCCGCATGACAGCCCCGCACCCTCAGCAGCGGCGGCCGCCCGCCGGCTGCAACCTGCCGCCAGATGTGACCCGCTGCTGCTTCGGACGAAGAGCGACGGCTGGCTTGCGGACTGTCCCGTCGCGGGTATACTGAACCACATGGTTCAGTATGTGAGGACAGATCTCGATGCCTCGTTCGCCGTGCTCTCAGACTCCACGCGACGCGGCGTCCTCGAGCAGCTCGGCCGTGAGGAGGCCTCGATCACCGACCTCGCCGACCGGTTCCACATGACCCTCACGGGCATGAAGAAGCACGTCGGCGTCCTCGAACAGTCGGGACTCGTCGTCACCGAGAAGGTCGGCCGCGTACGGACCTGCCGGATCGGCACTCGCCGTCTCGAGGACGTGGCGGCGTGGATCGAGAGGTATCAGCAGCTCTGGGACGAGCGCTTCAGCGAGCTCGACCAGGTCGTAGAGGAATTGAAACGGAAGGAGCAATCAGATGGCCACAACACCGCAGGGTGAGCACGACCCCATGAAGAACGTCACGACCGTGGAACGGAGATCCGATCGCGAAGTCGTCGTCACGCGATCGTTCGACGCTCCCGCGCGCCTCGTGTTCGAGGCGTGGTCGAAGCCCGAGCTGTTCGAGCGCTGGTGGGTGCCGAAGTCGATGGGCATGACGCTGCGATCCTGCGAGATGGACGTTCGCACCGGTGGCACGTACCGCCTCAACTTCGGCGAGGGCATGGACTTCTTCGGCAGATACCTCGAAGTGACGCCGCCATCGCGCATCGTCTGGACGAACGACGAAGGCGGAGAGGACGGCTCCGTCACGACCGTCACCCTGACGGAGAAGGCCGGCAAGACCCTGGTCGTCGTGAGCGAGGTCTATCCCTCGAAGGAGGCGCTCGACGCCGCCGGCACGGGCGCGGCGGACGCGTTGCACGAGACATTCGTGCAACTGGATGAGCTGCTCCTCGAGCTCGCGTCAAGGTCATGACCGGAGTTCATCTCGCCGCCGGAACGCCCGCAACGGACGAGAAGCGGCACCGCCGCTCCGCATGGGGAGCGGCAGCACCCTCGTTACAGCTTCAGGCGGTAGCGGACAGTCCCGCCGCGACGGCGATTCAGCGTGGCGTCCCGCGCTTCGCGGTGCCCTTGACCGACACGGGGCACGGCGGCGTCCCGACGAGCGTGTTGCGAGCGATGCCATTGAACTCCACGGTCACCGTCTTGGCGCTTGTGAACGTGACCGTGGCGGTGGACTTGCCCTCCTTGATCGTGTTCGTCCACCGATAGGACTTCCCGATCTTCGGGCGGGTGTTCGAACCTGCGAAGGCGCTCGCGGGACCATCACCCTCGCAGGTCTCGTTCGTCGCGGTGACCAACGCAAGCACCAGACGCTCGCCGACCGTCGAATCGCCGATCGCGTAGGCGCTTCGCGGCTTGACCTCGACCCTGAACAGGCCGTCTGCGCTGTACCAGCTGCCCAGCTTCACGGCGCAGCCCTTCTGCTCCTTGTCCTGCTTGCAGGTGGGCTTCTTCTTCGCAGCCCCGGCGGGAAGAACGACGACCATCGCAGTGAGCGCCGCGGCCGCCAGCAGCATCGTGAGGTGGCGACGGGGAGTACGCATGGCGAGCGACTATAACGAGCCGAGGCGCGTGCTGGGTGACAAGAAACGCCCGGGCGGGCGATGCTCCGCCTACCCTGGCGAGACCATGTGGGAGCCCATCGCCGCAGCCAATCTCGTGGGCCACGATCAGCCGAGGCTGACGAAGATCGCGTTTGCCTGGCGCGCCTGACCTACCGGGCAGAAGCAGTTGCACGATGCGCCGACTTCGTGAGACGGTCCCGCTCGTGAAACTCGACCATCACCGGTCCGGGAGCGGCGAGCCGCTGCTCCTCCTGCACGGGATCTGGGAGAGCTGGCACAGCTGGGCGCCGGTGGTCGACCGACTCTCCGCTGAACGCGACGTGCTCGCACCCCGCCGGGACCGCGCCGACGTTCCAGGCCTGGGCGGACGCCCTCGAGGCGGAGCTCGATGCCGTGGGATGGCAGCGCCCCGACATCGTCGGCAACTCGCTCGGCGGACTGCTCGCGCTCGAGCTCGCCTCGCGCGGGCGCGCCCGGACCGTCGTGGGGGTCTCGCCGGCCGGCATGTGGACGCTGGAGGAGGCTCAGGCGTTCGTGAAGCAGTCCCGCAGGCTGCACCGCCCGGTCCGGGTGGCCCTGCCGATCATGCGTCGGCTGGTCCGCACCGATCGGGGACGACGCCTGTTGATGGCCGACAACTGCGTGGACCCGACCCGGATCCCGCCGGTCGAGGCGGCGCGCCTGCTGGCCGGTTTCGCGTTCTGCGACGTCGCCGGACAACTGGCGGCGAACACGCTGCCGGACGGGTCGATGAACCGCATCGAGGTCCTCGACCAGGTGCGCTGCCCGGTGCTCATCCTCCATCCGACCGGCGACCGGATCATGTCGCGCGAGCACGCCGAGCGATTCCTCGTCGAGATCCCGCACGCCGAACTTCGCGAGCTGCCCGACTGCGGGCACACGGCGATGTTCGACGCCCCGGAGCTGGTGTCCACGGAGATTCTGCGGTTCACGTCGGTGAGTACCTGAGCGCAGACGGCACACGAGGCCATCGTCCGACCGCCGCTTTGGAATCGCGGTCAGGCGCCGGCGGGCGCCGCGTCGTCCGCCGCCCCGTGCCGGCGGAACGTGATGACGAGGACGACGACGACCGCGATCATCGCGCCGTACGTGAACGGCGCCGCGGCGAGGGTGTTCGGGAAGTCGTCGGTGGTGTCCCCGCGCCCGGCGCCGAGGAACGACGAGAAGTCCCACAGACCGTGGATGACCATGCCGACGACGAGCAGCCCGCTGATGCGCCGGATGAGGTAGAGGCCGCTGCCCATCAGGAATGCGAAGAGCATCTGCTGAATGGTCGCGCCGACCGCCTGTCCGGTGAGGATGTTCAGGCCGTGGAACAGGGCGAACAGGCCCGACGAGAGGAACCAGGCACCGACCTCCGTGTAGCGCGAACGCGCACCGACGAGCAGGTAGCCGCGAAAGATGATCTCCTCGGCGAACCCGACCATCAGCGTCCCGCCGAGGATCAGCAGGACGAGGCCCGTCGAGAACTCGTGCCACGGCGAGGCGATGAGCGTCACGAGGATGGTCCCGCAGAACAGCGCCGGGATCAGCCAGCGCCAGCGCGGGCGCGTCAGCGGCTCGTCCTCGTGGAACAGCGGGTGCCACCAGCCCCAGCGCGCGGTCAGGCCGAGCGTGGCGATGATGCCGAGTCCGACGGGGACGACCACGAAGCCCACGACGTTCGACGTGGAGTCGGTGATCTCGTCGTAGTCGACGCCCGAGACGAGCCCCGCGACGAGGAAGACGACGGCGTACAGCACGACGACGGCGAGAGCGCGTCCCAGGGTGATCGGGACACGGGTCGCGGCGGGGGGGGGTGGCGTGTCGGCGCGGCTCATGGGCGAGGATCCTGCCACGCGGGGCGGCCGTCCGCGCGCCATGTCCGTCCCGGCGGCAGCGCCGGCACTAGGTCGCGATCGGGACGGCGATGAGGAAGTAGACGACGATCGAGAGCAGGTCCTGGATGACGGTCGCCAGGGGACCGGAGCCGAAGGCGGGGTCGGCGTCGAAGCGCTCGAAGAGCCACGGCAGCGCCATCGCGACGACCGTGGCGATGGAGCAGGCGGCGAGCAGGCCGAGGCCGACGCCGACCGCGACGTCCACGTCGCCCCAGATGGCCGCGGCGAGCGGGATGAACGCCGCCGCCATGACGAGCCCGACGATCAGCCCGGACAGGATCTCGCGCACCGCGATCTGCGGGACCCGCACGCCGGCGGACAGGCCCCGGATCACGATCGCCTCGGTCTGGGTGCCGACGGCGTCCGCGAGGTAGACGACGCCCGGCAGGAACGAGGCGAGCAGCACCTGGGTGCGGATCTCATCCTCGAACGCGCCGACGATCGCGGCGGCGATCATCGCGCCGGCGAGTCCCAGCAGCAGCCAGGGCAGCCGGTGCCGCACCCGCTCGCGGATCGGCTCCTCCGCCGCGCTGCGCGCACGGCGCGTGCCGACGAGCAGGCCGCCGAGGCGGGCGAGGTCCTCGTCGTGCTCGGTCAGCAGCACGTCCAGCATGCGCAGCGGCGGGACGAGGCCCGTGAACGTCCCGTCCGCGTGCACCACCGCGAGGCTCGACTCGCCGTGGCGCACCATCGTCCAGGCGGCGACCTCCTGGTCGGTGTCCGGGGCCACGCAGGGGGCGTCGGCGTCCATGAGGTCCCCGATCCGCTCCGCGTCGCCGGCTGCGAGCAGGCGCTCGACGGGCAGCAGTCCGGCGAACCGCTCGCCGTCGAGCACCGCGACGTCGCCGGCGAACTCGAAGCGCCCCCCGAGCAGGGCGTCGCGGGCTGCGCCCGCGGTCTGGTCGGGCCGGGCGAGCGGCACGGCGCGCGTCGCGTGGGCGGCAGCGTCGGTGAGCAGGCGCGGGGACGTCGCGGCATCCGCGGGATCGGTCATGACGGGATTCTCGCCGTTGTCCGAGCCGCGACGGCGCGTCCCCGGGTCATCTACCCCGGCTCGTCGGTGGGGTCGCCGCCCGGGATGCTGAATCCCTGCGGCGCACCCTCCGGGTGCACCTGGCGCTCGTAGACGTACTCGGGCATGCCCTCGCCGTCGGCGAAGCTGACCAGCCGCAACTCGTGGTGGGTGCCGTCGACCTCGACCACGGGGCGCTCCTCGGTGCCCTCGGCGGTGAGTCCGACCTCGACCTCCCGCTCGCCCAGCGGGTTCTCCGGGGTGTGCAGCAGCCGTGCCGTGCTCGTGCTCGCGTCCATCGTTCCGCGCTCCTCGTCTTTCCGGTTGCAGGCGTTCCGGGTCGAGTATCGCCCCGGCGAGGGGCGCCGGCATCCGCAGTCCACCGAACCTGGGCGGGCGGCCGGGGGCTGGGACTCGGCGACCAGCACTTGCACGGCCGGGTGCCCTGTGCGAGGTTCCCGCGGCATGCCGGGGGGAACCGCCGGTGGGGCCGCGTTCAGGCGGCCCCGCATGCACTTGCGGCGCCCGCCCCCCTGAGCGCCGCAGGCACAGGAGAACCCCGGCGTCGCCCAGATCTTCACCCGTGGCGACGCCGGGGCGCTCTCGGTATCGGCAGATCGCCGCCGGGCGGTGAGCCCGGCACGGCGGGATGACGCGGCGCGGGCGTCAGCCGCCGGCCGCTCGCGTCTTCATCAGGTCGCGGATCTCCTCCAGCAGCACCGCCTCGTCGCTGCGGCCGTCGTCCGCCTTCTCGATGCCACGGGCCTTCTGGACCGCGTCGATCGGCTTGACGACGAAGAAGAACACGGCCGCCGCGATCGAGACGAACGAGATCAGCGCGTTGAGGAAGGACCCGTAGCGGAAGACCGCGTCGTTGATCGTGAACGTCAGGTCCGAGAAGTCGGGCTTGCCGATGACCGCGGCGATCACCGGAGTGATGAGGTTCGTCACGAGCGAGGTCACGAGCGCGCCGAACGCCGCACCGATGACGACCGCGATCGCCAGCTCGACGATGTTGCCGCGCATGAGGAACGAGCGGAACTCCTTCAACATGGTCTCCCCTTGGCTCGGATGTGGCTGCAGCCTAATCGCGGGACACCGGCCGCCGGTGCCGACTAGGGTCGCGGCATGTCCGAACGCACCACCTACGCCCTCGACGACGGGGTCGCGACGATCACGCTGGACGACGGGAAGGTCAATGCCCTGTCCTCGATGATGCTCGGGGCGATCTCGGGCGACCTGGATCGCGCCGAGGCGGACGGCGCGGCGGTGGTCCTGACCGGGCGCGCCGCGACGCTGTCGGCCGGCTTCGACCTGCGCTGCCCGGCGGACGAGTGGCCGCGGATGCTCGTCGACGGCGCGCGCCTCGCCGAGCGCCTGCTGTCGTTCCCGCACCCCACCGTGATCGCGTGCAACGGCAACGCCATCGCGATGGGCGCGTTCCTGCTGCTGGCGGCGGATCTGCGGATCGGCATCGAGGGGGAATTCGCGATCGGGCTCAACGAGGTCGCGATCGGCATGACGATGCCCTGGTTCGGCATCGCGCTCGCCCGCCATCGGCTGACGCGCCCCGCCTACGACCGGTGCGCGGTCACGGGTGGGCTGCTGACGCCGCAGGAGGCGCTCACCGCGGGATTCCTGGATCGGGTGGTTGCGCCGGACGCGCTCGCGGCGACGGCCGCCGAGTCGGCGCGGACGCTCCGCGGCATCGACCAGGCGGCGCACGCCGCGACGAAGCTCCGGGTGCGCGAGCCGGTCCTGACGGGCGTGCGAGACGGGATCGCGCGCATCGAGGGCGGAGCGCTCGCCGACTGGTGAGCCCCGTGATGACGTCCCGTCCTCCGCTGCCGCCCGGCCCGTGGCTCGTCGTGGGCCTCGCCCGCTCCGGGGCGGCCGCCGCGCGGCTGCTCTGGTCGCGCGGCGAGCCGGTGATCTGCGTCGACGCCGGCGACCCGCCGGAGGCCGCCGCGCTGCGCGCCGAGGGGATGGAGGTCTGGACCGGCGTCGACGGGCTGCGCGAGCTCGAGCGCGCCCGGGCGGTCGTCAAGAGCCCCGGTGTGCCGCCGTCCGCCGCGGTGGTCGCACGCGCCGTGGCGACCGGGATCCCCGTCTGCGGGGAGCTCGAGCTCGGCTGGAGGCTCCTGGAGCGCCCGTTCGTCGCGGTCACCGGCACGAACGGCAAGACGACCACGGTCGAGCTGCTGGGAGAGGTCTGGCGCGCGGCCGCACGCCCCGTCGCGCTCGCCGGCAACGTCGGGACGCCCGTGACCGCGCTCGTGGACGGCGTCCCGGCGGGCGCGACCGTCATCTGCGAGGCGAGCTCCTACCAGCTGCACGACGCGGTCGCGTTCGCCCCGGAGGTGGGCGTGATCCTCAACCTCACACCCGACCACCTGCCGTGGCACGGGACCGACCAGGCCTACCGCGCCGCGAAGCTGCGCCTGTTCGAGCATCAGGGCACGGACGGCGTCGCCGTCGGCCCGCGTGAGCTGCTCGCCGGCGCCGGTGGGCGGGCGCGGCGCGTCACCGTCGGCCGCGACCCCGCGGACGACCTCGCCGTCCGCGACGGCTTCCTCTGGTGGCGGGGCGACCGGCTGATCGCGCTCGAAGAACTGCGCCTGCGCGGCGCCCACAACGCATGGAACGCCGCGGCCGCGGCCGCGGCCTCGCTCGCCTCGGGCATCGCCGCGGAGCCACTGCTCGACGCGCTGCGCGGCTTCGCCGGGGTCGAGCATCGCCTCGAGGACGTCCGCACGATCGGCGGCGTGGCCTGGGTCAACGACTCGAAGTCCACGAACGTCGCCTCCACGACCGTCGCGCTCGACGCGATCACCGCGCCCGTGCACCTCATCCTCGGCGGGCAGGCGAAGGGCCAGGACTTCACGACGCTCCGCGGGGCGGTGTGCGCGCGCGCCGCGGCCGTCTATGCCATCGGGGAGGACGCGGAGCGGATCATCGACGACCTGGACGGGACCGTGCCGCTGTACGCCAGCGGGGATCTGGAGCGCGCCGTCGCGGCCGCGCGCGCCGCAGCGCGGTCCGGCGAGGTCGTCCTGCTCTCACCCGCCTGCGCGAGCTTCGACCAGTTCGCCGACTTCGAGGCCCGCGGCGCGGCCTTCAAGGCGCTCGTCGCCGCACTCTGAATCCCGGGAAGGAGTCCGGCGCCCGGCGCCGAAACGAGGCTCGATGGCCCGCGTTGCCGCCCGCGCCAGCACCCCCGCCCCTGCCGCGGCACGTTCGCGACCCGCGAGCGGGCGCCGGATCGAGGAGGACGTGCTGCTCACCGCCGTTCTGTGCCTCGTCGCGTTCGGCGCGGTCATGGTCTACAGCGCCTCGTCGGCGACGACGGTCGTCAAGGGCGGCGGCGACGGCACCGGATTCCTCATCAAGTACCTGGTGTACGGCCTCGCCGGCTTCGTCTGCCTGCGCATCGCCTCGCGCTGGCCGCTGCAGAAGGTCCTGTCGCTCACGGGGCCGTTCCTGGCGTTCGCGTTCACGTGCCTGGTCCTCGTCGAGGTCCCGGGCCTCGGGGTGTCGGTCAACGGCGCGACACGCTGGCTCGGCGCGGGCCCGCTGACGTTCCAGCCCTCCGAGGTGGCGAAGCTCGCGCTCGTCCTCTACGCCGCGCGGTTCCTCGCCGAGCGTCCGCGCGCCCTGCGCTCCCCGAAGGACCTCATGCCGCTCGGCCTCGTGGCGGGGACCGCGGTGCTGCTCGTCGCGACCCAGCCGGACCTCGGGACGGCGCTCGTCGTCTCATTCACGATGGCGACGATGATGATCGCCGCCGGCGTGCCGATGCGCTGGCTCGCGGGCTTCGCGGCGGCGGGGAGCGTGCTCGTGATGATGTACGCGATGACGGCCCCCTACCGGCGGGCGCGCCTCACCTCGTTCCTGGACCCGTGGAGTCACGCCGGCGATGCGGGATTCCAGGCGGTCCAGGGTCAGATCGCGATCGGCTCCGGCGGGCTCTTCGGCCGCGGTCTGGGCGAGTCGGTCCAGAAGATCTTCTATCTCCCCGAGGCCCACACGGACTTCATCCTCGCGATCATCGGCGAGGAGGTCGGGCTGCTCGGGATCTTCGGCCTGATCCTGCTGTACGGCACGTTCGCGTGGGCGGGCCTGCGGATCGCGCAGCAGGCCAAGGGCCGCTACGCGGCGCTCCTGGCCGCGGGCGTGACCTCGCTGGTCCTCTGCCAGGCGATCCTGAACCTCTGGACGGTCCTGGGGATCGCGCCGCTGACGGGCGTGCCGCTGCCGTTCATCTCCTACGGGTCGACGAACCTCGTCGTCCTGCTCG
>DAIPYF010000059.1:0-12523 GCA_036782855.1 Solirubrobacteraceae bacterium
CTGGTCCCACAGCCCGATCCGGTGGTTCACGCCGCCGCCGGCGCGGACGGCCGCCTTCTCCAGCAGACGCAGGCCCGGCGTCGTCTTGCGGGTGTCGAGCACGTGGGCGCCGGTGCCCTCGATGGCACGGGCGAACCGCGCCGTCTGCGTCGCCACGCCGCTCAGCCGCTGGACGAGGTTCAGCGCCGTCCGCTCGGCGGACAGCACGGCGCGCGCGTCTCCCTCGACGCTCAGGACCGCCAGCGGCAGGTCGGCCTCCCCCGCCCACTCGCCCTCGGGCGCGAGCCGCACGAACGCCGCCCCGGGGTCCAGCGTGCCGAACACGAGCTCGGCGCCGTCCAGCCCGAACAGGACGCCCGGCTCCTTCTGCAGCATCGTCGCCCGGGTCCGCGCCCCCTCCGGGATCGTCGCCAGCGTCGTGCGATCGCCGTCGCCGACGTCCTCCGCCAGCGCGCGCGCGACGACGTCCTCGAGCTCTCTGCGCGTCGCGTCGTCCATGACGGCGGAGCATAGGCGCCGCGCCCGGCGCGGCGATCCGCGAGCATGCCGTCCGATGACGGCCCTCCTCCCCGGCGCGTTCCCCGGCGCGCGCGGCTACCTCGACACCGCCACGCTCGGCCTCCCGTGCCCCGCCACGCTGGAGGCGCTCGCCGGGGTGACGCGCGACTGGACGGCCGGGCGGGCGAACGCCGTCGCCTACGACGACGACGTGCGGCGCAGCCGCGAGGCGTTCGGCCGGCTCGCCGGCGTGCCGGCCGCGCGGGTCGCCGCGGCCGGGCAGGTCTCGTCGTTCGTCGGCCTCGTCGCCGCGTCGCTTCCGGCGGGCGCGCGCGTCCTGCTGCCCGAGGGCGAGTTCACGTCGGTCCTCTTCCCGTTCCTGGCCCGCGGTGACCTGGACGTGCGGCTCGCGCCGCTCGCGGGGCTCGCGGACGCGGTCGGAGCCGGGACCGCGCTGGTGGCGTTCAGCGCCGTGCAGTCCGCGGACGGCGCCGTCGCGGACCGGTCCGCGATCACGGCGGCCGCCCGCGCGGCGGGCGCCCGGACACTCGTGGACGTCACCCAGTCCGCCGGATGGATGGCGATCGACGCCGCGAGCGCCGACTACGTCGTCTGCGGCACCTACAAGTGGCTGCTCTGCCCGCGCGGCACGGCGTTCCTCGCCGGCACCGAGGAGGCGCTGGCGGTGCTGCCCGCGCTGCACGCGGGCTGGTACGCCGGCGAGGACCGCTGGGCGTCGATCTACGGCGCCCCGCTGCGCCTGGCCCACGACGCACGCCGGCTGGACCTGTCCCCGGCGTGGCTGTGCTGGGCCGGGACCGCGCCCGCCCTCGAGCTCATCGAGCGGCTCGGCGTCGCGGCGATCGGCGCACACGACGTCGCCCTCGCCGCCGCCCTGCGCGCTGCCGCGGGCGTCCCGGAGAACGGCTCGGCGATCGTGTCGCTCCCGCTGGACGACGCGGCGTCGGCGCGGCTGCGCGCCGCGGACGTGCGCTTCTCGGTGCGCGACGGGCGCGCGCGCCTGGCGTTCCACCTGTACAACGACGCCGACGACCTCGGCCTCGTGCTCGACACGCTCGGGCTCGGGTAGGTTCCGCCGCCATGCGCGCGCTCGTCCTGCACGACACCGGTGGACCCGAGGCCCTGCGGCTGGAGGACGTCCCGGAGCCCGTCGCAGGCGACGGGCTCGTCCTGCTCGAGGTCCACGCCGCCGGCGCGGGGTTCGTGGACTACCTCATCACCCGCGGCGAGTACCAGGTCACCCCGGAGCTCCCGTTCATCCCGGGCACCGAGATCTCGGGCGTGGTGCTGGAGTCGCCTGCCGGCGGACCGCTCACGCCCGGCGACCGCGTCGCAGCGACGACCCCGTTCGGGGGGTTCGCCGAGGTCGCCCTCGCCCCCGCGTTCATCACGCTCCCGATCCCCGACGCCATGGGCTTCGACGTGGCCGCCGCGATGGTCATCAACTACCAGACGGCGCATCTGGGACTGCTGCGCCGCGGACGAATGCAGCCCGGCGAGGCGGTGCTCGTGCACGGCGCGGCCGGCGGCGTCGGCACCGCGGCGATCCAGGTCGCGAAGGCCGCGGGCGCGGGCACGGTGATCGCCCTGGGCTCCAGCGACGAGCGCCGGAGCGTCGCGACGCGGGCGGGGGCCGACATCGTCCTGGACCCCGGGGACGACTGGGTCGCCGAGGTGCGCGCGGCGACCGGTGGCCGCGGCGCCGACGTCGTCGTCGATCCGGTCGGCGGCGAGCGCTTCGACCAGAGCCTGCGCTGCACCGCGCCCGAGGGACGCATCCTCGTGATCGGCTTCGCAAGCGGGACGATCCCGACGCTGCCGGTGAACAAGGCGCTGCTGCGCAGCATCGACATCGTCGGCGTCAACTACGGCGGGATGCTGCCGATCGACCAGGAGTTCCCGGCGGCCGCCCACGCGGACCTGATGCGGTGGTGGGCCGAGGGACGGCTCGATCCCGTGATCAGCGCGACCGCGCCGCTCGCGGACGGCGCGCGCCTGCTCGCCGGCTTCGCCGACGGTGGGTCGACGGGCAAGCCCGTGCTGCTCGTGCGCTGAGGGGTCTCAGGCCTCGCGCAGCACGAACAGCGACCCGAACGCCGGGTCGCTCGCCCCGTGGAGCCGCCCGCCCGAGGCGACCGTCTCGGTCAGGTACCGCACGATCTCCTCGCTGACGCGCTCGCCGGGGAGCAGCGCCGGGATGCCGGGTGGGTAGCCCGCGATCGACTCGCACGAGATCCGCCCGACGGCGTCGGCGACGGCGACGCACTCCGCATCGCCGAGGAACGCGTCGCGCGGCGTGACGGCGAGCTCCGGCGTCTCGGCCGGCTGGTAGATCGGCTGCGTCTCCGTTCCCGGGCGGCGCAGCCGCGCGACGGCCTCCTCGACGTCGCCGGCGAGACGCAGCAGCGCCTGCGGGCGCTCGCCCATCCCGACGACGAAGACGATCGTGGACTGCGTCGCCAGCTCGGCGTGCACGTCGTAGCTCTGGCGCAGCGCGTCGGAGAGCTCCATGCCGGTGCAGCCGGTGCCGCGCGTGTCGAGCACGATCCGCAACGGGTCGTAGGCCGCGATTCCGGGGCGCCCGACCAGCTCCTGGTCGAGCAGCTCGACGCCCTCGACCGCGCGCAGCTTCTCGCGCGCCGCGCCGATCGCGCCGATCGTCTCGTGCAGGAGCTGCTCGCCGTGGACGGCGAGCTGCCGGCGGGCGGCGTCGAGCGAGGCCATGAGCAGCGACGACGGGCTCGTCGAGCGCACGATCCGCACCGCACGCGCCACGCGCGCCTCGTCGATGCGATCGGTGTCGCCCAGGTGCAGGATCGCGCTCTGCGTCAGTGACCCCGCCAGTTTGTGCGTGCTCGTGAGGACGGCGTCCGCGCCGAGCTGCAGCGCGCTCGGCGGGAGCCCGTCGTGAAAGCCGAAGTGCGCGCCCCACGACTGGTCGACGACGAGCGCGACGCCCGCCTCGTGCGCCACGCGGGCGCAGCCCGCGACGTCGGCGGACATGCCGTAGTAGGTCGGGGAGACGATGAACGCGGCGCGGGCGTCCCGGGTGCGCGCGAGCGCCGCGGCCAGGGCGTCGGGCGTGACGCCGTGGGTCATGCCGAGCGCGGCGTCGTACTCGGCGGCCACGAACGTGGGGACGCCGCCGCTGAGGACGAGGCCGTCGACGACCGAGGCATGCGAGTTGCGCTGCGCGACGACGCGCGTGCCGAGCGGCGCGAGCGCCAGGCACAGCGCGTGGTTGCCCTGCGTGGCGCCGTTGGTGAGGAACCACGAGCGCCGCGCCCCGTACGCCTCGGCGGCGAGCAGTTCCGCGCGCTCGTACGGTGTCGGCGAGGGCCCGACGTCCACTCCGCGGATGTCCTGGGGGATGTCGAGCAGCAGCGCGTCCTGACCGATCGCGTGCCGCAGCCCCGGGTCGGCGCCGTGCCCGCCCTTGTGCCCCGGCACGTGGAAGCGCCCGGCGCCGCGGAAGCCGTAGCCGACGACCGCGTCGAGGTACGGCGCGGTCGGCTGCTCGCTGACGCGGGGCTCGTCGGCCATGTGGACCTAGTTCGCGCTCGACCCGCCGCCGGCCTGCCGCAGCAGCTCGGCGCGGACGAACCCGTCGAGGTCGCCGTCGAGCACGCGCTGGGCGTCGCCCATCTCGAAGCTCGTGCGGTGGTCCTTGACCATCGTGTACGGGTGCAGGACGTAGGAGCGGATCTGGGAGCCGAAGTTCACGTCCTGCGCCTCGCCCTTGGCCTTGGCGATCTCCTCCGCGCGCCTGCGCTCCTCCAGCTCGAGGAGCTTCGCGCGGAGCATCTTCATCGCCGTGTCCTTGTTGGCCGTCTGCGAGCGCTCGTTCTGGCACTGCACGACGATGCCGCTCGGGCGGTGGGTGATCCGCACCGCGGAGTCGGTCTTGTTGACGTGCTGGCCACCCGCGCCGGACGCGCGGTACGTGTCGATCTGCAGGTCGTCGTCGTCGATCTCGATCGCGCCGACCTCGTCGACGACGGGCGCGACCTCGACACCCGCGAACGACGTCTGCCGGCGATTGGCCGAGTCGAACGGCGAGAGCCGCACGAGGCGGTGGACGCCGCGCTCTGCGCCGAAGAGCCCGTAGGCGTTCTCGCCCTCGGCGCGGAAGGTCGCCGACTTGATGCCCGCCTCCTCCCCCGCGCTGACCTCGAGCAGCTCGACGGTGAAGCCGCGGCGCTCGGACCAGCGCATGAGCATCCGCAGGACCATCTCGGCCCAGTCCTGCGCGTCGGTGCCGCCCGCCCCCGCGTTGACGGTGACGAGCGCGTCGCCGGCGTCGTAGGGGCCCGCGAACAGCCGCTGCTCCTCGAGCGTCGCGAGGCGGCCCTCGATGTCGGCGAGCTGCTGGTCGACCTCCTCGGCGAGCGACGCATCCTCGTCGGCCAGCTCGATCAGCGCTTCGAGGTCGCCCGCGTCGCGCTGCAGCGCCTGCCACAGCTCGAGCCTGCGACTCGCGCGGGCGTGGTCGGCGCTGACCTTCGCCGCGGTCTCCTGGTCGTCCCAGAAGCCGGGCGCGCCCATGCGGCCCTCGAGCTCGCCCACGATGCGCGTCAGGCCGTCGGGGTCCAGGTAGCGCTCGAGGTCGGCGAGCTGCCGCTCCACCGCCGCGGCGCGCTGCGCGGGAGACTCGGTGTTGGGGACGCTGGGCACGGTTCGACGCTAGCACCGGGGGCCGCTCACGGCGGCACGGAGGCGGAGGATGGGACGATGGCTCGATGCCCAACTACACGATCAAGAACCTCATGGACATCGAGGACATGGCCGCCGGCCGCGACATCGGAATCGAGGTCCGCTTCGCGCGCAGCCATCTCGACTCCGAGCACCTCGGCGTGACGTACATGCGCTTCGAGCCCGACACGCGCTCACCGTTCGCCCACAGCCACGGCGAGCAGGAGGAGGCCTACCTCGTCACCTCGGGCTCCGGGAGGCTGAAGGTCGGCGACGACGTGCTCGAGCTCGGCCCCTGGGACGTCGTCCGGGTCGCCGCCGCCGCGGTGCGGGCGTTCGAGAGCGGGCCCGACGGCCTGGAGATGGTCATCGTCGGCTCCGACCGCCCCGAGGCCGGTGACGGCGAGATCTCCCCGATGGACGAGTTCTGGCCGAGCTGAACGGGGCGGCCGACCTCCGCGGCCGACGGTAAAGTCGCGCCGGATGGCCGAGGCTCCCGTCGCCCCCGACCAGCCGCAAGACCGCGGCGCCGTGCCGCCGCTCCGGCGGACGGTCGTCGCAGGCGTGCTGGTCGGAGCGGCGAACGCGCTCGGGCTGCTCGGCTTCGAATGGCTCGTCGACCACCTCCAGGATCTCATCTGGAACGACTGGGCCGGCAGCGACGAGACGCGCTGGCTCGTGGTCCCGCTCGCGATCGCCGGCAGCATCGCGCTGTCGCTGACCGTGCGGCTCACGCGTCAGACGCGGATGCTCGCGCCGCACACCGACGTGCTCGCCGAGGTCGACCAGATCAAGCCCGGGACGCTCAAGATCATCGCGTTCCTGCTGCTCACCGGCGTCGTGAGCCTCGTCGGCGGCGCCTCGCTCGGCCCCGAGGGTGCGCTGCTCCCCGCGTCGATCGCGTTCGGCGCGTGGGTGGCCGGGCACCGGCGGACGGCGGGGCCGGTCACCGAGCTGCTCGTGCTGTCGAGCATCGGTGCGCTGCTCGTCTCCTTCTTCGGCTCGCTCCTGCCCGCGCCGATCCCGCTGCTGATCATGCGGCGGCAGGGCAAGGCACTCACGCGGCGCGCCGTGATCCCCCCGCTGCTCGCGGGTCTCACGGCCTGGGCGACCGTGTCCGTGGTCCGCGGCGACGTCCAGGGCCGGGACATCCTGCCGATCGACAGCGGCGGGGATCTCGCAGCCGTCGCGCCGGCGTTCCTGCTCGGCGTCCTGGCCGTGCTCGTCGGGGTGCTGCTGCGCCTCGTGATCCGTGCGACGGTCGGTTGGACCGAGCGCCTGGACCGCCTCTGGCATTGGATCGCGGCAGGCGCGGTGTTCGGCGCCGTGCTCGGCGTCCTCTACTGGATCGGCGGGGAGTCGGTGCAGTTCAGCGGCCAGGCGGGGACACATCAGCTCTACGACGACCGCGCGCAGTACGGCGTCGCCGCGCTGCTCGGGCTGCTGCTCGTGAAGCTGCTCGCCACGAGCTGGTCGATCTCGGCCGGCTACCGCGGCGGGCCGGCATTCCCGTCCGTGTACATGGGGGTCGCGCTGAGCCTCGCGATCACCACGGCGATCCCGGACGTCTCGGAGACCGGCGTCATGATCGGCGCGATCGCCGGCATCCTGGCCGAGATGACCACGCCCGGGGTCGCGGTCCTCATGCTGCTGTCGCTCATGCCGACGAACCTCCTCCCCATCGGCCTCGTGGGCGCGGTCGGCGCCGTCGTCGGACGACGGGCGCTCGAGCGCTTCGTCCCGCAGGTGGCGCTCAAGCCGAAGGAGTGACCCGGCGGCGGGCCGGGAGCCGCGGCGCAGCAGGGGGCGCTCAGTGCAGGCGCCGACCCGTTGTGCGAGGGTGGCTCGCATGCGGCTCGCCCTGGTCCGGCCCACGCTCGCGATCGCCGGGGCGGCAGCGTGTGTCGCCGCCCTCGTTCTGCCCGCCGCGGCCGTGGCCGCGCCGGGTGACCTGGATGGCGGGTTCGCCTCGGGCGGCGTCTTCACCGCGTCGTTCATGACGACGTTCGGGCAGGACGACAGCCACAAGGTCGCGATCGACTCACAGGGGCGAGTGGTCGTCGCGGCCACCCTCGAGGGTCAGCTCAACGGGGGGCTTGCGCGCGGTATCCGCGTGTTCCGGCTCACGGCGCAAGGCCTGCCCGATCCAGGATTCGCGGGCGGCGGGGACGTCGCGCTCCCGATCGTCGGGGATGCGTACCTCGGCGGCCTCGCGATCGACGCGCAGGACCGGCCGGTGATCGCCGGGACGGTCGGAGACCTCGGAGACATCACCAGTTCGCAGATCGCGCTCGTCCGACTGACCTCGACCGGCCAGCCGGACGTCTCGTTCAGTGGCGACGGACAGCTCGTCACGGGCCTTCCGGCCACCTCTGCCGCTCCGCTGGTGTCGGGGCTGACCATCGACACCGCAGGCGGGCTGCTGGTTGCCGGGACCGCCGTCTCCGGGCCCGGCCCAGGATTCACCAAGACGTTCTACGTCTCCCGCTTTGCGCCCGACGGTGGCCAGGACGGCGGCTACGGCGCGGGCGGCTGGCGCCAGATCGGCCTTTCCGCGGCGGGCGTCCGGGAGCTCAGCGCCATCGCCCCGGTCCCGTCGGGCGGCGCCGTCGTGGCCGGCTTCGACGACAACTGGTTCGTCACGCGCCTGACCGCCGCGGGCGCGCCCGACGGTCAGTTCGACGGCGACGGCACCGCGACCAGCGTCCTGGGGAAGGGTCCGCTCGACAGCGTTGCCAGCTACGGCCTGACCGTCGACCCGCAGGGCCGGCCGATCGCCGTCGGGCAGTTCACGTCCGGCGGCGCGCGCTGGGCGATCGCGCGCTGGACGGACACCGGTGCCCCGGATGCGTCGTTCGGCACGGGGAGTCCGGCCCCGGGCGTGGTGCTCGGGCCGGACGACGCCTTCCGGCTCAACGACGTGGACGTCCAGGGCGACGGGAAGCTGGTCGTGGCCGGCACCGCATCCCGGGCCGACCTCACCGGCAACGCCATCGCGGTCGCCCGCTACACGCCGACCGGGGGTCTCGACCCGACCTTCGCGCCGGCGGCGGCGACTGCCGGCATCGCGCTCGTGGAGGCCGGCACGACGGCCCTCGGATCCGATCTCGCACTCACGGCGGCCGGTGCCACCGTCGCCGGCTTCCGCCGCGCGAACGTCGCGCCGCTCGGGCTTCGTGACCTGCCGGTCGTCGCGCGCCTGCTCAGGGACGGCGGCGTTCCGCCCACGCCCACGCCGACGCCCACTCCGACGCCCACGCCGGGCGGCACTCCCACTCCGGACGCCACGGCGACCACCGGCGGAGGGACGGGCCTGCGCGTCTCGGCGATCACGGCCGCCACACCGGGCGCTCCCGGGCGGCCGGTGGTCCTCAGCGCCGCGGTCGCCGGCAAGGCCGACCGCCTGCTCTGGGACCTCGACAGCGACGGCAGGACCGACGCCTCGTGCCCGGGCAGCCAGACCACGCTGACGTTCCGGCCGTCCGCCGCGACCACGGCCCGGAAGGCGGCCGCCTTCGGGTCGTCGGCCACCTTGAAGGCCATCGGAGGCGGCGCCGTCTCGACCTTCACGCAGAGCCTGACGCCCGCGCGCGGCGCCGCGGTCGCCGGCGCGGCGGTGGGCCGCGTGGTCGCCGCGATCGCGACGCAGCCGAAGGTCTACGCCTGCGGGCTGGTGTCCGACCTCGCGAAGGCCATCGCGGACTCCTCGCCGTGGCCGAGCTCAGGCGGGTTCGCCGAGGCGAAGAAGGACCGCTGCGTCGATCAGACGCTCGCCGCCGGCGTCCTCGAGATCTCGGGGTGCCTGTCGCGGATCCGGTCGCCGGACCAGATCCCCAAGGCGGAGCTCGGCAGCCTCCAGCCGATGCTCAACATCGGCGTCCCCCCGACCCGGGAACAGGTCGTCAACGACGTCGAGGTCCCGGTGACGTTCGTCCCGGACGCGCTGGACGTCACCGATGCGTACGTGAGCCGCTTCCCGGTCGTCGTCAACGGCGTCACCTGGACGCCGCAGGCCGGGGCCAGCATCGTGCTGTTCCCGCAGGTCAAGCGGATCTTCAGCTCCAACGCGAAGATGAGCGTCGGCGGCATCAACCTGAGGCACCGGCAGTCGTTCAGCCTCAACACCGCCGCCAAGAACGGCGCGGGGCGGATTCCGCTCGGGTCGTTCCCGCGGGACGACGGCGGCGTGCGGAGCTTCGGCTCGTTCGACCTGACCGGCGACGTCGGCGTCGTCCTGAAGGCCCGCACCGACAGCGCGCCCGCCGGGGCCGAGCTCAGCGTCACGCTCCGGCTTCCCCCGTTCCTCAGCGTCGTCGGGCTGGACTCGCAGAAGCCCGTCAAGGTGCAGGTCACCAGCGACGGGAAGGCCGTGCTCGACGCGGTCAGGATCGGGCCGATCGACGCATCGATCGGCCCGCTCTCGGTCAGCGAGCTCGCGCTCGTGTACACGGACGCCACGCGCGAGTGGCGCGGGACGGGGAAGCTGTGCGTCGAAGAGGTCGCGTGCCTGGAGGCGCTCGAGGTCCCGGGGCGCACGCCCGCCGGCGGCGTGGTCATCCGCGACGGCGAACTCGAGCGCTTCTACGCGGACCTGTCGTTCCCCGACCCCGGCATCGCCCTGTTCCCCGGCGTCCAGCTGAACCGGATCGGCGCCGGCCTCGGGCTGAACCCCACGCGGCTTCTGGGCGGGGCGGGACTCACCGCGGCGGGCATCTTCCAGATCGACGGGCGACTCGTCCTGGCCTTTCCCAGCGCGGCGACGCCGTACGCGCTGTCACCCGACGAGGTGGGGCCGCCCAGCCCGGCCGGGCCCATCCCGGCCCAGTTCTTCGGCCGCCGCTACCCGAGCGCCACGATGGCGATCTCCGCCGACGCCTACCTGAAGGTGCCGTACATCGACGCCCGAGTCCGCCTCGGCGGCGCCTACCTGCTCTACAGCGCGCCCGCATACGTCGCGTTCGGCGGCCGTGTCAGCGCCGACTTCTTCGACATCATCAGCATCAACGGCGGCGTCGACGGCGAGTTCAACTTCGCCAACGCGCGCTTCAACCTCGGCGGCGACGTCAGGGTCTGCGTCGTCGACATCATCTGTGCGGGGGCTGTGGCACGGGTCTCGAGCGTCGGCGTCGGCGCGTGCGTCGAGGTCGACGCGCTCATCGGCAGCATCAACATCGGCGGCGGCGTCCGCTTCGACCCCTTCGACGTCTACGTCTGGCCGTTCGACGGCTGCAACTGGACGAAGTTCTACGACCCGGACGTCTTCAGCGCGCGTGCCGCGCAGGCCGGCAAGCCGGTCGAGATCAAGCTCAGGGCCGGCGACCCACGGCGCGCGATCCGGCTGGACGGGACCACGGGCGCCCCACGGGTGCGCGTCACCACACCCGACGGCAAGGTGCTCGACAGTCCCGACGGCCCGGGCTGGGCGGCGACCCCCGCCGTGCGGATCCTGCGATCGGAGAAGCTCAAGGCGACGATCATCGGCGTCAACGACCCCAAGCCGGGCACCTACCGGATCGAGGAGCTCCCGGGCTCGTCCCCGATCGGCAAGCTCACCCAGGCCGACGACCAGCCGAAGGCGAAGATCTCGGCGAGGGTCGTCGGGGCACCCGACGCGACCAGGCGCACCCTCCGCTACGACGTCCTGCGGCGCAAGGACCAACGGGTGACCTTCGTCGACGTCGGCCCCGGCGGCAGCCGGCCGATCGGCACGATCTCCGGCGGCGGCGCCGGCACCCTGAGCTTCACCGCGCCACCGGGAACCGGCGCGCACCGCATCGAGGCGCAGTTCGAGCTCGCCGGCCTGCCGGCCGAGCGCCTCCGCGTCGCGCGTTTCACCCCGCCCTCCCCGAGGCTGGCGCGGCCGGCCCGCGTCAGCGTCCGGCGCCGCGGGACCTCCCTGACGATCACCTGGCCGGCCGTCGACGGGGCGACGCGCTACGACGTGGTCGCGACGGCCGCCTCCGGCGAGCAGCGGCGCACCCGGACCACGCGGCGCACCGCGACGCTGAAGCGCATTCCCACAGGCAGCGGCGGCCGCGTCGCGGTTCGCGCGACGGCCGCCCTGCGCCAGGGGTCCCCCGGTGCCGCCGCCTTCCGCGCCACGACTCCGCGGGCCCGGACCCGCTACGGACAGCTGCCGAAGCTGCCGCCGAAGGTGCGGGCGACGCTGCTGAAGCGCCGCTGACCGGCTTCGGGCGGGATCAGCGGCCCGTCACGAGCCGTGGCACTTCTTGTACTTCTTCCCGCTCCCGCACCAGCACGGGTCGTTGCGGCCGATCTGCTCGTCCTCGGAGACCACGCGCTGCTCGATGACGAGCGGTGCCTCCTCGAGGCCGCCGTCGTCGTACTCGGTGACGAACTCCGCGCCGCCGCCGGCCGCGGCCGCGGCGATCGCGTTCGCGCCCTGGAGCGCGCCGCTGCCGCCCGAGTAGCTCACCGAGCCGGCGCGGGTCTGTGATCCGGCCGGGGCGCCGAACGCCTGCTCGGCGGCTGCCGGGTCGTCGACCTCGATCTCGACCTCGACGTGGTAGACCATCCGCGCGAAGTCCGACCAGATGGAGTTCATGAGGTCGGTGAAGAGGTCGAACGCCTCGTTCTTGTAGGCGACGATCGGCTCGATCTGCGCGAACCCGCGGAGGTGGATGCCCTCGCGCAGGTAGTCCATGTCGTAGAGGTGCTCGCGCCAGCGGTTGTCGATGATCTGGAGCAGCAGGTAGCGCTCGAGGGCGCGCATGAGCTCATCGCCGAACTCCTGCTCGCGCCTGTCGTAGAGCGCCCGCGCCTGCTCGATGAGCTGGTCGGCGAGACCCTCGCGGTCGTTGCTGTCCACCGCCGCCTGGCGGGCGTCGAACTCCTCCGGGAGCGCGTCGCCCGGGAGGATGTCGTTGAGCGCGATCACGAGGCCGTCGACGTCCCAGTCCTCGACGTAGTCGCCGGGGGTGTGCTGGTCGACGAGCCGCTGGACGACGCCGCTGATCTCCTCGCGCGCCTGCTCCCCGAGGTCCTTGCCCTCGAGGACGTCGTCGCGGTAGGCGTAGACGATCCGGCGCTGCTCGTTCATGACGTCGTCGTACTCGAGGACGCGCTTGCGGATGAGGAAGTTCTGCTCCTCGACCTTCCGCTGGGCCTTCTCGATCTGCTTGCTCAGCATGCCGGCCTCGATGGGCTCCTCGTGGCCCTCCGCGTCGACGGCGCCGAGGCGGTCGAGGATCTTGTAGATCCGGTCGCCCGCGAACAGGCGGACGAGGTCGTCCTCGGCGGAGAGGAAGAAGCGCGACTCGCCGGGGTCGCCCTGGCGGCCGGCGCGGCCGCG
>DAIPYF010000060.1:0-12250 GCA_036782855.1 Solirubrobacteraceae bacterium
GGGCTGCTCCTGCACCCCCTCGCGCTCCTGCGTCAGCACCTCGTCGCGCTCGCGGCTGCAGCGGTGCCAGGCGTCGGCGAGCGTGCGCGCCCACTCGTGGCGGAAGCGCTCGGTCGGGTCGCCGCCGGCGCGCAGGATCGCCACGGCCTCGTCCCAGTCGAGCGCCGAGAGCTGGGTGAGGTCGACGCCGCGCTTGCGCAGCTCGGCGCGGGCCGTGCCCTCGGGGTTGCCGCCGAGCAGGATGTCGACGCCGCGGCCGGCCATGTTCGTGGCGATCGTCACCGCGCCCTTGTGGCCGGCCTGGGCGATGATCTCGGCCTCGCGCTCGTGGTTCTTGGCGTTGAGGACCTCGTGCGGCACCCGGCGCCCCTCGAGCAGCTTGCTCAGGCGCTCGCTCGTCTCGACGGCGACGGTGCCGACGAGGATCGGCTGGCCGGTGGCGTGGCGATCGACGATGTCGTCGACGACGGCCTTCCACTTGGCGCTGGTGGCGGTGTAGACCAGGTCGGGGCGGTCGAGGCGCTGGATCGAGCGATGGGTCGGGATGATCGTGACGTCGAGGCCGTAGATCCGGTGGAGCTCCTCGCGCTCGGTCCAGGCGGTGCCGGTCATGCCCGAGAGCTTGTCGTACATCCGGAAGTAGTTCTGGAACGTGATCGTGGCCAGCGTGACGCTCTCGCGCTGGACGCGGACGCCCTCCTTGGCCTCGATCGCCTGGTGCAGCCCCTCCGAGAAGCGGCGGCCGTGCATCAGCCGGCCGGTGAACTCGTCGACGATGACGACCTCGCCGTCGTCGGTGACGATGTACTCCTTGTCGCGCTCGAACATCACGCGCGCCTTGAGGGCGTTCTCGAAGTACGGCGTCAGCTGGTAGTGCTCGGGGCTGTAGAGGTTGTCGATGCCCAGCGCGCGCTCGACCTTCTCGATGCCGTCGTCGGTGGGCGTGACGACCTTGAGCTTGAAGTCGACGGTGAAGTCCTCTTCGGGCTTGAGGCGGCCCACCAGCTCGGCGAAGCGGACGTACCAGTCGGTGGCCTCCTCGGCCGGTCCCGAGATGATCAGCGGCGTCCGCGCCTCGTCGATGAGGATGTTGTCGACCTCGTCGACGATCGCGAAGAAGTGCATGACGGGCGGCTCCCCGTCCGTGCCGATGCGGCCGCCGTGCTGCACCTTCTCCTCGAGCGACTGCGCCATGTTGTCGCGCAGGTAGTCGAACCCGAACTCCGAGTTGGTGCCGTAGGTGATGTCGGCGGCGTACGACTCGATCTTGTCCTCGGGCTCCTGCATGTTCTGCAGGACACCCCAGGAGAACCCGAGGATGTCGTAGATCGGGCTCATCCACTCGGCGTCGCGGCGCGCGAGGTAGTCGTTCACCGTCACGACGTGGACGCCGTGCCCGGCGAGCGCGTTGAGGCAGACGGCGAGCGTCGCCGTGAGGGTCTTGCCCTCACCGGTCTTCATCTCGGCGATGTTGCCCCCATGGAGGACCATGCCGCCGATCAGCTGGACGTCGAAGTGGCGCATGCCCATCGTGCGGCGCCCGGCCTCGCGGACGAGCGCGAAGCACTCGGGGAGCACGTCGTCGAGGTGCTCCCCCTCCTCCCGGACCCGCGTGCGCAGGCCGTCCATCCGCCCGCGCAGCTCCTCGTCGGAGAGGCCGGTCAGCTCGTCCTCGAGCGCCCCGATGGCGGCGACCCGCTTCTCGTACTGGCGGAACTGCTTGCCCTCACCGATGTTCAGCGCTCTCTCCAGCAGACCCATGGGCCGCAGGATAGCGACGGGGCACCCGCGCCCCGCCGTGCGCGGATCGCCGGGACGACCGGGACTACAGCTGCTCCGGGACCTCGGCGTCCGCCTCGAGATGGCGGATGGACGGGGCGCCCTCGCGCTGCTTGCCGATCCGCTTGTCGCGGAGCTTCACGACCTGGCGGCCCAGGTCGTCGGCGACCTCGCCGATCGCGGTGGGCATCTCGGCCGCCGACGCCTTGGCGTTGAGCGTCGCGCCCTTCAGGATGAGGATGCCCTCCGCCTTCTGCGAGGCGCGGATCGAGGGGTTGCGCTCCTCGCCCAGGATCACCTCGCAGACCGCCAGATCCGGGACCTGCCGCGCGACCTTCTCCAGGCGCCGGTTCACGGTCTCCCGCAGCGCATCCGTGATCTCGACGTTGGTCCCGGTCAGGTCGATCTGCATCCCTCGATGGTATCGAGGGCGCCCGTTCCGGGACCGCCGGTCAGGGCGCCTGGGCGTAGACGACGGCGTCCACGCGACGCGCGCCGGCGTCTCGCAGCGCCCGCGCGCACAGCTGGAGCGTGGCCCCCGTCGTCCGCACGTCGTCGACGAGCAGGCAGCGGGCCGGGGCGGCACCGGCGGCGCGGACGGCGACCGCGGCCCCGGCGAGGCGCGCGCGCCGACCCGCCCCGCGCTGCCGGGCGCCCCGCCCGCCCGCACGGACCAGCGGCGCGGCGAGCGGCAGGCCGGTGCGCGTGGCGATCGCGCGGGCGAGGGCGTCGGCGTGGTCGTAGCCGCGCCGGCGCCGTCGCCCGGGATGCGGCGGGACCGCGACGACGGCCGCGCGTGGGTCGAAGAACCCGGCCGGGAGCGCGTGGACGACGTGGGCGGCCATCAGCGAGGCCACGCCGGGCGCGTCGCGGAACTTCAGCGCGTGGACGAGGTCGCGGGCGGGCCCGGCGAGCGCGAGCGGCGCTGCGGCGCGGTCGATCGCCCCGTCGCGCCGGCCGGTCGATGCCTCGCGCCAGGGCAGCTCGGAGGCGCATGCCGGGCACAGCGGCGAGGCGAGGTTGACGGGCCCGCCGCACGCCCAGCAGCCCGGCGGGGCGAGGAGATCCAGGGCGCGGCGCAGCATGCCCTGAGGCTCGCGGACGCGGGCACCCGGCGCAACGACGGGTCTGCGACGATCCAGTGGCGTGACTGCGACCTCTTCGTGGACGGTCCTCGGCGCCGCCGCGGACGTGTCGTGGACGCTCGACCCCGGGCCGATCCTCCTCGTCCTCGTGCTCGGCGGGCTCTACCTGCCCCGCTGGTGGCGGGTGCGCCGCGACGACGGCGCGTCCGCGGCGCCCGTCTGGCGGCTGCTGTCCTACCTGTTCGGGCTGGCGTGCCTGGTCATCGCGCTGGTCTCGCCGATCGACCACCTCGCGGAGCAGTCGTTCACCATGCACATGGTCCAGCACGTGCTGCTGCTGGACCTCGTCCCGATCGGGCTGATCGGCGGCCTGACGAAGGTGCTGCTGCGCCCGGCGACGCGGAGGCTGATGGCGCTCGAGAAGGCACTCGGCCCGCTGATGCACCCGGCCGTGGCGGTGGTGCTCTACATCACGGCGATGGTCGCGTGGCACGTCCCTACGGCCTACGACGCGGCGCTGGAGTCCGAGACGGTGCACGTGCTCGAGCACGTCGTGTTCCTCAGCGTCGGCCTCCTGTACTGGTGGCAGCTGCTGTCGCCGATCCGCTCCCGGTTCCACACGACCGTCATGGGCCCGCTCGTCTACATGGTCTCGACGAAGCTCGGCGTCGGGATCCTCGGGATCGTCCTGACGTTCGCCCCGGACTCGCTGTACCCGTACTACCAGGCGCGCGAGCCGATCCTCGGGCTGACCGTGGAGGGCGACCAGGCCCTCGGCGGCGAGATCATGACGCTCGAGCAGATGATCGTCATGGGCGTGGCACTCGCGATCCTCCTGTTCCGCGCGCTGGACCAGAGCGAGCGCGAGCTGCAGCGCAAGGAGCGCCTGGAGGATCTGCGCGAGGGTCGCGTGCCCCTGCAGGACGAGCCCGCGTAGCGGGCGCGACCACGATGACCGTCGAGATCGTCCTGCTGGCCCTCGCCACCACGGTCCGTCCGACGAGCGTGGCGGCGCTGTACGCGCTGCTGGCCTCCGGCGCCCCGCGGCGCCTGATCACGGCGTACATCCTCGCCGGCCTGGCATTCACGATCGCGTTCGGGCTGCTCGTCGTCTGGGCGTTCGACGGGGTCAGCATCGGCGCGGGGACGAGCGAGACGAAGGGCATCGTCGAGCTGCTGGCGGGCGCGGCGGCGCTGACGCTCGCGTTCCTCGTCCACGCCGGCAGGATCGGCGGACGGGCGGGCGCCGAGGCGCCGAAGGCGCCCGATCGGTGGGCGCGCCTGCTCGAGGAGCGGATCACGCTGCGCACGGCGGCGCTCGCAGGGCCGGCGACCCACATCCCCGGGCTCTTCTACCTGATCGCCCTGAACGTCATCGCCGCGCACGGCCCCGGACGGCTCGAGGGGCTCGTCGAGGTCCTCGTCTACAACCTCGTCTGGTTCGCGCTGCCGATCGGTGCGCTCGCGGTCTGCATCGTCCGCCCCGAGGCCGCCCGCGCCGCCGTGGGCGGCGTCCAGGCGTGGACGAAGGACCACAGCCGCATGATCATCACGGTCGTCGCGGCGGGCGTCGGCGCGGCGCTCGTGCTCCGCGGGCTGCTCACGCTCTAGCGGACCGCCGCGCGCAGCGCCGCGATCCGCCGCACCGACGCCACCAGCTCGGCGCGCGACAGGCGGCCCGCGCGCACGGCGGCGACGACGGCCGACAGCCCGCGCCGCGCGCGATCCGGGTCCTGGGCGAACAGGAGGAGGTCGTTCCCGGCGGCGCTCGCGCGAACCGCGAGCGTCGACGGGCCGGCGAGGCGGCGCATCGCGGTGACGTCCAGGTCGTCGGTGATCGTCACCCCGCGAAAGCCGAGCCGCACCCGCAGCTCGGTCGTCGTGATGCGGCGCGAGAGCAGCGCGACGCGCCGCCCGTCGAGCGCCGGGTAGCGCGCGGTGCTCGTCATCACCAGGCGCGCCCCGCCGCGGATCCCGGCCGAGAACGGGACCTCGTCGGCGCGCCGGAGCGTCGCGGCGCTGAGCCCGACCGTCTGGATCAGGGCGTCCTCGTCGCGGCGGACGGCTCCCAGGCCCGGGAAGTGCTTGAGCGTCGCGGCGACCCCGCCCTCCTGCAGACCGCGCGCGAACGCGGTGCCGAGCGCCGCGACGGCGGCCGGCCGGCGGGCGAACGCGCGGCCGGTGCGGGCCTGGTAGCTCCCGGGGCGGCCGAGGTCCACGACCGGCGCGAGGTTCACGCGCATCCCCGCGCCGCGCAGGTTCGCGGCGGTCAGCCGGCCCTGGCCGCGCACGTACGCCGCGCCGCGGCGACCCATGCGCGCCGGGGAGCCCGACGGCGCGCCCGGAAGCCGCGCGACGAGCCCGCCCTCCTGGTCGATCATCGTCAGCAGCGGGGCTGCCAGCGGGCGCCGCGCGCGCTGCAGGCGGCGCATCTGTGCGGCGAGCGCTCCGCGCGAGGCGACGTTGCGGCTGAACGCGATCACGCCGCCCACCTCGCCGCGCCGCACGCGCGCGAGCAACCAGGCGGGGACGCGCGGCCCGGCCCAGCCGACGATGACCCGCTGGCCGGCCAGCTGGCGGACGGTGAGCCCGGCGAGCGCGTCGCGCGGGGAGGCGTCCGGGACCGGACGCGCGCCGGCCGCCGCGGGAGCGAGCAGGACGACGGCGAGCAGCGCTGCGGCGACCGGGACGCGCACGACGCCGCCGATCACCCCTCCAGCACGGCGCCGTCCGCCAGCTCGCGCGGCGCGTCCCCGTCCTGCGCGACCGTGACGGTCCCCCGCACCACGACGCCGCGCCCGAAGCGCACGTCGCCCTCGACGGTCAGGGAGGAGCACGCCGCGAGCGAGGGCGGGCCGTCCGGGAACCGCGCGTCGAAGTCGTCCACGAGCCGGTACCAGGCGGGGTCCAGGCGCACGAGCGGCGGCCCGGCGTCGCCGCGGGCCGGCGCCGCGACGACGTGCGAGCGCTCGTCGAGCACGTAGGCGTCGGAGCGCAGCACCAGCAGGTCGTCGGTGGTCTTCACCGGCAGGAAGCGCGAGCGCGGGACCCGCAGCGCCCGCGCGCCCGGGAAGCTCGCGATCGCCGCGCCCATGGCGGTCTCGAGCTGGATGACCTTCGGCGAGGCCTTGTCGGCCGGGTCGACGGTCTTGCGGTTGACGATCATCGGCAGGTCGATGACGCCGTCCCCGGCGAGGTCGGCCGCGACCGTCTCGAGGTCGAGCCAGATCGTGGTCGTGTTGAAGAAGCGGTGGCGGGTGATGTCCTGGAATGCGTCGAGGTCCTCCTCCGGGGTCTGCGCGACCTCGCGCAGCACGAGCCCGTCCCCGGAGGCGCGGCGCGCGAGGTGCCCGCCCTTGCGGTCGGCGGGCGTGCGGTCCGCGACCTCCATGAGGAACGGGATCTCCTCACGCGCGATCCAGGCGAGGATCCGCGGGTCGAGCGTCGCACCGAGGTTGTCGGCGTTGGAGACGAACGCCCAGCGGTAGCCCTGCTCCAGGAGCGTCGCGAGCATCCCGGACCCGGCGAGCGCCGGGTACAGGTCGCCGTGGCCGGGCGGCGCCCACTCCAGCTCGGGGTCCGCGGGCCAGGCCGCGGGCGCCAGCGTCCCGTCGTCCAGCAGCTTGGGCACGCGGCTCTGGACGAAATCCGGGTCCAGGCCGGCGCTCAGCGGGCCGTGGGCGGCGAGGGCGGCGAGCGAGTCGGTGCGGGTGCGGAAGCTGTCCATGAGGATCAGCGGCAGCCGGGGCGCGGCGTCGGCGGCGTGCGCGCTGCGCAGCGCGAGCACCTGCCGGGCGATGATGTCCAGGAACGAGAGGCCGTCGCGGACCTCCAGCAGCGACTTGGCGCGCGTCATCCCCATGCTCGTGCCGAGCCCGCCGTTGAGCTTCAGCACGACGGTGCGGTCGAGCAGCCCGCCGACCTCCGCGCCGGACTCGGGCAGCGCGTCGGCGTCGGGCAGCGCGTCGACCGGCGCGATCTCCGCCTCCGGCAGCACGCCCCGCTCCCCGGCGGCCAGGCGCCTGGCCGCGTGCTCGAAGGCGGCGACGGTGGCGTCGCCCGCTCCGTCGGCGCGCAGCTTGTCCAGGGCGGCGTCGAGTCCCGTGGCGCTCATCGGCCGCAGGCTACCGGCGCGGCCGTGCTACTCCTCGTGCGGTGCCGGCACCCAGGCGTGCGCGTACGCGGCCTGGTCGGGCGTCAGCTCGTCGATGCGCACGCCGAGCGCGTCGAGCTTCAGGCGCGCGACCTCGCGGTCGAGCGCGGCGGGGAACGGGTGGACGCCGGGACCGAGCTCGTCGCCGGAGCGCACGAGGTGCTCGACCGCCAGCGCCTGCGTGGCGAACGACAGGTCCATGACCGCGGACGGGTGGCCCTCCGCCGAGGCGAGGTTCACGACGCGCCCGTGCGCGAGCAGGTTCAGCCGCCGGCCGCCGAGCTCGAACTCCTCGACGAGCGGGCGCACCTCGCGCCGCGCGCCCGCCAGGCGCTCCAGCTCACCGAGGTCGATCTCGACGTCGAAGTGCCCCGCGTTCGCGAGGATCGCCCCGTCCTTCATCCGCTCGAAGTGCTCGGCGGACAGGACGGCGGTGTTGCCGGTGACGGTGATGAAGACGTCGCCGCGCTCGGCGGCCTCCAGCGCGGTCATGACCTGGAAGCCCTCCATCCGCGCCTCGAGCGCGCGGATCGGGTCGACCTCGCAGACGATGACGCTCGCGCCGAGGCCCTGGGCGCGCAGCGCGATGCCCTTCCCCGTCCAGCCGTCCCCGACGACGACGACGACCGCGCCCGCGAGCAGGACGTTCGTCGCGCGCAGGATCCCGTCGATGGTGGACTGGCCGGTGCCGTAGCGGTCGTTGAACGCACGCTCGGTGCGCGCCTCGTTGACCGCGATCACCGGGCAGGCGAGCCGCCCGTCGGCCTCCATGCCGCGCAGCCGCACGAGACCGGTCGTCGTCTCCTCCGTGGCCCCGCGCATCCGGGCGACGACCTCCGGGCGCGCCTCGTGCAGCACCGTCACGAGGTCGGCGCCGTCGTCGAGGGTGATGTCCGGCTCGCGGGCGACGAGCGCGCCGACGTGCGCGGCGTACGTGTCGAGGTCCTCGCCGTGGCGGGCGAACACCTCCAGGCGATCCCCCCGCACGAGCGCGGCGGCGACGTCGTCCTGGGTGGAGAGCGGGTTGGCGGCGCAGAGCGCCACGTCCGCCCCGCCGCCGGCCAGCGCCCGTGCGAGCACCGCCGTCTCCGCCGTCACGTGCAGGCACATGCCGATCGTCGCCCCCGCGAGCGGCTGCTCGGCGGCGAAGCGGTCGGCGATCCGCGCGAGCACCGTCATCTGCGCCGCCGCCCACGCGATCCGCGCCTCACCGGCCGGAGCCAGGCTCAGGTCGGCGACGTCGTGCGGCGGGAGCTTGGGCTGCTTGGTGGCCATGCGCTGCGTCCTCCCCGAACGCGCGAGGGCCGCGACGTGCGCGGCCCTCGGTCGGCGTTCGGCCTCAGGCGTGAGGTCTAGTAGCGGTAATGATCCGGCTTGTACGGACCCTCGACGGGGACGCCGATGTAGGCGGCCTGGTCGGGGCGCAGCTCGGTGAGCCTCACGCCGAGCGCGTCGAGGTGCAGCCGGGCGACCTTCTCGTCGAGGTGCTTCGGGAGCACGTAGACCTTCTTCTCGTACTCGTCGTTCTTCGTGAACAGCTCGATCTGGGCGATCGTCTGGTTCGTGAACGAGTTCGACATGACGAACGACGGGTGGCCGGTCGCGTTGCCGAGGTTCAGCAACCGACCCTCGCTGAGCACGATGATCGAATGGCCGTCAGCAAACGTCCACTCGTCAACCTGCGGCTTGATGTTGTTGCGCTTGACGCCGGGTTCGCCCTGCAGCCCGGCCATGTCGATCTCGTTGTCGAAGTGGCCGATGTTGCCGACGATCGCCTGGTGCTTCATCCGCCGCATGTGGTCGAGCGTGATGATGTCCTTGTTGCCCGTCGTGGTGATGAAGACGTCGGCCTTCTCGATGACGTCCTCGAGCGTCAGGACCTCGTAGCCCTGCATCGCGGCCTGGAGCGCGCAGATCGGGTCGATCTCGGTGACGACGACGCGGGCGCCCTGGGCGCGCAGCGACTCGGCCGACCCCTTGCCGACGTCGCCGAAGCCGGCGACGACGCAGAGCTTGCCGGCGAGCATGACGTCGACCGCGCGGTTGATGCCGTCCACGAGCGAGTGCCGGCAGCCGTAGAGGTTGTCGAACTTCGACTTCGTGACGGAGTCGTTGACGTTGATCGCCGGGAACAGCAGGTCGCCGGTCTCCTGCATCTGGTAGAGCCGGTTGACGCCGGTGGTCGTCTCCTCGGTGACGCCCTTGATGCCGTCGGCGACCTGCGTCCACTTCTGCGGGTCCTTGGCGAGCGAGTCCTGGAGCAGCTGCAGGACGATGCGGAACTCCTCGGACTCGGCGCTCGCCGGGTCCGGCACGGCGCCGGCGCCCTCGAACTCCTTGCCCTTGTGGATCAGCAGCGTCGCGTCGCCGCCGTCGTCGAGGATCATGTTGAGCCCGCCGTCCGGCCACGTCAGCGCCTGCTCGGTGCACCACCAGTACTCCTCGAGCGTCTCGCCCTTCCAGGCGAAGACCGGGACGCCCTGCGGGGCCTCGGGGGTGCCGTTCGGCCCGACCGCGACGGCCGCGGCCGCGTGGTCCTGGGTCGAGAAGATGTTGCAGGAGGCCCAGCGGACCTCGGCGCCGAGCGCCGTCAGCGTCTCGATGAGGACGGCGGTCTGGATCGTCATGTGCAGCGAGCCGGTGATGCGCGCGCCCTTGAGCGGCTGGGCGTCGGCGAACTCGGCGCGGGTCTGCATGAGGCCGGGCATCTCGTGCTCGGCGAGCTGGATCTCCTTGCGGCCGAAGGCGGCCAGGGAGAGGTCAGCGACCTTGTAGTCGGTCTCGGTGAGGACCGCGGTGGTCGTCGTCATCTGGTGGTCGTCTCCATCTCGGTGGTGGTGGTGGCGGCGGCCAGGAGCCGCGCGTGCTTCTGCTGCTCCCAGTCCAGCCAGTCGTCGGCGGACACGGTCTCGGGACGGCGCGGCTCGGCCTGCAGCCACGCCTCGACGTCCGCCCGCAGGCCGTCCTCACGCCGCAGTCGCTGGGCGACCGCGACGTCGGCGAGGCCGAGGTCGTGCTCGGCGAGCAGCTCGCGCAGGGTGCGCAGCCGCTGCAGCTCGCCGGGTCCGAACATGCGGTAGCCGGCGTCGGACCGCTGGGGCTCGATGAGCCCGATGCGCTCGATGTACCGGAGCATGCGGGGCGACCAGCCGGTGGTCTGCGCCGCTTCGTGGATCGTGAGGGCGTCCATGAACGAGGACAAACCTTACCACGGTTGTGTCAAGGTTCCGCCGCGCGGCGCGTCAGCGCTCGTCGGCCAGGCGCGACTTCAGCCGGTCGATCGGCCCGATCGTCACCGGGTCCTTCCCGTTCAGGACCCCGAGGTACACCGAGACGAGATCGCCCAGGAGCACGAGCGAGAACGCCCGTTCGACGGTCGTCTGACCGCGGCTGGCGACGACGTGGGAGACGACGGCGGCGTCGCCGATGATCTCGCGGGTCAGGCGGATGCGCTGCTCGACCCGGGGCGTGTCGTCGGAGTCGTCGAGGAACACGGCGCTGAAGCGCCCGAAGTCCGCCGCCGACGGCCAGCCGACGATCTCGTTGTGGTCGCACTCCGGCAGCTCGCTCGCGAACGCGTGCTGCCCGGCGTTCTCGTTGATCTGCGTCTTCCAGCGGTAGGCGATCGGGCTCGTGAGCCCGGCGCCCGCGACGACCGGAACGCTCCCGTGCAGGGAACGCGCGAGGACCTTGGCCTCGCTCTCCTCCACGGCGTCCGGACCCCAGGCGACCGCGAGCTGCTCGAGGTGGTCGGCGGCGACGTCGATCTCGGTCGTGAGCTTGGGCCCCGCACCGCAGAGCGCGGCGGCCTCGAGGGCCGCGACGGCCTGATACGCGACGGCGGCGCGCGGTTGCAGCCCGCCGGCCATCGGGATGACCGGCACGCCCTCCGCCCGCGCGGCCTGGGCGAGCGCGCCGCCCGTCGTCGCGACGATGCGCGGCGCGCCGAGCACGCCGGCGGCCTCGAAGCACGCCAGCGTCTCCTCGGTGTCCCCCGAGTAGCTGGCGCACAGCACGGTGACGTCCTGCGTGGTCCACGACGGCAGTGCGTAGCCGCCGACGCTGAGGACCGGTCGTGAGGCCTGGTCGCCGAGGATCGCGCGCGCCAGGCGCCCGCCGATCGCCGAGCCGCCCATGCCGGCGACGATCAGGCCGCCCGGGCTGTCCCAGGCGCTGACGCCCGCCGACTCGGCCTTCCACATGGCGTCGCGCAGGTGCTCGGGGATCGACAGCACGTCGCCGAGCTGGTCGGTCGAGTCGGCCGCGGCGATCTCCGCGCGGCCCAGCGTCGTTTCCGGTTGCGTGGTCGACATGTGGTCGGATCCTCAGGGGGAAGTGTGGCGTACCGGCGCGCACGGGGCGTGACGGTCGCACGCGCGCGGCATCAGAACGCGAGCGCCCCGTCCGGCAGGCGCACGCCGGGAAACACGCGGGCGCCGCGATCGAGCACGTTGCCGGCGCCGAGGACCACGCCGGGCCCGACGACCGCGCCGCCGGTGACGGTGCAGTCCGCGCCGATCCGGGCGCCCGGGGCGACGATCGCCTCGCGCACGGTGCTCCCGCGCCCGATCACCGCGTCCTCGAGCACGACGGCGGCCGTGACCGTCGCGCCCGGCTCGATCCGCACGCGGTCTCCCAGAACGGTGTGGGCGCCGACGACGGCGCCCTCGGCGATGTGCACGCCGTCGCCCAGCAGCGTCGGGCCGTGCAGGTGCCCGTCGACCACGCAGTCCCCGCCGCGAGCGATGCCGTGCGCGTCGAGGCGCTCGGTGACACCGCTGCGCACGTTCCCGGCGAGGATGTCGGAGGAGCCCTGCAGATAGCGGTCGGGCGTCCCGATGTCGAGCCAGTACGCCCCCTCGTGCGCGTGTCCGTGCAGGCCCGCGCCGACGAGCGCCGGCCAGACCTCGCGCTCGATCGAGACGTTGCGGTCCGGCGGGATGAGGTCGAGCACGTCGCGCTCCAGCACGTACGCCCCGGCGCTGATGAGGTTCGTGTCGATCTCCTCGATCTTCGGCTTCTCGAGGAAGCCGGCGACCGCTCCGCCGGCACCCAGCCGCACGAGGCCGTAGGCGGTCGGGTCCTCGACGGGGACGAGCGCGAGCGTCCCGCGCGCCCCGGCCTCGTCGTGCCGCGCGATCTGCGCGCCGAGGTCCAGGTCGGTGAGGACGTCGCCGTTGAGGACGAGGAAGCGCTCCCCGAGGCCGCCGTCGAGCTGCTCGTCGGCGAAGCG
>DAIPYF010000061.1:0-6555 GCA_036782855.1 Solirubrobacteraceae bacterium
CGTGACAACATAGAAGACGAGGAAGCGCTGCAGCGTCTCCACCGGTCCCACGCCCGGCTGCCAGTACATCTGGGCCGGTCCCATCGCGTAGGGCCAGAACCAGATGTTCATGATGGCGCCATAGAGCAGACCCCAGTAGCCGGCTTCGCCCAGTTCGTCGAGGACGTTCTGCGGCACGCCGTAGCGCTCGCGCACCTGCGTTCGCGAGAGCCGCTCGCCGGGCTCCGCCTCGAGCGCGCGCCCGACGATCCGGTCCTCGACCTCGACGAGCGCGGCGGCGTGCTCGGGCCCGCGGTCCATGAGGCTCTTGATCACCCGCAGCGGCATGAACCGCTCCTCCTGCAGGCGCTTGACGAGCTGGATGCGCTCGACGAAGTCGGGCGGGTACCAGGCCATGTTGCGCGACGTGCGCACGATCCCCGTGTCGTCGCCGAGGACGCCCTCGCGCAGGTAGTGCTTGATCGTGCCCGCGCTGACGCCCGACCGCTCCGCGAGGTCGCGCATCTTCAGCAGCCCGGTCGTGCCGGGCGCGGCCGCGGGCCCGGCGCTCATGTCAGGAACGACCCCGTCGCGCCCTCGGCCAGAACGCCGATCGCCCCGGCCTCGGTGAGCTCGGCGATCTGCTCGTCGGTGTACCCGGCCTCGCGCAGCACGGCGGCCGTGTGCTCCCCGAGCCCGGGCCCCGGCAGGCGGCGCGGGTCTCCGGGCGTGCGCGAGAGCTTGACCGGCACGCCCAGCTGGCGCACGGGCCGGTCCGCACCGGGCTGCTCGATCTCGACGACCATCTCGCGCTCGCGCACGAGATCGGACTCCAGCACCTCGTCGAGCTCGAGCACCGGCTCCAGACAGCAGTCGTGCTCGCTCGCGAACGCGGCCCACTCCTCGCGCGTACGGGCCGCGAAGATCGCCTCGAGCTCCCGGTGAGCGTCGCTGCCGGGTGACTGGAACTGGTGCTCGATGAGATCCTCGCGCCCCACGCCGCGGCAGAAGTTGCGGAAGAACTTCGGCTCGAGCGCGCCGAAGGTCACGTGGCCGTCGGCGCACGCGTACGGGCGGTAGCAGACGAACATGCCGCCGAGCGGGATGTGCCCGCGCCTGGGGACCTCGCCGTCGGCCAGGTAGTTCGCCGCGGTCATCGCCAGCCAGGACAGCGCGCCGTCGGCCATCGACACGTCCACGACCTGCCCCTCGCCCGAGCGGTCACGCTCGCGCAGCGCCGCGAGGATCCCGAACGCGGCCATCAGGCCGCCGCCGCCGACGTCGGCGATCTGGCCCGCCGCCTGGACCGGCGGGCCGTCCGCCTCGCCGGTGAGTCCGAGCAGGCCGACGAGCCCGAGGTAGTTCATGTCGTGCCCGGAGCGATCGCGGAGCGGGCCGTCGAGGCCGTACCCGGTGATCGCGCAGTAGACGATGCCGCGGTTGACCTCGCGCATGCGCTCGTACCCGACGCCGAGACGGTCGAGCACGCCGGGACGGAACGACTCCAGGACGACGTCGGCGTCCTGGACGAGCCGCAGCAGGACCTCGCGGCCGCCCTCGTCCTTGAGGTTCAGGCGGATCGAGCTCTTGTTGCGGTTGAGGCCGAGGAAGAGCGCGCCCTTCGCGGTGTCCTCCGCGCCCTCGTAGAACGGCGGCGACCACCGAGCGTAGTCGCCCATGCCCATGTCCTCGACCTTGACGACCTCCGCGCCGAAGTCGGCCAGCAGCAGCGAGCAGAACGGGCCGGGCAGCAGGCGGGAGAGGTCGAGGACGCGGACGCCCTCGAGCGGCAGGCTCATCGGATTCGGTCTCCTTGGCGGTGGGGTCGGGTCAGGCGGGGGGGCGCTCGGGCAGCCCGAGCAGCGACCGGGCCTCGGCGACGGTCGCGGGGCGCCGGCCGGCGTTGACGACCATCTCGCGGGCCTTGGCGACGAGGTCGCCGTTGGAGCGGGCCATCGTGCCGTCCGGCAGGTAGAAGTTGTCCTCGAGGCCGACACGGATCGAGCCGCCGAGCGCCAGCGCCGCGCTGATCAGCGTCCACTGCATCCGGCTGATGCCGATCACCGCCCAGTGGTGCGGACCGCCGGAGACGGCCTGGATGTTGTCCACCATCGCGGCGAGGTTGCGGGCGGTGGGCGGCACGCCGCCGACGACGCCCATCACGCAGTCCACGTGCAGCGGTGCCTTCAGCACCCCCATGTGGACCAGCGGCTCGAGGCTGCCGATGTGCCCGAGGTCGAAGCATTCGTGCTCGGGCTTGATCCCGAGCTCGTTCATCGCGGTGAGCAGTTCGATGATCTCGTCGAACGGGTTCGCGAAGACCGTGTTGAAGACGAACTCGCGGCGGCTGCGCGAGTACTTCGCGTAGTTCATCGAGCCCATGTTCAGCGCGGCGACGTCGGGGCGCAGCTCGCGCAGGTACGCCAGGCGCTTCTCGACCGGCACGCCGATCGCGCCGGTCGAGTAGTTGATGATCACGTCGCCGGCCTGCTCGCGGATCGCCTCGGTGATCGCGCGGAAGTCCTCGATCTCGAATGAGGGCGTCCCGTCGGGACGACGCGCGTGGATGTGGATCATCACGCCGCCCTCATCCACGATCCGCCGGGCCTCGGCGCCGTACTCGGCCGGCGTGTAGGGGATCGCGGCGCACTGCTCGCGGCCGGCGATCGCGCCGGAGATGGCGCAGGTGATGACGGCTGGGTCCTCGAGGCTCAAGGTGGTGCTCCGTGCGAGAAGTGGGACGTTCCACTTCCCACTCTGACGGATCGGCCGGTGGGGCGTCAATCCGCCGGCGGGAGGAAGACCGCCCGGTCCCCCCAGCAGCGGATCGCGCCGGCGGCGCTCACGCCGCACGATGTGTAGGCGCCGAGGGACAGCCGTGTGAACCGTCCGTCCGGCGCGGTGGACTGCCCGTAGTCGTCCTGGCCCCAGCACCGGGCGGCGCCCGCCGCCGTCAGCGCGCAGCTGTGGAGGTTGCCCGCGGCGATCGCGGCGAACGAGCCCGCCGGCGCCCGCGTCTGGCCGGCTCCCCCGTCCCCCCAGCAGACGGCCGCGCCGGCCGAGGTGATCCCGCAGGTGTGCAGGCCGCCCCCGGCGACGCGCGCGTAGCTCCCCGGCGGGGGGTTCAGCTGGAAGTAGTCGTTGTACCCGGAGCAGAGCACGCGCCCGTCGGATGTTCGACCACAGGTGTGCTGGCCGCCGGCGCTCACCTCCTCGTAGTTCTCCGCCGGCAGCGTCGTCTGGCCCGCCCGTCCCGCACCCCAGCACTCGGCGGGCCCGCCGGTCTGGAGCGCGCAGCTGTGGTCGCCGCCGGCGCTCACCTGCGTGAACGTGCCGCCCGGCGACCGGGCCTGGCCGGAGGTGTTCGAGCCCCAGCAGACGACGGCGTCCGAGGTCGTCAGCCCACAGCCGTGGGCCTCGCCGGTGGTGATCTGCCGGTAGGCGCCGCGCGGCGGGCGCGTCTGCCCGGCGGTGTCGGTCCCCCAGCAGACGGCCGCGCCGGTCCCGCGCAGCGCGCACGCATGGACCCCGCCCGCGGCGACGTCGGTGAACGATGCTCCGGGAGCGATCCTCTGGCCGGAGCGGTTCGCGCCCCAGCAGATCAGCCCGCCCGTGCGACGGACCGCGCAGGTGTGCGCGACGCCGGCCGTCACGTCGGCGAGGCCGACGGCGGGCGCACGCAGGCGCTCGTCCCCCGATGCGCCCCAGCAGCGCGCCCGCCCTGTCCGGCTGACGACGCACGCATGCGAGCCGCCGACCGCGACGCGGGCCCAGCGGCCCGATGCGACCCGCCGCTGCCCGTCGAGCGGTGTCCCCCAGCAGCGCACGACGCCCGCGCCGGTGAGCGCGCAGGTGCGGTCCCCGCCGGCCACCAGTCTCGCGAACCGCCCGCCGGGCGCTGACCCGGCCCGCCGCGCACCCCAGCAGGTGACGCGGCCGCCGCGAACCAGGGCGCACGCATGGTCGCGGCCGACGGCGACCTGCGTGAAGCCCCGGCCCCGTGGCTGCGACGCACCGCTGAACGGTCGTCCCCAGCAGCGGATGGTCCCGCCGGCACCCAGTCCGCACGAGTGTGCGCCGCCCGCGGCGATGCGCGTGAACCGGCCGCCGGGCGCGCGCGACGCGCCGCCGGCGTCCGCGCCCCAGCACACCGCCTCGCCGGTGGGCCGCAACGCGCAGGCGTGGGCCGCTCCCGAGGCGACGGCCGTGTAGCGCTCGCCTGGCGCGCTCGCCTGACCGTCCGCGTCCGAGCCCCAGCAGCGCACGGCGCCGGCGGAGGTGAGGGCGCACGTGTGAGCGCTCCCGGCGCTGACGGCGGTGAACGACGCGTCGGCGACCGCGGGGCACGACGCGAGGACGAGGGCGCTGCAGAGCGGCAGCAGCAGGATGGAGAGGCGCTGGACGGTCACGGCACGGTCGCGATGTCGCGGTGGATCCCGACAGCATCGCGCAGAACGCGCTCCGTGCGCCCCGGACACCTTGAGGGAGCCTTGACCCGATCGCCACCGAACCCCGACGACGGCGCCGCACACTGGACTCAACGATTCCCGCCGATTCGTCCGCCCTCTCCCCTCACCCTCAAGGAGTCGACCGGCATGGCCGCAGACAGGAGACTCTCCCTCGCAGCGCTGACCGCGATCGGTGCGATCGCCGCACTTCCCGCCGGCGCGCAGGCAAAGGCCGACGACGAGCAGCGCGACCGTTCGCGGGCCGAGACCGCGGCACCCGGGGCGCACCACGGCGCGCTCAGGGATGTCACCGACGAGCAGTCCCGCAGGCAGGACTCGGGCGACCAAGAGGACTCCGACGACCGCGAGGACTCCAACGACCACGAGAACCCGGACCACACGACCGGCAACGAGAACCCGGGCGACCAGCAGGGTCACCAGGATGCGAGCGAGCACGACGAGAGCGGTGCGGACGATGACGGCCAAGGTGGGACTCAGCCCCAGCCCCAGCCACAGACCCAGCCACAGACCGTCGCTCCGACTCGCGCAGCCGACGGCGAGCTGCGACTCGAGCCCACACTCGTCACCCCGAAGGCCGCCGTGGCGTCACAGGCCGCCGCGAAGGCGGCCCGCCGCGGCTCGCGCCGGAACTTCCGCATCCGCATCCGGCGGGGCGTCAAGGTGCAGCGCGCTCAGGTGTGGGTCGACGGCCGGCAGGTGAAGGTCACCGGTGGCGTTCGCACGACGGCCCCGGTCGACCTCCGCGGGATGCCCGACAGGACGGTGACCGTGAAGATCCGCGTCCGCACGACGGACGGCCGCATCCTCGAGGGCACCAGGACCTACAGGACCCTCGTCCCGACCCGACTTCACGGCGGCAAGAACACCCTCTGAGACGTAAGCCGAGGCTCAGGACCCGCGGGCCGCCCCAGGGCGGCCCGCGGTCGTACCACCACAGGTCCTGAGCGGCTGACGAGAGCATCGCGGATGCATGGCGCCGCACGGCGCCTCGGGGTTGGCCGAAAGGCCATCCCGAGGCCGGCGGGTGGCGCCAGGCGCCGCGAGGCTCCGTCAGGCGCTCAGGACTGCGTTGGGAACCCGTAATCGACGCCGTGCGCCCGCTTCGGCCAGCGCTCGGTGACGACCTTGCCGCGCGTGTAGAAGAGGACGCCCTCGCGGCCGTGCACGTGGAGGTCGCCGAACAGCGAGTCCTTCCAGCCGCCGAACGAGTAGTAGGCCATGGGCACGGGGATCGGAACGTTGATCCCGACCATGCCGGCGGTGACGCGGCTGCGGAACTCGCGGGCCGCGCCGCCGTCGCTCGTGAAGACCGCGGCACCGTTGCCGTACGGGTTGGCGTTGATGAGGTCGAGTCCCTCGTCGAACGAGCCGGCGCGGAGCATGACGAGCAGCGGGCCGAAGATCTCGTCGCGGTAGACGCTCATGTCCGGCGTGACGTCGTCGAGCACGGTGGGGCCGACGAAGAAGCCCTCCTCGTGGCCGCCGACGACGAGGCCGCGGCCGTCGAGCGCGACGGTGGCGCCCTCCTCCTCGCCGCGTGCGACGTACCCGGCGACGCGATCGCGCGCCTCGACGGTCACGAGCGGGCCCATCTCGCTCTGCGGGTCGGCGCCGGGGCCGACGGTGAGGGCGCGGGCGCGTTCGACGACCTTCGCCGCGAGGGCCTGCGCGGTCCCGTCCCCGACGGTGACGACGGCGCTGATGGCCATGCAGCGCTGTCCAGCACTGCCGAACGCGGCGGACGCGATGGCGTCGGCGGCGACGTCAAGGTTCGCGTCGGGGAGGACGAGCGCGTGGTTCTTCGCCCCGCCGAGCGCCTGTGCGCGCTTTCCGTGCGCGGTCGCGGTCTCGTAGATGTGCTTCGCGACCGGCGTCGAGCCGACGAACGAGACGGCGTCGATCTCCGGGTGGGTCAGCAGCGCGTCGACGGCGACCTTGTCGCCCTGCACGACGCTGAAGACCCCGGCGGGCAGGCCGGCCTCGGCGAGCATCTCGGCCATGAGCAGCGCGGCGGACGGATCCTTCTCGCTCGGCTTGAGGATGAAGCTGTTGCCGCACGCGAGCGCGAGCGGGTACATCCACATCGGGACCATCGCCGGGAAGTTGA
>DAIPYF010000061.1:6655-12209 GCA_036782855.1 Solirubrobacteraceae bacterium
CCGCACGCGAGCGCGAGCGGGTACATCCACATCGGGACCATCGCCGGGAAGTTGAATGGCGTGATGCCGGCGACGACACCGAGCGGCTGGCGGTAGCTCGTGGAGTCGACGCGCGTGGAGATCTGCTCCGAGCCCTCGCCCTTCATGAGGTGCGCGACGCCGCACGCGAACTCGACGACCTCCAGGCCGCGCTGCACCTCGCCGCGGGCGTCGTCGAGGGTCTTGCCGTGTTCGGCGGTGATCAGGCGGGCGACGTCGTCCAGGCGCGCGGCGAGCAGTTCTCGGTAGGCGAAGATCACCGCGGTGCGCTTGGCGAGCGAGGCCGAGCTCCAGCCGGCGTACGCCTCGCGCGCCGCGCGGACGGCGCGGTCCACGTCGGCGGCGGACGCGAGCGCGACGCGGCGCGCGACCTGGCCGGTCGCGGGGTCGTGGACGTCCCCGAACCGCTCGGCGGCCGTGTCGGGTGCGCCGGCGATCCAATGGCCGACGGTCTGCAGATCGGTGGGCGTGACGGTCATGGTCGTCCAGAGTACGCCCGTCCGGCTGAGCGGTGAGGCGGATCGGGGCCGCGCCGGCGTGCCGATCCGGCACCGCGCGCATAGGCTCCCGCGCCATGACCGACACGGCCGCTTTCGAGCACATCACCTACGCCGTCGCCGACCACGTCGCGACGATCACCCTGAACCGCCCCGACAAGCTGAACGCGTTCACCGCGACGATGGCGCTGGAGATGATCGCCGCGCTGGATGTCGTCGACGCCGACGACGCCGTGCGCGCCGTGGTCGTCACGGGCGCGGGGCGCGGCTTCTGCGCCGGCGCCGACCTGTCCGGCGGCGGCGACACGTTCAGCTACGCGGAGGGCGACGAGGCGGCGCATCGCGACGGCGGCGGGCTCGTGACGCTGCGCATCTTCGAGTGCCTGAAGCCGGTGATCGGCGCGATCAACGGGCCGTCGGTCGGCATCGGCACGACGATGCAGCTGCCCATGGACATGCGCCTGGCCTCGACGGAGGCGCGCTTCGGCTTCGTGTTCGCCAGGCGCGGCATCGTCCCGGAGGCCGCCTCGTCGTGGTTCCTCCCGCGGGTGGTCGGGATCAGCCGCGCGCTCGAGTGGTGTGAGACCGGGCGCATCTTCGGTGCCGACGAGGCGCTCGCGGGCGGCCTGGTGCGCAGCGTCCACGAGCCGGACGACCTGCTGCCCGCCGCGTACGCGCTGGCGGCGGAGATCGCCGAGAACGCGGCGCCCGTGTCGGTCGCGCTGACGCGGCAGATGCTGTGGCGGATGGCCGGCGCGGACCACCCGATGGAGGCCCACAAGGTCGACTCGCGCGGCATCGCGGTGCGGGGCGCGTCGCCCGACGCGATCGAGGGCGTCATGGCGTTCCTGGAGAAGCGGCCCGCGAACTTCCCGATGCAGGTCAGCGACGGGATGCCGGACTTCTTCCCGTGGTGGACCGAGCGGGAGTTCAGCTGAGATGTGCCGCCTGTTCGCCCGCGTCGCGGCCGCACCGTACCCCGCGACGTTGGGGCTGCTCGAGGCGCCGGACAGCGTCGAGGCCCAGAGCCGCAAGGAACCGGACGGTTACGGGATCGGCACCTTCGACCGCGAGGGCCGGCCGCATGTCGTGAAGCGCGCGAAGGCCGCCTTTGAGGACCGTGCGTTCCCGCAGGAGGCGCACGAGTTGCGATCGCGCATCTTCGTCGCCCACATCCGCTTCGCGACGAACGGCGAGAACCTCGAGCGCAACACGCACCCGTTCGTCCAGCACGGCCGGGTCTTCGCCCACAACGGCGTCGTCCACGGGCTCGACGCGCTGGAGGCGCGTCTGCGCCCCGAGTACCGCGCGCTGATCGGCGGCGAGACGGACTCCGAGCGGGTGTTCGCGCTCGTCACGCAGGAGATCGACGACCGCGACGGCGACGTCACCGCCGCGATCACCGCCGTGACGACCTGGATCGCGGAGACGCTGCCGCTGTACGCGGTCAACCTGCTGCTCGCGACCGCCGACGAGCTGTGGGCGCTGCGCTACCCGGACACCCACGACCTGCTGTGGCTCGACGAGCGTGAGACGCAGGCGTCCGGGCACGTCGATCGCCGGCGCCGGCTGCGCTACGGCGTGGACGTCCCGGCACCCGGGATCGCCGTCGCGAGCGAGGCGATGGGCGACGACATGCCGTGGACGCCTCTGGAGCCGGGCGACCTGCTCCACGTCGCGGCGGACCTCACCCCGACGGTCACCCGGATCCTCGACGCGCCTCCGGCCCACCCCATGACGCTCGCGGACCTGAGTGGCCACGCCGCCGCGGCGCAGCAGGAGAAGTGACAGCGCGCGTGACGCGATCGGCCCCCGGCGCCGGCCGGCGGACATCGCCGCGCTCGACGATGACGGCTGACCGCGGCGGCGCGCCACGCTCCGTGTCGTCTTGCGCGAGATTCGACGTTCTGGAAGGTTCCAGCGCATGTGTGCCGGGCTCGCCGGCCGGACCAGGAGGACTGCACAGATGTCGGACACCCCGCCCCAACCGCCCAGTGGCGACGATGTGCGCGCGCTCACGCCGCAGCTGCGCCGGGACCTGGAGGACCTCGTCCGGATCCCGTCGGTGTCGGTCCCGGGCGTCATCGACGCGCCGCTGCTGGAGGCCTTCGAGCTGACGTCGACGCTCTTCGCCGGCGCCGGCGTCGAGGTCGGCCGGCTCGACCTGCCCGACACGGCACCCGTCGTCGTCGGCCACATCCCCGCACCGCCGGGGGCACCCACCGTCCTGCTGTACAGCCACTACGACGTGGTCCCGGCCGGCGACGAGTCGCTGTGGGACTCGCCGCCTTTCGAGCCGACCGAGCGCGACGGCGCGCTGTTCGGGCGCGGCACGGCGGACACGAAGTCCAACATCCTCATGCACGTCGGCGCACTGCGCGCCTGGGGCGGCCGTCCACCCGTCGGGGTGCGCATCTGCATCGAGGGCTACGAGGAGATCGGGAGCGGCGCGCTCACGAGCCACCCGGCGACCGATCCCGAGCTGTTCCGCGCCGACACGCTGATCATCGGGGACATGGGCAGCATCGCCCCCGGCATCCCGACGCTCAACATCGCGCTGCGCGGCATGGGCAACGTGACGCTCGAGGTGCGCACGCTGCAGTCCGGCCAGCACAGCGGGCAGTACGGGGGCGCCGCGCCCGACGCGCTGCTCGCGCTCCTGCACGCGATCGCGACGCTCCACGACGAGCACGGCGACGTCGCCGTCGCGGGCCTGCGGCGCAACGAGTGGGAGGGCCCGGCGCAGACCGAGGAGCAGTTCCGCGACCTCGGGACGGTCCTCGACGGCATGCCGCTCATCGGCAGCGGCGGGCTGGGATCGCGCATCTGGTCGGGGCCCGCGATCACGGTCATCGGCATCGACGTCCCCTCGGTGGACGGTGCCGTCAACGCGGTCTCCCCGCACGCGCGCGCGGTGCTGAACGTCCGCGTGCACCCGGAGCAGGACGCGGTGGAAGCACAGACGGCCGTCATCGAGCACCTGCGCGCCGTGCGGCCGTTCGGCATCGAGATCGACGTCCGGCCGGGCCCGACCGGCAACGGCTTCGCGGCGGCGACGGGCGGTCCGGCGTACGCCGCGGCCCGCGAGTCCTGGTCCATGGCATGGGGCGCCGACGTCGTGACCGCGGGGAGCGGCGGGTCGATTCCGATCGTCAGCGCGCTCGCGGGCGCCCTGCCGGACGCGGAGGCGCTGCTCGTCGGGACCACCGACGGTTACGCGAACATCCACGGGCCAAACGAGCGCGTGCTGCTCAGCGAGTTCGAGAACGCGGTCGTCGCCGAGGCGGACTTCTTCGGCCGGTACGCCGAGGCGTTCAAGCGGGCGTCGGCATGAGCGCAGAGGCCTTCACCGCCCACGCCCCCGAGGACCGCGGCTTCGCCGAGCGCGCGCTCGCCTGGGTCGAGAAGGCGGGCAACCGGGTCCCCAGCCCGGCGATCCTGTTCCTCGCGCTGATCATCGGCGTGATCCTGGTCTCGCAGATCCTCGACTGGGCGAACGTGAGCGTCACCAGCCTCGTCGCCAACCCGGCCGACGGGTCGCCCCCCACCGACGACCTCGCGAACGACCCGGCGAACGCGGAGGCCTACAAGCTCGCGACCGAGGAGATCGGCGTCAAGGGTCTGCTGACCGTCGAGGGCATCCGCTTCATGTTCACGTCGTTCGTGCCCAACTTCCTGGGGTTCGCTGCGATCGGCGTGATCCTCGTCGCGATGATCGGCGTCGGCGTCGCCGAGTACTCCGGGCTGATCGGCGCGCTGATCCGCAAGCTCGTCGCGATCTCCACCCCCGGCTCGCTGACCTACATCATCGTCTTCGTCGGGATCATCTCGAGCGTCGCCGCGGACGCCGGGTACCTCGTGCTGATCCCGCTCGCCGCCGTCGCGTTCCTCAGCGTGGGCAGACACCCGCTCGCCGGCATCGCCGCCGGCTTCGGGGCGGTCAGCGCGGCGTTCGGCATCAACGTCCTCATCACCCCGGCCGACGGCGTCGTGACCGACATCGCCAACGAGTCCGCGCAGCTCGTGGACCCGACGATCAACCTCGACCTCGTCGCGAACCTCTGGTACGGGATCGGCTCGACGATCTTCCTCACCATCGTGATCGCGCAGATCACGACGCGGATCATCGAGCCGCGGCTCGGGCCGTGGGATCGCAGCCAGGCCGACCACGAGGAGCTCGAGCGCGAGGAGGGCCCGGAGATCGATGCCGCCGCAGAGGCGAAGGGCCTGCGCTGGGCGCTCTACGCGCTGATCGCCGTGCTGGCCGTGATCGCGCTCCTGACACTGCCCTCCGGGGCGCCGCTGCGCAACCCGGACACGGGCGACATCGTCGGCGACTCCCCGTTCATGAGCAGCCTGATCGTGATGATCTCGGCGGCGTTCCTCGTCACCGGCATCGCGTTCGGCAGGGCGACCGGGACCGTCAGGAACAGCGACGACACGCTCGGCATGATCACGAAGGCATGGGCGAGCCTCGCCAGCCTGCTGTTCCTCTTCCTGCTGATCGCGCAGTTCATCGCGTACTTCGACTTCAGCAACATCGCCCGCGTCGTCGCGATCGCGCTCGGTGACGTGCTCGAGGAGATGGACCTCGGGAAGGGCCTGCTGCTGCTGGGGATCATCTTCCTCACGGCGCTCGTGAACTTCCTGATCCCCGCGAAGATCGCGAAGTGGGCGATCGTCGCTCCGATCTTCGTCCCGTTGATGCTGCGCCTGGGCGTCGAGCCGCAGACGGTGCTGGCCGCCTACCGCACCGGCGACTCGCCGACGAACGTCCTCACGCCGCTGATGCCCTACTTCCCGCTGATGGTCGTCTTCGCCGCGCGCTACCAGAAGGACTCCGGCATCGGCACGGTGATCGCGCTGATGATCCCCTACGCGATCATCCTCAGCGTCGTCTGGACCGTCTTCTTCATGCTCTGGTTCCTGCTGGGCATCCCGCTCGGCCCCGGCTGGCCGGTCTGATCCTGCGTGGACGACGCGACGATCACCTTCGCGGTCCTCGCCGCGGCGGTCGG
>DAIPYF010000062.1:0-12185 GCA_036782855.1 Solirubrobacteraceae bacterium
GGTCGTGGGGGCGGCGCGGGCGGCCGACAGGGGCGCGCGCGCGCGGCCGGGGGGGGCAGGTCGGCGGCGACGCCCGCCGTGTCGATGCCGGTGAGCCCCGAGCAGGATCGGCCGTCCGCGTCGGTCGGGTGGAGCAGAGCCTCAGGGACGCTCCCGCACGCCGGCCCAGGCGGGTACCTTCGGTCACATGTCTCAGCCCCGTGCCGTCGTCGCCCTGGTCGCCCTCGCCCTCTCCGCTCCCGTGCTGGCCGGCTGTGGCTCGAGCGACGAGAAGGGCAGCGCGACGGGGGGTTCAGGGGACCAACGGGCTCTCGACCGCAGCGCGCTCGCCGCAAGGGCCGACGCGATCTGCGCGACCTATCGCAGCAAGTTCCTGGACACGGTCAAGTTGCCCAGCGACCTGACCGACCTGGCGAGCGTCGGGACCTACGCAGCCGCCTCCCATGACCTCTTCCAGCAGCGACACGCCGAACTGGCCGCGCTCACGCCCGACGACACGACCAAGGCGCAGTGGGATGCGTTCATCGCCGCCGACCAAGGGAACGTTGACGTCGTCGGACGGCTGGAGGCGGCGGCGAAGTCCAAGGTCGTCGCCAACATCGCGCGGGTCACGGGGGAATCCCAGTCGGCGTTGAGCGAGGCCGTGGCGGCCGCCGACGCCGTCGGAGCGACCGGCTGCGGAAGCGGGCCGGGCTAGACGTCGTGCCGGCGCTCGTGCTCGCTTGGGTGTTTCGGCCCTGGTGACCGGCACAGCTGCGTATCGAGAGGGCGACGGCTCGTTCGCTTGTGGATCGGTCTCGTTCCGGGTCTCCCGGCTGTCGGGTACGGTCGCCCGATGACCGGCTCGGCGCCGACCCCGATCGACCGCTTCTCCTCCGGCGCCCCGTGGGAGCCGATCGCCGGCTACTCGCGCACCGTGCGCGCCGGCGACCGCGTCCTCGTCGCGGGGACGACCGCGACGCTGCCGGACGGGGAGATCGCCGGGCCTGGCGACGCCGGCGCGCAGACACGGCAGGCGATCGTGAACGTCGAGGCGGCGCTCGCGCTCGCCGGGGCGACGCTCGCCGACGTCGTCCGCACCCGCATCTACGTCACCGACATCTCCCGCTGGGAGGACGTCGCGCGGGCGCACGGCGAGGCGTTCGGGGCCCATCCGCCGGTCACGACGATGGTGCAGGTCGCCGCGCTCATCGACCCGCGAATGCTCGTGGAGATCGAAGCCGAGGCCGTGACCGCACGCCGTCCTGCGTGAGCGTGTGACCGGACGCCGCGCCGGGGGTACCGTTTCCGCAACCCCTGTCCCCCGACTTCAAGGAGATCGCCATGATCGGCGCGCTCATCCTCGGCTTCCTCGCCGGAACCATCGCCCGCTTCGTCATGCCCGACGCCTTCAGCCGCGTCGAGGGCTGGAAGTCCTGGGCCCTCTCGACCGTCCTGGGGCTCGTCGGCGCCTGGGTCGGCTGGCTGATCTTCACGAGCTGGATCGGCATCGGCGATGACGACATCTTCGACCTCGGCGGCATCCTCAGCGCGATCATCGGCACCATGATCGTCCTTCCGCTCTTCGGCTTCGTCATGAAGCGGACCGGCAGGGTCGACAAGCTCCAGAACTAGCGCAGGACCGGGCACGCGCCGGATCCGTCCGGCGCGTGTCGCAGGATCCCGCGGCCTGATGTCGTCGTCCTCCGCCCGCCATGCCCCACCGACGCTCAGGGGCTGGCAGCAGGAGGCGCTCGTGGGCATGCGCGCCTGGGAGGCGGGCACGGAGCGCCCACCGTTCCTGATCGCCGCCGCTCCCGGCGCGGGCAAGACGCGCCCCGCGCTCGAGTTCGCCCGCGAGCTCCTGCACCGCGGGCGGGTCCGCCGCGTCGTCGTCGTCACCCCGACCGGGCCGCTGACCCGCCAGTGGGCCAGCGCCGCCGGGCGCCTGGGCGTGCACCTGCAGCCGGGCGCCGCGACCCCGCGCCCGCCCGGGGACTTCCACGGGATCGCCGTCACCTACGCACGGGTCGCGCAGGCGGGGCTGAGGTGGGCGCGGCACGTCGGGCCCGACACGCTCGTCATCGCCGACGAGGCGCACCACCTGGGCGACGAGCTCGCGTGGGGGGAGGGGTTCGAGGCGGCGTTCGGCCCCGCCCGCGACCGGTGGCTGCTCCTGTCCGGCACGCCGTTCCGCTCCGACCAGGCCGCGATCCCGGGCGTGCGCTACGACGCGGACGGCGTCGCCGAGGCCGACGTCTCCTTCACGTACGCCGACGCGGTCCGTGACGGCATCTGCCGCCCCGTCACGTTCATCCCGTACGACGGAAAGCTCCAGTGGCGCAGCGGGGACGACGTCGTCGAGGCGTCGTTCTCGGACGTCCTCAGCGGGCGCGAGGCGGGCCGCCGGTACAGGACCGCCATCAGCGTCGAGCTGCCGGACGGGCTGCCGCGGATCCTCGAGCAGGCGAACACGCGTCTGGAGGGCCTGCGCGCGGGAGGTCACAGGGACGCGGGCGGCCTCGTCGTCGCCGCCGACGGCGAGCACGCGAAGGCGATCGCGAAGGTCCTGCGCCAGGTCACGGGCGCCGCGCCCGTCGTCGTGCTGCACACCGACGCGCGCTCGGCCGAGAAGCTCACGCGCTTCACCGACGCGCGCGACCCGTGGATCGTCGCGGTGAACATGGTCAGCGAGGGCGTCGACATCCCGCGGCTGCGCGTCGGGGTGTACGCCACGGCCGCGAAGACCCCGCTGATCTTCCGGCAGATCGTCGGGCGGTTCGTCCGGACGATCCCGAAGCGCCCCGTCGAGCCGAGCTGGGTCTACCTTCCCGCCGACGAGGTGCTGCGCGTCCACGCGGCCGAGGTCGAGACGGAGCTGCGCCACGTGCTGCGCCCGCCCTCGGAGGACGACCCGGAGGCGCTCGACGAGCTGCGCGTGCGGCGCGAGACCGAGCCGGATGCGCCGCTGGAGTTCGTGCCCGTCGCCGCGGATGTGAGCCCGCAGTCGCAGATGGCCCTGTTCGGGCCGCCCGGCCCGGCCGCGGTCGTCGCGCCGTCGGCGGCGCCCGCGTTCCCGTCCGCCGTCCCGCCGCCGCCGGACGCCGGCAGGATGCCGGCGTTCGAGCGCCGCAAGCTCCTGCGGGACAAGCGCCGCCGGCTCGTCGGCGAGCTCTCGCGGCGCGATCGGCGCACGCACGCGGAGATCAACGGCTGGCTCAACCGCGAGACGGGCGTGCAGCGCGTCGAGGACGCGACGCTCGACCAGCTGGACCGTTCGTGCGAGCTGCTGCTGCGGGCGCTCACGCGCCGCGGCTGAGCGACCCGCTCAGAGCGCGCTGACGATCATGCCCGCGGCGAGCGTGGCATGGTCCTGCGCGTCGATCAGGACGAACGCGCCGGTCTCGCGGCACTCGCCGTAGGGGTCGGCGACGAGCGGGTCGGCGACCTTCAGCGTCACGTGTCCGAGGTCGTTCAGGGCGAGCCCGTCGGGTGCGGGGACCGCGGTGAGCGTCTCGAGCTCCAGGCGCTCGCGGATCTCGCCGACGATTGCCCGCGTCGTGCGCGCGCCGTGCTTGAGCAGCAGGCGCGCCCCGGGCTGGAGCGGCCGCTCGTGCATCCAGCAGAGCGTCGCCTCGAGGTCACGGGCGGGTGCGGGTGCCTCGCCGACGCGGCAGAGCACGTCGCCGCGGGAGATGTCGAGTTCGCGGTCCAGCCGGACGGCGACCGAGCGCGGCGCCGCGGCCGCGTCGAGGTCGCTGCCGAGCAGTTCGATGCCGATGACGACGGCCTCCTGGCCGGAGGGCAGCGCGATGACCTCGTCGCCGACGGCGACGGTGCCGCGCGCGATCCGGCCCGCGTAGCGCCGGCCGCCGCCGTGCTCGCCCTCGGGGCGGATGACCCACTGGACGGGGAGGCGCAGCGGGCCGTGCTGGTCGGCGCCGTCGAGTGGCAGGTCCTCCAGGCGGGTCACGAGCGACGGGCCGGGGTGCCAGGGCGCGAGATCGCCGACCGGGTCCACGACGCCCGCGCCCTCGAGCGCGCTGATCGGGACGCACACGAGGTCCGGGAGGCCCAGGCCGTCGGCGAGCCCGCGCAGCTCGTCGGCGATCTCGGCGAAGCGCGCCTCGTCCCAGCCGACGAGGTCCATCTTGTTCACGGCGACGAGGACGTGCGGCACCCGCAGCAGCGCGGAGATCGCCAGGTGGCGGCGCGTCTGGGGTTGCACGCCGAGCCGCGCATCCACGAGCAGGACGCTCGCGTCGGCCGTCGACGCGCCCGTGACCATGTTGCGCGTGTACTGCTCGTGCCCCGGGCAGTCGGCGAGGATGAAGCGCCGGCGGTCGGTGAGGAATGAGCGGTAGGCGACGTCGATGGTGATGCCCTGCTCGCGCTCGGCGCGCAGGCCGTCGGTCAGCAGCGCGAGGTCGAAGTCGCCCCCGCCGCGACGCGCGGAGACGTCGCGCACGTGCTCCATCTGGTCGTCGGCGATCTGCCGCGTGTCGTGCAGCAGCCTCCCGATCAGGGTGGACTTGCCGTCGTCGACGGAGCCGCACGTGGCCAGGCGCAGCAGCGCCGGCTCGACCTCGTGGAGCAGTCCGGCGGCCTCCACTAGAAGTACCCCTCGCGCTTGCGGTCCTCCATCGCGGCCTCCGTCGCGCGGTCGTCGGCGCGTGTCTCGCCGCGCTCGGTGATGCGCGTGGCCGCGATCTCCGCGACCACGTCCTCCATGGTGGCGGCGGTGCTGCGGACCGCGCCGGTGCAGGTCATGTCGCCGACGGTCCGGTAGCGGACGCTCGCGACGAACGGCTCCTCGCTCGGGAGGCGCTCGACGAGCGGGTCGTCCGCGTAGAGCATCCCGTCGCGCTCGAAGACGGAGCGCTCGTGGGCGAAGTAGATCGACGGCAGCTCGAGGCCCTCGCGGGCGATGTAGCGCCAGACGTCGAGCTCGGTCCAGTTGGAGATCGGGAACGCGCGGACGTGCTCGCCGGGCAGGACGCCGGCGTTGTAGAGGTCCCACACCTCGGGGCGCTGCGCGCGCGGGTCCCAGCCGCCGAAGTCGTCGCGCAGGCTGACGATGCGCTCCTTCGCGCGCGAGCGCTCCTCGTCGCGTCGCGCGCCCCCGAAGCACGCGTCGAGCTTGTGCTCGAGGATCGCGTCGAGCAGCGTCACGGTCTGCAGGCGGTTGCGCGAGGAGCCGGGGCCGCTGACGTCGGCGACGCGGCCCGCGTCGATCGAGTCCTGCACCGAGGCGACGATCAGCCGCTCGCCGATCTCCGCGACGCGGCGGTCGCGGAATTCGATGACCTCGGGGAAGTTCTGCCCGGTGTCCACGTGCATCACGGGGAACGGGAAGCGGCCCGGGCGGAACGCCTTCTCGGCGAGGCGCAGCAGGACGATCGAGTCCTTGCCGCCGGAGAACAGCAGCGCCGGGCGCTCGCGCACCGCGGCGATCTCGCGCATGACGTGGATCGCCTCGGCCTCGAGCGCATCGAGCGCGCTGAGCGGCGGGGCGCCGACGCAGGTCCCGGTCATGTGTGCAGCCCGCACTCGGTCTTGTCGCCGCCGGCCCAGCGACCCTCGCGGCCGGCGCCCGGGAGCGTGCAGTGCGTGCAGCCGATCGAGGAGTAGTCGCGGTCGTGCAGCGGGTTGTACGGGAGGCCGCGCTCGGTGATGCGGGTCCAGATGGCGCGCTCGGTCCAGTCCGCGAGGGGGTTGAGCTTCCACAGGCCGTGGCGCTCGTCCCACTCGACCTTGCGGGCGCCCGCGCGGGTCGGGGACTGCTCGCGCCGCACGCCGGTGATCCAGGCGTCGAGGCCGGCGAGCGCACGGCCGAGCGGCTCGACCTTGCGGATCGCGCAGCACGCGTTCGGGTCGCGGTTCCACAGCTCGTCGCCATGCTCGGCGGCCTGGGCGGCGAGCGACGGGCCCTCGAAACGCTCGACCGTCGTGGCGTAGCGCTGCTCGGTCTGCTCCCAGAGCGCGTACGTCTCCGGGAAGAGGACGTGGGTGTCGAGCGCGAACACGCGCGCGTCGGGCCGCTCCGCGAAGAGGATGTCGAGCAGCACGCTCTCCTCCTGCTGGAAGGAGCAGGCGAGGGCGATCGACGGGTGGAAGCGCTCGAGCGCCCAGCGCACGACCTCCTCGGCGGTCAGATCCTCCAGGTCGGGCGGGTTCGCGGGGTCCAGCTGCTCGGCGGTCAGCGGAGGCACGCAGTGGAAACTACCAAATACGGGTCGGGTTTCAGGGAGTTGGTGTCCCGACAGATGCCTCGATGGCCGGAAACACCCAGTTACTGGTCATTTCTCGCAGGCAAGACACGAGGCGGCGCACTCGCTGCGAGTTGTGACCAGGGACTGGTCGAAACTCGCAGCAGCGGCACGGCGGGCATGGGCCGCCCGGGATTCGAACCCGGATCTCAGGGCTTAAAAGGCCCGCGCTCTACCGTTGAGCTAACGGCCCATCGATCCGCGATCGTAGCCGCGCTCCCGCCCTCCACCTCCAGCTCCCCGACCCGCAGCCGCCCGACCTCCAGCTCCTCGATCCGCAGGTGCCGGATCACCGCCCGCCCGATCACGAGCCGGCCGATCGCGACCGCCCCGAGCGCGACCGCCCCGCCGGCCAGGGCGCCGACGGCCAGCGCGCCCGCCGATCCCGCGCCGAGCGAGCCGACGCCCGCGCCGGCGCCGGCGACCCGCACCACGCGCACATCCCGACGACCACACTCCCGGTTGCGACTCATGCGCTCGATCATGGCCCGGCCGGCCCCGCGGCGCAACTACACTTCAGCGGCCCGCACGCCCCCATGGTGTAGCGGTTAGCACGCCAGCCTTTCACGCTGGTAGCGGGGGTTCGATTCCCCCTGGGGGTACTCCTCGGAGAAGCAGCGGTCCACCTCGCCCGGGTGGCCGGCTCGCGCGTGAGTGCGCGTGCGAGCGCCGCCGCGCGATGCGCGTGGCCTCTTGGAACGACAGCGGTCGCCGGCCTCCTTCCGTCCGGGGCGTTGGTTCCAGCTCGCTGGCATGCCCTGTTCGGGACCGGGCTTGACGGCCGACAACTGGTTGTGCAAACATAATGATTATGAATCGAACAGTACCCGCAACCGCCACCCCGTCCGGTGCCGCTCACGTCGCCATCCACGAGCCCACCCGCAGCCGGCGGCTGGGGATCCTTGCGATCTGCTGCCTCAGCCTGCTGATCGTGGGGGTCGACATCACAGCCCTGAACGTCGCCCTGCCGGCGATCGGGCAGGATCTTGACGCCGGCGTCTCCGGCCTCCAGTGGACCGTGGACGCGTTTATCGTCGTGATGGCGAGTCTGCTGATGTTCGCCGGGGCGATGGGAGATCGCCTGGGTCGTCGGCGGGTCTTCGTGACCGGGCTGGCGCTGTTCTCCACGGCCTCCGTGCTGTGCGCCGTCGCACCGACCGTGGAGCTGCTGATCGCCGCACGCGCACTTCAGGGCGTCGGGGCGGCGATGCTCAACCCGGTCGCCATGTCGATCATCACCAACACCTTCACCGACCCGCGCGAGCGGGCGCAGGCGGTCGGCGTGTGGGGCGCGGTCTTCGGGATCTCGATGGCGCTCGGACCGATCGTCGGCGGTGCGCTGGTCGCCGCGGCAGGCTGGGAGGCGATCTTCTTCCTCAACGTGCCGATCGGGCTGGCGGCGATCGCGCTGACCCTGCGCTTCATCCCCGAGTCGCGGGCGCCGCGTGCGCGCCGCTTCGACCCGGTCGGCCAGGTGCTCGTGTTCGTCCTGCTCTCCACCCTGACGTTCAGCATCATCGAGGCGCCCGCCCGCGGCTGGACCTCGCCACTCATCGTGGTCACCCTGAGCGCCGCCGCCGGCGCCCTGACCGGTCTCCTCGTCTACGAGCCGCGCAGGGATGAGCCGCTGATCGACCTGCGGTTCTTCCGCTCCACCCCGTTCTCGGCGTCGATCGTGATCTCCGTCGCCGCGTTCGCCGCGTTCGGCGGGTTCCTCTTCCTGAACACCCTGTACCTCCAGCAGGTCCGCGGCCTCAGCCCGGTGCAGGCGGGACTCGCAGTGCTGCCCATGGCCCTGATGACGATCGTCATGTCCCCGATCTCCGGGCGCATCGTCGGGCGCCGCGGTCCCCAGCTCCCACTGGTCAGCTCCGGGGCGGCGACGCTGATCGGGTGCGCGATGCTCACGGGGATCTCCCCGACCACCCCGTTCGCGCAGCTGATCGCCGCGTACGTGGTCTTCGGGTTCGGGTTCGGTCTGGTCAACGCCCCCATCACCAACGCCGCGGTGTCCGGAATGCCGCGAGCGCAGGCAGGGGTCGCCGCTGCGATCGCCACGACGTCCCGCCAGGTCGGCCAGGCGCTCGGCGTCGCCGTCGTCGGGGCGATCGCCACTGCCCACGCGGCCGGGACCGCCTCCGACGCGGCGACCGCAGCCAGTCACCCGGCATGGTGGCTGCTCACCGCCTGCGGCGGGGTCGTCCTCGTCCTCGGGCTGGTCGCCACGAGCAGCCGAGCCGACGCATCGGCGCGCAGGACGGCGGCGGTGCTCAACCCCGAGGCTCTCCCGGCGTCATAGGGTCGGAATGACGATGAGCTCACACGCCAAGCCCGAACCGAACAGCGACGTGGCACGCCAGGCCTGGCTGCGCATGTCCGACCTCGTGCTCGACCACGAGCGCCGGCGCGCCGTCGTGGAGACGCTCGGGATGAGCTTCGGACGGGCCCGAGCGGTTCGCCGGGTCGCGCGTCGCCCGATGCTGATGAGCGAGCTCGCCGAGTCGCTCGGGATCGACCGCCCGAACGCGACGACGCTCGTGGACAGCCTCGAGGAACAGGGCCTGGTGCGCCGTCGCCCCCACCCGACAGATCGGCGCGCCAAGCTCGTCGAGGCCACCCGGAAGGGCAAGAGCCTCGCGCGCCGGGCCGACGAGATCCTCGGGACCCCGCCGCCGGCCCTCAGCACTCTCGACCCCCGCGACCTCGAGGCCCTCAACGGAATCCTCGAGCGGATCGCAACGGCGTGAGTACACCCTCGCGAAGGGGCTGCAAGGCAGCCATCCTCAGGCGCCGCGCCCGCGCACCCACGCCGCGAATGCCGCCAGATGCGCCTCGAGGCGCCCGATCGCTTCCGGGTCGCGCAGCTCACCGTCGTCCCCGAACAGCGCGGACGCGCGCGAGTAGTACAGCTCCGGCTTCGGCATCACCTCGACGCCGGTGAACTGCAGGACCTGCCGCAGGTGCGTCTGCGAGCGGATCGTCCCGAAGCCGCCGGGCGACGCGCCTGCGAACGCGGCGGGCTTGCCGGCCAGCGGCGGCGCGGGCGGCCGCGAGGCCCAGTCGATCGCGTTCTTGAGCACCCCGGGGACGGAGCTGTTGTACTCGGGTGTGCAGAAGAACAGGGCACCCGCAGCGGCGATCGCCTCGCTCAGCGCGATCACGCTCTCCGGGATGCCGGCCGCCTCGATGTCGCCGTCGTACGGGGGGACGTCGTGGAGCTCGTGCACCGTCAGCGCCGTCCCGGCGGGCGCGAGGCCCACCGCCGCGTGCGCGAGCGCACGGTTCATCGAGCGTGCGCGCAGCGCGCCGGGGATGACGAGGATGGACAGCGGCGGGTCGGTGGTCATTCCCCCATCGTGCCGCACGCGGCCGTCCGCCCTCCCGATAGCCTGCGCCGATGGGACGGCTCGACCGCCACGCGGGGCGCGACCGGCCGCGAACCGACGACACCAACTGGTCGCCCCGGGACGACCTGCGCTGGTACGCCGACCAGGTGCGCGGCGTGGGCTTCATCGCGAAGCTCCCGTTCACGATCCCGCGGGACATGATCCGGGAGCTGCGCAAGGGCGGCGGCCCGAACGACGGCGGCATCCCGCCCGGCGACCCCGCGCTCGAGCCGATCGACGGCGTGAGCTTCGACGTCTGGCTCGAGGCGACCGCGCAGATCGCCCATCGCCGGATCCCCGAGGACGGCCGCGACGCGGTCGCCGAGTCGCTCGGCGCGCCGGCCGGGTCCTGGGCCGCCGCCGAGGCGGCCTGGCGCGCCCGGCAATCGCACGATCCGCGGCTCGTCGAGCGCTTCTCCTCGAACCTCGTCCACCGCCTGGGTGACCTGCAGCGCGAGAATCCGAGCCGCGCCTGACCGCGCGCTACACGTGGTCCACGAACAGGTCCACCTGCGGCGTGCCGCCCGCCACATAGCCGTACGCCTCGAAGTCCGTCACGCCCTCCTCGGCGAGCACGTCCTCGCAGAGGTAGGTGTTGCCCGTGCATTCGCGGCTCGGCCGCGTGATCACCGCGTACGCGGCGTCGGCGTACAGCTCGGGCTTGCGCGACTTCTCCATCGCCGCCTCGCCCCCGAGCAGGTTCTGCACCGCGGCGGTCGCGATCAGCGTGCGCGGCCAGAGCGCGTTGGAGGCGATCCCGTCGTCCTTGAACTCGACCGCGAAGCCGAGCGCGCACAGGCTCATGCCGTACTTCGCGAGCGTGTACGCGACGTGCGGCGCGAGCCAGCGGTCCTCGATCCCGATCGGCGGCGACAGGGTGAGGATGTGCGGGTTCTCGGCGTGGCGCAGGTGAGGCACGCACGCGCGCGTCACGACGAACGTCCCGCGCACGTTGATGTCCTGCATGAGGTCGTAGCGCTTCATGTCGAGGTCCTCGGTCCCGGACAGGTTGATCGCCGAGGCGTTGTTGACGCAGACGTCGATCCCCCCGAACCGCTCCACTGCCTGCGCGACCGCCGCGGCGACCTGCTCGTCGTCGCGGATGTCGCCGACGATCGGCAGCGCCCGGCCGCCCGCCTCCTCGATCGCGGCGGCCGCCGTGTACACGGTGCCCTCGAGCTTGGGGTGCGGCTCGGCGGTCTTGGCGATCAGCGCGACGTTCGCGCCGTCGCGCGCGGCGCGCAGCGCGATCGCCAGTCCGATGCCGCGGCTGGCGCCGGAGATGAAGAGGGTCTTGCCGGAGAGGCTCATGCGGGGCGCGTCCTTGTCTGAGAGGGCGGGGTCGCGGAGCTTGCCAGAGCACCGCTACCGGGGCAGCTCGCCCAGGTCGTTGCGGTCGCCGGCGAGCCGGTCGAGCACGACGGGCGTCCCCGCGGGCAGGTCGGGACGCAGCAGCCGCGGCAGCTCCTCGTCGCGCGATCCGTCCCCGCGTCCCTCGACGGTCAGGATCAGCTTGTCACCCTCGAAGCGCGCCGCGACGAGGCGCTCGCCGTCCTCCTGCGCCCAGTCGGACGCGATGGTCTCCGCCGAGTCCTGCCAGATCGAGAGCTGGACCGTCCGGTAGGTGCTCAGCCCGAGCGCGACCACGATCACGCCGGTGGCGATGCCGAGGACGGCGTAGACCGTCCGCCGCGGCACGGCCGCCCCGTCCCGTCGCGAACGCAGGTAGCCGAGCCCGGTGAAGAGCGCGATGCCGACGACGATCATCGCGAGCACGTTCGTCGCGAACAGCAGCAGCGCCCCGACCGACCCCGCCCAGTCGCCCTCGACCGCGGTGACGCCGACGACGCAGAGCGGCGGGACGAGCGAGATCGCGATCGCGACGCCGGGCAGGATGTCGCCGATGTCCCGCCGCGCGACGGCGAACGCTCCGGCGAGCCCCGTCGCCGCCGCGGCGGCGAGGTCGACGAGGGTCGGCGTCACCCGTCCGGTGATCTGCGAGTTCTCGCTCGCGGGCTCGAGCTCCGGCAGGACGAACCCCAACAGCATCGCGATCGCGACGACGGCCGCCGCGCCCCCCAGGACGATCGCCGCGGAGAGCAGGAGGGCGCGCAGCTCGCCGTTCGCCACGCCGACCGCCACGCCCTGGATCGGGATGGCGAGCGGCGCGATGATCATGGCGCCGATGACCGTCGCGGTCGAGTCCCCGACGACCCCGGCGGTCGCCACGATCGCCGACAGGACGAGCAGCAGCCAGAATCGCGACTGCTTTGCGCCGACGTCCCCGGTGAAGAGGTACGCGGCGTCGCGGATCTCGTCGGGCGTGCGCGCCTCGCCGGTGAGGTGGCCGCTGAGGAAGCTCGACATCCGCGCGGTCTACCGGCGCGCCCGGACGCCTCGGCGGCACGGGGGCCGCCACCCGCCAGGGTGACGACCCCCGCCCGACCGGGGACCAGCCGTTACTGCAGCGTCATGTTGGGCTCGCCGTTGGCGTTGAGCCCGTTGGCGGCCCGGGCGCACGTGCCGCCGCGCGGCGTGCCCCCGTTGTACG
>DAIPYF010000063.1:0-12168 GCA_036782855.1 Solirubrobacteraceae bacterium
GCCCGAACGGCGGTTGCGCATCGCCATGCTCGCCCCGCCGTGGATCACCGTCCCGCCGCCGGGCTACGGCGGCGTGGAGTGGGTGGTCAGCGCGCTGACGGAGGCGCTCGTGCGCCGCGGCCACATGGTCACGCTGTTCTGCGCCCCCGGATCCGTCTCGAGCGCCGAGGTCGTCCCGGTGCTCGACACCGCGCACCCGGACGAGATCGAGCGCTCGCTCTACGAGGCCGACCATGTCGCCCGCGCGTTCGACGAGATCGAGCTGCGGGTCGGCGCGGACGCCTTTGACGTCGTCCACGATCACTGCGGCTTCACCGCGCTCGCGATGGCGGACCGCCTCGGCGCGCCTGTCGTCCACACGCTCCACGGCCAGTTCAACGCGGGAACGGCGGCCTTCTACCGGCGCCACGGGCACAAGGCGGCGCTCGTGGGGATCAGCGACGCGCAGCTCGCGTCGGCCCCGCAGGGCGTCAGCGCCGCATGCGCGATCCCCAACCCGATCGACGTCGGGGCGTGGCCGCTGCGCGAGGACAAGGACGACTACCTGCTCTGGATCGGGCGGATGACGGCCGACAAGGGACCGCACCGTGCGATCGCCGCCGCCCGCGCCGCGGACGTCCCGCTGGTCATGGCGGGCGTCGTCCAGCCCGGCCAGGAGGCGTTCTTCGACGCCCATGTCGCGCCGCACCTGGACGGCGACCGCGTCCGCTTCGTCGGCGAGGTGGGCGGGGGCGTCAAGCACGCGCTGTTCGCCGGTGCGATGGGGCTGCTGATGCCGATCCGCTGGGAGGAGCCGTTCGGGATGGTGATGGTCGAGGCGCTCGCGTGCGGGACGCCGGTGATCGCGTTCCGCGAGGGCGCCGCGTGCGAGCTCGTCGTGGATGGGACGACGGGCTTCCTCGTCGACGACGAGGAGGAGATGGCCGCCGCGGTGGAGCGCCTTGCGCTGATCGACGCCCGCGCGTGCCGCGCCTGGGTCGCGGAGCACTGCGACGTCGATGTCGTCGCCGCGGCGTACGAGGCGGCGTACCGGGCGGCGATGCGGCCCGTCGCGCATGCCTGAGCGCACGCTGAGCGTGCTGGACGGCAGCACGTTCATCGTCGGGAACCGATCGGGTGACCTGCTCGCGGACGAGGGGCGCGAGCACGGGTTCTTCTCCGACGACACGCGCTTCGTCTCGCGGTGGCGGCTGCTCGTGGGCGGTGCGACGCTCGACCTGCTCGGGATCGACCAGGCCGAGCACTTCGCCGCGCAGTTCTTCACGACGCCGGCGGTGGGGCCCGACGAGCCGGCGCCGTGCTCGGTCATGCGGCGGCGGCTGATCGACCACGTGTGGCTCGAGGAGGTCACGGTCACGAGCCACCGCCACGAGCCGAGCATCGTCCGCGTCGCGATGGAGGTCGAAGCCGACTTCGCCGACCTGTTCGAGGTCAAGGACGGGCCGATGGTCGAGCGCCAGGTCACCTACGACTGTGACGAGCGCCGCCTGACCCTCGCGTACGCCGTCGACGGGTACGAGCGGGCCGTGACGATCGCCGCTGATCAGGCTGCAACGGTCACGCGCCAGGGGTTTGCGTTCGATGTCGGCCTCGCCCCCGGCGAGCGCTGGACGGTGACGTTCACCGTCACGCCCCACTCCGCCCAGCCGGGCGGCTCGTTCGTCCGGCGCACGCCGCGCGGCCCGATGGGGGAGCTGCTGCGGGCGAAGTCGGCCGAGCTGGAGGACTGGCTGGCGACGGCGCCCGTCCTCACCGCGACGGCGCCGGACCTCATGCGCACGTATCGCGCGAGCCTGAGCGACCTCGCCGCGCTGCGGCTGCACCCGGATCTCGCGGCGGCGGGAACGCTGCCTGCCGCCGGACTGCCCTGGTTCATGGCGCTGTTCGGCCGTGACAGCCTCATCACGAGCTTCCAGGCGCTGCCGTTCCTGCCCGGGCTCGCCGCCACGACGCTCCGCGTGCTGGCGGCGCGGCAGGCGACCGTTCGCGACGACGTCCACGAGCAGGAGCCCGGCAAGATCCTCCACGAGCTGCGCTTCGGCGAGCTCACGGCCCGCGGGCTGCGTCCGCACTCCCCGTATTTCGGCACGGCCGACGCGACGCCGCTGTTCCTCGTGCTGCTCGACGAGTACCACCGCTGGTCCGGTGACGACGCGCTGGTCGGCGAGCTGGAGGACAACGCGCGCGCCGCGCTCGCGTGGATCGACGACAGTGGTGACGCCGACGGCGACGGGTACGTCGAGTACGCGCGCCGAAACGAGGTCGCCGGCCTCGTGAACCAGTGCTGGAAGGACAGCTGGGACGCGATCCAGTTCGCCGACGGCACGCTCGCCCGCGGGCCGATCGCGACGTGTGAGATCCAGGGGTACGTGTACGACGCCCGCCGGCGCTCCGCCCGCCTGGCGCGTGAGGTCTGGGGTGACGCGGAGCTCGCCGAGCGGCTCGAGCGGCAGGCCGCTGAGCTGCGCGCGAACGTCCGGCGGGACTTCTGGATGCCCGAGCGCGGTTGCCACGCCCTGGCGCTGGACGGTGACAAGCGCCGCGTGGACGGCCTCACGTCGAACATCGGCCACCTGCTCTGGTCCGGGCTGCTCGACGCGGATGACGCCGCGCTCACGGCCGACCGGCTGCTGGCCGACGAGCTGTTCTCCGGCTGGGGCGTGCGCACGCTCGGCTCCGGCGAGGCGGGGTACAACCCGCTCGGCTACCACACGGGGACGGTCTGGCCGCACGAGAACTCGCTCATCGCCGCGGGCCTCGCACGGTACGGCCACCGGGACGCGGCGACGACGATCGCCAGGGCGATCCTCGCGGCGGCCCCCCACTTCGAGTACCGCCTGCCGGAGGTCTTCGCCGGGTATCCGTCGGCGGAGACGACCGTTCCGGTGGCGTTCCCGACGGCCTCACGGCCGCAGGCCTGGGCGGCGGGCGCGCCGCTGCTGCTCCTGACGACGCTGCTCGACCTGCAGCCCGAGCAGCTGCATGCCGGAGCGGATCTCGGGCCGGGGCTGGGCACCGTCGCCCTGCGCCGCTAGTGCGACGGCGGCGCCCGCTTCCGGCTACCGTCCCGCAGATCGAATCGGAGGATCAGGGATGCGGGGCGTGATGCGGGGACGGGCCGGGATGGTGCTGGCGTTCCTGCTCGGCCTGGTGATCGCGACCGCGGGGACGGCCACCGCGGCACGGCTCATCACGGGCAAGCAGATCAAGGACGGGTCGGTCGCCTCGCGCGACCTGTCGAAGTCCGTGCGCAAGCAGATCGCGAAGGCCGGCGTCCCCGGACCGCGCGGCGTGCGCGGCGAGCCGGGGCCCTCCACGGGCGCCGCGGGCGGGGACCTGACGGGGAGCTACCCGGACCCGACGCTGCGGCGGCCCGTCGCGGTCGTCCTGCGGGAGCAGCCCGGGCCGGGCTGCCTCACGACGTTCGACATCCTCTGTGGGGACGCCGCCTCCGGCAACTACTGGACGCGCGCCGGCGGCGCCAGCTTCGCCGCGCCCGCGTACTTCGTCGAGCCGGGCGGCTTCGTCCAGTTCCAGGGCGCGGTGCAGCAGGTCGGCTCCGGTTTCGGCAGCGGGCTGCTCTTCTACCTGCCGCCGGGACGGCGGCCGAGCGGGACCCTGCGGTTCCCGGTCGTGCACTTCGGGGTGCCGGAGGACACCGGGCACGTGCGCGTGGGCGACAACGGCGAGGTCTCGCTGATTGACTTCGACCTGGGACCGGGCGAGCGGTTCGATCTCAGCGCGGTGCGCTTCCGCGTCGCCGACCCGCAGGGCTGACGGGCGGCGCGCGCCGAGCGGCGATCGCGGTACGGTGAACGGCAGCCGCCGTACTGCACGAATGCTCGCCGGGAGACCGGCACCTGGAGGGGTCATGTCATCGCATCGGATCGTTGTCGCTCTCGCCGTCGCGGCGTGCGCGTCGCTCGCGTTCACGCCGTCCGCATCCGCCTGGTGGGGTGACGTCGAGGTCCGCAAGGTCAACGTCGGCGGCCCCTCCGGCGACAGCTTCACCTTCAAGCTCGAGGCCCGGCGCCACGGCGCGCCGGCATGGACGCTGCTGCCCGCGGCCGACTACTCGGGCCTGCCGTTCGGTGCGGCCTCCGAGCCCGGCAACCCGTTCGTCCTGCGTGGCGCGCCGGCCGCGGCCGGACCGTTCACGCGGACCGGCCCGGCGCCGACGGCCGCGCGCTTCGCCGGCATCGACGCGGCCGGCGAGGCCGTCCTCCCCCCGCCCGCCCTGCGTGACTGGCGCGGCGTGCGCGTCACCGAGACCGCGTCGCCGCCCGGGTACCGGACGACGGCCGCGTGCGTGGTCGCCAACTCGGCGTCGGGTGCGTCCTGGACGCCCGCGCTGGACGGCGTCTGGGGGCCGTGGACCGCGACACCCACGGCCGCGGGCGGCGGCCCGGGGATCGAGACGGCTCTGCGCTGGCTGCCCGACGACCTCGCGGTCGCCCCGGAGCACCGTGGCCCGTGGACGGTGACGTGCACGTTCACGAACACCTACCGCGCGCGGGTCAAGGTCCTCAAGCGCTTCGTCACGCCGATCAACGACGCGCAGCGGGTGGACATCACGGTCGGCGGCGCGGACGTGGACACGATCGGCGGCTCGGAGTCCTTCGCCGACGGGGACGCCAGCGACTGGATCGCCGTCGACGGCGGCTCGGACGTCGCGCTGGCCGAGAGCGGCGCGGCGGGTACCGTGATCACCGACTACGACGCGACGCTCGAGTGCCGTTCCGGCACCGGCGGCGCCTACGGCGACTGGGTCGTCGTCCCGGGCGGGACGAGCGGCACCCTGTCCGCGGTGCAGCCCGGGCGGGACTACGAGTGCCGGTTCACGAACACCGGCCGCACGCCGGGCGGCGGCGTCGCGACGGGAACGCCGACTCCAGGCGGCGGGACCGTCACCCCGTCCGGTGGGACGGTGACGCCGAGCGGCGGACCCGTGCCCCGCCGGGCGACAGCGCGCGCCACCGGGACGGCGGGCTGCATCACCTCGCGCCACGCGACCGCCGACGTCCGCGGACGCGGGATCGCGAGCGTCGCGTTCCGCATCAACGGCAGGCGCCGGACCCAGCTGACGGCGCCGAACGTCGCCGGCATGTTCCGGCTGCGCGTCGCCGCGTCGAGCCTCCCGCCGGGTGCCAGCCGGGTCACGGCCTTCGTCCGCTTCCAGGCCGGGACGGGCGTCGCGCCGAAGCTCCTGACGCTCGCGTGGAGCCGCTGTCCGCGGCGCACGGGCGCGCCGCCGCGGTACACCGGCTGAGGGCGCTGCCATCATCCGCGCCCGGATGCGGCTCGACGGCATCGATCCCGGCGACATGATCCGCGTCTCGGTGCGCGGGCGGGTGTTCCACGCGCTCGTGCGGGGGACGACGCCCGGCGGGCTCACCGTCGAGCCGGTTGAGCGCAACATCACCTATCGGCAGGTGAAGGCGCGCGACGTCCTCGAGCACTGGGCACGCCGCGGGCGCCCGCGCGCGGACGCCGACCGCGCGGTCAACCCGGAGCAGCGGTCGCTCGACGACCTGCTCGACCGCTGAGCGACTCGGGATACTTGCGCCGATGCCCAACCGCGAGACCGAGCGGGCCGTCGCCGAGGCCGCGACCCTGGAGACGGCGCGCGCCGCGACCGGTGCACCCGCAGTCGCGGGTGCGGGGTCGGCCGACCCGGTGGCGGGCGAGCTGCGTCGGGCGGGCGTGCTGCCGCTGCTCGTGCTCCACCTGCTCGGGGACGGCCGCTCGTACGGCAACCGGCTGATCGAGCGGATCGCGGAGGTGAGCGACGGGCTGCTCGTCGTCAACCCGAACACGATCTACCCGCTGCTGCGCGACCTCGAGGCGCGCGGCCTCGTCGCGGGGGAGTGGGAGCATCCGGAGCGTCGGTCGCGGCGGTTCTACGCGCTGACCGACGCGGGCACGGCGGAGCGCGAGCGGCTGCGCGCGGCCGTCGCCCCGCGTCTGGACGCCGTCGCACTGGCGGTCGGCCGGCTGCGGGACGAGCTGTCCTGATGGGTCGCGCGAGCGCCTCGATCACGCTCCCCGCGACGCGCATCGCCGATGCCGAGGCCCTCTGGTACGACCTCACGCGCTGGCCGTCGTTCGTCGAGGGGTTCAAGCACGTGGTGAAGGTCGAGGGCGACTGGCCGCAGGCGCCTTCCGTGCTGGTGTGGGAGTCGGTCCCCGATGGCCGCGGGCAGGTCACCGAGGCCGTCAGCGCGTTCGCGCAGCGCGACGGCCAGACCGCCGACGTGGAGGACCCGCGCATGGTCGGGCGCCAGACGGTGGCCTTCGCGGCCACCGGCTCGCCCGGCGAGGACCCGGGCGTGCGGATGACGCTGGCGCTCGACTACGAGTTGCGCGACCGGGGCCTCCTGAGCCCCGTCACGGACCTCCTCTTCATCCGCCGCGCGCAGTCCGACGCGCTGCGGCGCACGCTCCTGCGGTTCGCCCGCGAGCTCCAGGCGGAACGCGAGCTCTGACGGGCGGGCGTTACCGTTCATCCGCCCGCCCCGCTTCAAGGAGATCCGACCATGTTCGTGTTCAAGGCCGCCGTCGTCGGCGCCGGCACCATGGGCGGCCAGATCGCGCAGACGATCGCCGCCGCCGGCATTCCCGTCGTGCTCAAGGACATCCGCCAGGACCTCGTGGACGCGGGGATCGCCGAGGCGCGCCGGGTCACCGAGCAGCACACCGGCAAGCTCGTCGAGAAGGGCCGGCTGACCGAGGAGCAGGGCGCCGCGCAGATCGCGGAGACGCTCGGCATCATCGTCGGCGCCACGACGTACGACGGGTTCGGCGACGTGGACTTCGTCGTCGAGGCGGTCCCCGAGCGGATGGAGGTCAAGCAGGCGGTGTTCGCCGAGCTGGACGCCTGCACGCCCGGCCACGCGATCCTCGCCTCGAACACGTCGTCGCTGTCGATCACCGAGATCGGAGAGGCCACGCTGCGCCCCGACAAGGTCGTGGGCTTCCACTACTTCTACCCCGCCTCGATCATGCCGCTGATCGAGATCGTCGAGGGCGACGACACGTCCGCCGAGACGCTGCAGGCGACGGTGACGTTCGCGCAGGCGATCAAGAAGCAGCCGATCACCTGCCTGGAGGTCCCCGGCTTCGTCGTCAACCGCATCCTGAACGCGGGCATCAGCGAGGTCTGGCGCGCTCAGGAGGAGGGCGACCTGTCGATCAAGGCGATCGACGAGGGCGTCGGCGCCGCGGGCGTCGTGCCGGTCGGGCCGTACCACCTCGTGAACCTGCTCGGGCTCGACACGGTGCTGCACGTCGCCGAGCACCTCGCCGAGTCCTACGGCCCCGAGCGCTTCCACGTCCCGGCGGGCATGCAGCGGCTGGTCGAGCAGGGCAAGCTCGGCGCGAAGACGGGGGGCGACGGCTTCTACGCCCCGGACGGCAGCGCGAACCTCCCGGGCGAGGGAGCTCCGGACATCGCGGAGCTCGTGGAGCTCCTGTCGCTCAAGACGTTCGTCGAGGCCTGCCTCGTGCTCGAGGAGGGCGTCGCCACCCACCGCGACATCGACTTCGGGATGATGGCCGGCGCCGGGCTGGACCCGCGCCGCGGCCTGTTCCCGCCGTTCATGGGCGCCGACGTCGCCGGGCTCGACGTGATGCTCGAGCGCCTGGAGGCGGCGACCGAGCGGCACGGTGAGCGCTTCGAGCCCCCGACGATCCTGCGGCGCCTGGTCGCCCAGGGGCGCCTCGGCCCGAAGACCGGCCAGGGGTTCTACGCCTACCCGCAGCCCGACGCCGAGCAGCCCGCGGGCGAGTCCGCCGTCGTCAAGCTCGAGTCGCGTGGCGCCGTGGCGATCGCGTGGCTGGCGAACGGCCAGATGAACTCGATCTCGCCGCAGGTGATCGAGGACCTGGGGAAGGTCTGGGCGGCGGCGCGCGACGGCGGCGTGCGCGCGCTCGTCATCGCGTCGTCGAACCCGATGCTCTTCTGCGCTGGCGCCGACATCAAGGCGTTCACCCAGCTCGACGAGGCCGGCGGTCGCGCGCTCGTGGACGGCGCCCACGGGCTGCTGCGCGAGTTCGGCCGCTCGAGCGTCGTGACGATCGCCGCGGTCAACGGCCTGGCGTTCGGCGGCGGCTGCGAGCTGGCGATGGCGTGCGACGTGCGTCTGGCCGCGCGCTCGGCGATCTTCGGCCAGCCGGAGGTCAAGCTCGGGATCATCCCCGGCTTCGGCGGCACGCAGCGCCTCCCGCGGCTGGTGGGCGAGAACAAGGCGCTCGAGATGAACCTCGTCGGCGACCCGATCGGCGCGGACGAGGCGTTCGACTACGGCCTCGTCAACCGCGTCGTCACCGACCATGAACTGCTGGACGCGGCGCTGGCGTGGGCGCGGAGGCTCGCCGAGCAGGCCCCGCTGGCCGTCGAGGCGATCAAGGACGCCTCCGCCAAGGGCGATCTCGACGAGGGGATCGAGGCGGAGAAGGCCGCGTTCGCGCGGGTCTTCACGTCGGCGGACGGCCGCGAGGGCATCAGTGCGTTCCTCGGCAAGCGCAGCCCGACGTGGACGGGGTCGTGACGATCGCCCCCGCCGACCGCGCGGCGATCGAGGACCTGGCGGACCGCGTCGCGCGGGCCGGGACGGTGGTCGCGCTGACCGGCGCGGGGATCTCCGTGCCCTCCGGCATCCCGGACTTCCGCACACCCGGGACGGGGCTGTGGGCGGACGTCGACCCCATGGAGGTGGCGCACATCGACGCGTGGCGCGCGGACCCCGAGCGCTTCTGGCGCTTCTACGGCACGCGGTTCCAGACGCTGGAGGACAAGGAGCCCAACGGGGCGCACCGCGCGCTCGCCGAGCTTGAGCGGCGCGGCGTCCTCGACGCCGTGATCACACAGAACATCGACATGCTGCACCGCAAGGCGGGGACCCGCGAGATCGTCGAGGTGCACGGGACGATCGAGCACAGCTCCTGCCTGGTCTGCGGCGCGCAGTACCCGCTGGCCGAGACGCGCGCGCGCCTGGCGGCCGACGAGCACGGGGTCCCGCGCTGCGTGTGCGAGGCGCCGCTGAAGCCCGACGTCGTCCTGTTCGGCGAGTTCCTGCCACCGGGGGCGCTGGAGCGCGCGCACGAGCTCGCCTCGCGCGCCGACGTTCTGCTCTGCATCGGCAGCTCCCTCGAGGTGCATCCGGTCGCGCAGCTTCCCGGTGTCACGCGCGCCGCCGGCGGTGCCGTCGCGATCATCACCCAGGGGCCGACGCCGTTCGACGTGCGGGCGGACGTACGGCTGGGCGGTGACGTCGTCGACGAGCTGGAAGCGCTCGTCGCGGCGCTCGACGCGCGCGGGCGCCCCGCCTAGAGCGGGACCGCCTCAGGTGCCGAGCTGCGCGTTGGTGCGGGCGCGCAGCGCGGCCTCCAGCCGCGTGAGCGCCTGCGCGAGCGTGGCGATCCCGTCGTCGTCCAGGCCGCCCTGAAGCGCCGCGGCGGCCGCGGCGTCGACGCCGCCGCGCAGCTCGCCGAGTTCCCCGAGACGGTCGTCGATGTCGGCCTGGCCGCCCCAGGGCAGCAGTTCGGCGAGCGCCGCGTCGTAGGCCGCTCGCAGCTGGAACGCGCAGTCGCGCCAGCGGCCGGCGTCGGCGTCGGCACGAGCGCGCAGGGTCAGCTCCTCACAGGCGAGTGCCACGTCGCGACCGGCGAGCATCGCGGCGAGCCGCTCGGTCGGCCGCAGCCCGGTGGTGCGCGAGCCGCGGCCGGGATCCGGGGGCGGCACGAGGGCGGCGCTCGCCCAGCGGCCCTCGGCCACCTGTTCGCCCGCACCGACGCCGACGCGCACGGCGAGCATGCGCGCGTGCGTGAGCGCGCCGACGCCGGGGTCCGCGGTCGCGATGCGCTGGGCGTGCAGGACGCCGTTGAGCACGGCGATCCCGCGTGCGGCCTCCGCCTGCAGATCGGCGTCGCGCAGCCAGCGCTCGCCCGGCTGCGCGAGTGGGCGGGCGCCGATGAGCGTGGCGCGCGTGGCGATGGCGGTGGCGGGGGACGCCGACGGGGCGACGGGTTGCGGACGCCGCGAGCGGCGGCGCCCGAGCGGCCCACGGCGGCGCACCGGCGCGGCGAGCGTCCCGATCACGAGGACGTGCTCGGGCTCGCCGGCGTGGCCGCGGACGATGTAGCGGCCGTCAGCCGGGCCCAGGACCCACGGGACCTCGACCTGGACGAAGGCGAACAGCGCCGGGGCGCTCACGCCGGCCGGTCAGCCCACGCGCGGGCGGTCGGCGGCGTCGTGCCGGCGGGCCTGCGCGATGGCCTTCGGCGCGCGCCTGGTCACGGTCGCCCGCGACCGCTTGGCGGCGCGCTTGGCGGGCTTGGGCGCGCGCTTGGTGACGGCGATCGACCAGCGGCTGGGCTGGATCGGGACGACCGGGTTGCGGATCCTGCCCAGGCCGGTGACGAGCCGGTCCCACTGCTCGGGGCGCAGCATGCTGACCGCGTCGCCGCCGTCAGGCTGGAAGCCGAGGTGGATGTGGTCCCAGTGGTCGGCCATCGCCATCGTGTTGTCGGTGCCGGCGTACTGCATGAGGGTGATGATCTGGGCGGGCTTCATCGTGCCCTGGAGCGTCAGCAGGGCGCGCACGGCGCGGTCCGTCACCGACCCGGGGCCCTGATGGCCGGCGATGGGCACGCCGTTGATCGCGGCGATGTCGACCGCGTCGCCGCTGGAATGGTGGGAGACGTTGCCGCTGGCCGTGAAGAACCCGTGACCGCAGCGCAGCGAGGTGATCGTGGGCTTCATGCCGCGCGCCGCGAGGAAGGCCATGGACACGAGCACCCGGCGGTCGACGATGCCCGCGCGGATGTCCGCGCGGCCGCAGGAGTAGATCTCGATGTCGGGGTTGTCGAGGACGTGGCGGATGAGCTGCTCCTTGCTCATCAGGATGATCTGACCCGTGGAGAGGCGCCTGACGGCGCGCTCGGCACCGAGGACCGGGTTGCGTGCCCGGTAGATCGCCGTCGAGTCCAGGAGCCGCCAGCCGTCGAGCAGCGGCTTGGGATCGATGCGCGGGGTCTTCCTCCCGGCGGGGCGCACCTCGAAGTAGAGGTGCGGCGCCGCGGGCCGCTGAAGGCGCGCGGCGGTGGCGCGCTCAGCCCGTCCCTCGGCCTCGGCGTCGGCCCCCCGGGGGGCGCTGAAGGCCAGCGAGGCGGCGCCGACGCGGCCCAGGACGGTCCCGCCGATGACCTTGGCACCGCGCGTGAGCGGCTTGAGGACGACGTCGCGGCGGTCGATCGCCGAGGGCTGGGCGAAGACCGCGCGGAACGCGCTGACGCCCGCCGGGATCTCGCCGAGTGCGATCGTCGTCTTCGCCTGCGGCGCGGCGAATCGCGGGATCCCGCCGGCAGGGCCGCCGCCGGTGCCGACGGCGTCGGAGTAGCGCGTCAGCAGCGACGCGGCGGCGACGGACGGCACGGCGGCCGGCGGTGCGGCGGCGACCGGCGCGGGAGCGGGCGGGGCGGCGACCGGCTCGGGCGCGACGACCGCCCGGTCGGGGTGCAGCGCGCGCAGCGGCGGCGCGGGGATCGCGGGCGCCTCGGGCGCCGCGGGCGCGTGGGCGTCGGCGTGCTCCTGCGAGCCGGCGCTCGCTGCATGCTCGGGATGCGGGTCGCTGGCCACGACGCCGAGCTCACGGCGGATCGAGGCGGCGCTCTGCTTGCGCGGGCGCGCAACGGGGTAGACGGTCGCGAGCTTGGCGAGGTGGCCGTAGGTGTAGGTGTTGCCGTAGGCGTCGCGCAGGCGGATGTAGGTGCCCAGGCGCGGCGAGGTGCCGAGCGAGATCACGCGGGAGTCCTGCACGGCGACGACGGGGGCGCCGGGCTCGGCGAAGATCCGCCGGCCGCGCTGCGTGCCGCCCTCGACGGCGATCGAGGCGTTCCCGCCGCTCACGCGCGCCCGTGCGGCGCGGGAGCTGAGCCGCCCGGCATAGGTGGCGGGTGCCGCGACGGGGAAGCGGCCGAGCGTCATGCCGGAGAGGGAGGCGACGACCTCGGGCGGGAGCGCGCTGAGGGCGTGCGCGCGGCGCAGGACGTCGTTGACGTACCAGTCGGCGTGGTTGTACGCCCAGATCGCCTTGCGCAGATCGTCCTGCGCGCCGGCGGCGCGCAGGTAGCGGGCGGCCGCGAAGATCGCGTCGACCGGGTTGTACG
>DAIPYF010000064.1:0-6827 GCA_036782855.1 Solirubrobacteraceae bacterium
AGCGCCGATGGTACTTGGCCCTTCGGGCCTGGGAGAGTAGGTCGCCGCCGGTTTAACGTTGAAAGGCCGCCCGTCTGGGCGGCCTTTCGTCGTTCCGGGCCCGGACATGTTCCGCCCGCCCGGATGATCTCCGGGCGGGGGCCGGGAGCGTCAGTCGCGCGCTGCCGCGCGGCACACGCGGACCGGCCGGTTGGCCGGCGCCGGCGTGGCTCCCACGAGCAGGCACGGCTGCGCGGACGCACGCACGGCGCCCGGGCGCCGCTCGCGGCGCGGCGGCTCGACCGGGCGGCGGTGCGGGTGCGGAGCGGGGCTGCGGCCCGACGCGGCGCCGGACGAACCGGCGCCGCGGTCGGCCGCGGACTCGCCCGGCTCGAGCACGACCGCCTCGAGTGTCGCGAAGGCGACGGCGGTGCGCAGAGCGCGGTGCAGGAGCGATGGGCGAGCGGTGTTGGATGACGAGGAGGCGAACATGTGTTCGGCAACCTAGGCCGGACCGCGGACGGAACGAGCGAACAGACGTTCGTAGGCGCAGATTTGCCGTGTTCAAGGGCTTTTCGCTGCATGCGTTCGTGCAGACGCCCCGGCGGCACGTAGGATCCGCCGGGTGATTCACCTGCGGATCATCGCTCCGGCCGACCAGGCCGACGACGTCCTCGCGCTGCTGCAGCGCTGCCAGAGCACGACGAGCGTCGTGGCTTACCGGGGCGCCGCCGTGGACCCCGCGGGCGACGTCATCTCGTGCGACGTCGCGGAGGAGGACGCCAGCTACCTCGTCGCGGACCTCCGGGCGATGCGGATCCACGAGCGCGGCAGCGTCGACCTGGAGCGCATCGACGCCACCGTGTCGGTCGCTGCGCAGGAGGCGGAGCGGCGGACGCACGGGACACCCGCGGACGCCGTGCTCTGGGAGAACGTCGGGGCGAAGATCGCCGACGGTGGGTTCATCAGCTGGGGGCTGGTCGCGCTCTTCGCGCTCGCGGGCGTCATCGCGAGCGTCGGGATCCTGATCGACTCTGCGCCGATCGTCGTCGGCGCCATGGCCGTGAGCCCGGACTTCGGCCCGATCGCCGCGTTCTCGGTCGGGGTGGTGCGGCGGCGGCGGGACTACGTGCTGCGCGGCTTCCTCGCGGTGGCGGTCGGTTTCACCGCGGCGATCGCGCTCGCGTTCGCGTCGACCCTCCTGCTGCGCGTCGTCGGGATCGCGCCCGAGGAGTTCCAGCGGGTCGGGAATGCGATGGCGGAGGCGATCGCCGCGCCGGACGGCTTCTCGGTCGTCGTGGCGCTCTGCGCGGGTGCGGCCGGCATGCTCTCCGTGACGCTCGGCAAGTCCGCGGCGCTCGTCGGCGTCGCGATCTCGATCACGACGATCCCGGCGGCCGCGGACATCGGTGTCTCGCTCGCGTACGACGACCGCGTGTCATTCCGCGGGTCGGCGCTGCAGCTCGCCCTGAACATCATCAGCCTGCTCGTCGCCGCGACGCTCACGCTGATGATCCAGCGGGCGATCTACCTGCGCCGGCGCCGGCAGCACCGCCTCGAACTGGGTCTCAAGCCCCTCAGCGACCCCGCGCACCAGTGGCGCCATACGGGGGCCGACGTGTTCGGCACGCGGCATGAGGACGACGGCGCCGAGGTCACACTGCCGCGCCCAAGGAGGACCAGACGTCGATCTTCGTCCGGACCCGACTGATCACCTCGCCGGTGAACCCGCTCGTGGAGGCGTGGCCGCCGAGGTCCGGCGTGCGCACGCCGGCGGCACTCGCCTCGAGCACCGCCTCGTAGATCGCCCGCGAGGCGCGTTCCAGGGCCGGGCGGCCGGGGGAGGCGTACTGCAGCACCGCGCCGCAGGCGAGGATCATCGCCATCGGATTCGCGAGGTCCTTGCCCTCGAGCGCCGGGGCCGTGCCGTGCGGGGCCTCGGCCATCGCCACCGTCGTCTGCAGATCCTCGTCGAAGGCGAGCAGCACCGATTCCGCCCCGGCGATGGACCCGAACATCGGCATCACCAGGTCGCTCAGGCAGTCACCGTCGCGGTTCAGCGTCGGGATCACGAGCGGCACGTCCGCCGCGCCGGTGATCAGGCCCGCGTAGGTCGCGTCGATGAGGACCGGCTGGTAGGGGACGTCAGGATGGCGCTCGGCGGCCGCGTCCATCTCCTCCTTCAGCATCCCCTCGTAGGTCGGGGACACCGTCCACTTCGGCCCGCCGTACACCCGGCCGCCCATCCGCCGGGCCTGGCGGAACGCGTACTCGGCGACCGCCCGGCACGTGTCGCGCGTGATCCGCTCGGTCCGGAAGGCGACCTCCTCGGCCGCGCCGGCCGCGCCCTCCCGCCACTCCTGGGCGCCGTACGCGTCCTCGACCGCCATGCGGACGATCGAGATCGGATGGTGGACCCCAGCGACCGGCGTCACGCCGGGGATGCGGCGGCCGGTGCGGATGATCACGCGCCCGCCGACGTCCTCGCGCAGGATCCGGTTCGGGGACCCCACGTCGCCGGCGCCCTCGGGGGTGACGGTCGCCGCCTTGATCCCGAAGCCGGCCTCGCGCATCGCGGCGGCCGCGTCGTGGACCACCGCGTTGTCGCTCGCGCGCCGCGCGGCGAGCGACAGGTCGAAGCGCCGCAGGTCGAGTGGCACGTCGATGACGTCGGGGGCGAGCACGCGGAGCGCCTCGTCCAGCAGTTCCTGGCCGGTCTGGTCGCCCTCGAGGACGACGATGGCGACGGGATCGGTCATGGCCCGGACGATATCCGGCGCCGGATAGCCTCACGCGCATGACCGGTGAGGACTGCAGCTGGTGCCGCGTGGCGGTCTCGCGCGACGAGGGTTTCCGGGCCTTCGAACCGGCCGCTGAGCGCCGCGCGGTGTTCTGCCGGCTGGAGCACGTGGTGCCGTGGGTGATCCGCGGGGCGCCGTGGGCGCCGGGGCCCGTCGACCCGGCCGAGCTGCGCGACGGCCTCCGGGAGCGCTGCGCGCAGTGCGGCGACGCGCTCGGCATGACGCACGTGCTGCTCGTGCGTCATCGGGGCGAGCACCGCATCGCCGACGGGTTCTGCGGGCCCGCGCACCTGCAGCAGTGGGCGAGTGCCGGAGGGCGCTGGGCCTGAGCCACGACGTCAGGCGGAGACGGCGACGAGGGTGCGGCGGCGCGCCACGCCGACCGCGATCCCGCCGGTTCCGACGGCGGCGGCGGCGAGGAACACCTCCCGCCAGCTCGCCGCACTCACGATCAGCCCCGCTGCGGCGTTCCCCGCGGCGATGCCGCCGACGAGTGCGGTCAGCGGCCACGTGTACGCCTCGGTCAGCGCACCCTGCGGGGCGACCTCTCCGACGAGCTGGCTGCCCGACGCGATCAGCGGTGCGATCGCGACGCCCGCGAGCAGCGCGAGCGGCGCCATGGCCGCAAGGGATGACGGCAGCGCGAGCGGGAGCGTCACGAGCGGTATCAGGCCGATCGTCCGCAGATAGGCGGTGCGGACCGGGATGCGATGCCCGAACGCGCCGTAGAGCAGCCCGCCTGCGGCGCTGCCGAGCGACCAGAGCGCGATCAGCGGGCCCGCGAGCGCGCGGTCGCCGATCGACTCGCCGAATGCCGGGAGCCCGACCTCGGCCGCGCCCACGCAGAAGCCGATCGGCAGCCCGGTGAGGATGAGGGTCCGCACGCCTGCGCTGCGCAGCGCGCCCAGACGGCCGCCGCTGTCCCGCCCATGCTGCTCGTGGGGCGCGTAGGACCGGACCGGTGCGGTGGCGGCGAACGCGGCCGTGCCGACGATCACCAGAGCGATGGCGGCGAGCAGCGCAAGCTGGGGGGATGCGTAGGCGGCGGTGAGTCCCACGAGCAGCGGGCCGAGCATGAAGGTGAGCTCGACGACGACGGCGTCGAGCGCGTACGCGGTCGTCACGAGATCCGGGGTGTCCTCCATGAGCGACGGCCACAGGGCTCGCAGGACCGAGCCGACCGGCGGGATCGCCGACCCGGCCAGGAACCCCGCCGCGAGCAGCAGCCCCGTCGATGCGGCCTGCAGACCCAGCGCCACCAGCAGGGCGAGTGTCACGCCGTGGATGACGGCCAGCGGCAGCAGGACACCGGGCGCCCCGCGCCGGTCGACGAACCGTCCGATGAACGGGGAGACCAGCGAGGCGCCCAGCGCGTACGCGCCCGCGACCGCGCCGGCTACGGCATAGGAGCCCGCCTCCGCGCGGATGAAGAGCACGATCGCGAGGCCGTTGACGCCGACCGGGGCGCGGGCGACGAGCGCTGTGCAGAGCAGGCGGGTGACGTGCGGTGCGCGGAGCACCGCCGCGTACCGCAGGCGCGCGGACACGGGCGCTCAGGCGGGGTCGTCGGCGGGGGAGCCGTCGATGCCGAGCTCGTCGGCGTGCTCCTCCAGCGCGGCGATGACGATCGTGACGTGCTCGTCGAAGTCGACACCGAGCTGCTCGGCGCCGCGCGTGACGTCCTCGCGGTTGACGGCGGCGGCGAAGCTCGGCTGCTTCAGCTTCTTCTTCACCGACTTCGGCGTCAGGCCGTGGATGCCCTGGGGGCGCACATACGCGCAGGCGAGCACGAACCCGGACAGCTCGTCGACGGCGTACAGCGTCTTCTCCATGTCGGAGTCCCGCGAGACCTCCATGAAGTCGGCGTGCGAGGCGATCGCGCGGACGATCGCGGGGTCCACGTCGCGCTCGGTCAGCACGCGCATCGCGGTGCGCGGGTGGCCGTCCGCGGCGTCCATGTCCGGATGGCGCTCGTAATCCATGTCGTGGAGCAGCCCGACGACGCCCCACAGCTCCTCGTCGGCGCCGTTCCGACGCGCGTATGCGCGCATCGAAGCCTCCACCGCCAGGCAGTGACGACGCAGCGGCTCGGAGTCCACCCAGTCGCAGAGCAGGGACCAGGCCTCGGTGCGCGAAAGCCCTGAGGACATGGCTGTTACCCTAGCTCAGCGCCCGCGCCAGGCGGCCTCGGCGCCCCCCGCTATGGAGAAGTTCGTCATCGAGGGCGGCACGCCGCTGAACGGCACGGTCGTGCCCGCCGGGAACAAGAACGGCGCCCTGCCGATCCTCGCCGCATGCGTGCTTTCGACGGACGAGGTCGTCATCCGCAACGTCCCGCGCATCCGTGACGTCGAGGCGATGCTCGCGGTGCTCGAGGGTCTCGGCGTCACCGTCTCCTGGCTCGGCGAGCACGAGATCAGCCTCTGCGCCGCCGACGTCGACCCGCACGCGGAGATCGACCGCGGCAGGGCCGAGGCGATCCGCGCCTCCTTCCTGCTCGCCGGCCCGCTCCTGGCGCGCTTCGGCCGCGCGGTCATGCCGCCGCCGGGCGGCGACGTCATCGGCCGTCGCCGGCTGGACCCGCATCTCGACGGTTTCGCCGCGCTCGGTGCGAGCTTCCGCCACGAGCGCGACATCGTCATCGACGCGCCCGTCGGGGGCCTCCGCGCCGGTCAGATCTTCATGGACGAGCCCTCGGTCATGGCGACCGAGAACGTGCTGATGGCGGCCGCGCTGACGCCGGGCGAGACCGTGATCGGGAACGCCGCCTGCGAGCCGCACGTGCAGGACCTCGCGCGCATGCTCGTGAAGATGGGCGCGGACATCCGCGGCATCGGCTCGAACATCCTCACGATCACCGGGTGCAAGGAGCTGGGCGGCTGCGTCCACGACATCGGGCCCGACCACATCGAGATCGGCTCGTTCATGGCACTCGCCGGCGTCACCGGTGGCGAGATGCGCATCCGCGACACCGATCCCGACGACCTGCGGATGATCCGCCTGGTCTTCGGCAAGCTCGGCCTGCAGAGCGAGCTCGACGGCGCCGACGTGCTCGTGCCCGGCGGCCAGAAGCTCGTCGCCGCGCGTGACGTCGGGGAGTACAAGGCCAAGGTGCAGGACGGCCCGTGGCCGGCGTTCCCCGCGGACCTCACCTCCATCGCGGTCGCGCTCGCGACCCAGGTCGAAGGCTCCGTGCTGATCCACGAGTGGATGTTCGAGAACCGCATGATCTTCACCGACAAGCTCGTCCTGATGGGGGCGGACATCACGATGTGCGACCCGCACCGCGCGATCGTCAGCGGCCCCTCGCGGCTGCGGGGGGAGCGCGTGGAGTCGCCGGACATCCGCGCCGGGATGGCGATGCTGATCGCCGCCCTGTGCGCCGACGGACGCAGCGAGATCGGCAACATCCGCCAGATCGACCGCGGGTACGAGCGCATCGATGAGCGTCTGCGCGAGCTCGGCGGCCGGATCGAGCGGGTCGCGAGCGACCCTGAGCCCGTCCACGCGTAAGCTCGGGCACGCCCCGGAAACCCCGACCGACGGCCGACCCTCGTGACCCTGCGCATTCCCAGCGGCACCCGTGACGTGCTCCCCGAGGAGATGCGAGCCCTGCGCCGCATCACCGGAGCGCTGCTGGAGACCTTCGACCGCTTCGGCTACGGCGAGATCTCGACGCCGGCCGTCGAGTACGAGGACACGCTGCGCCTCGCCGACCTGGGGCTCCGCCCGTCCTACCGCGTGGTCGACGACCACGGGTCGCTGCTGGCGCTGCGGGCCGACATGACCGTGCCGATCGCGCGGGTCGTCGCGACGCGCTACGAGGACTCCGATCCGCCGCTGCGCTTCTGCTACGCCGCGCACGCCTACCGCGCCGTGCGGCCGCATCAGGGCCACATGCGGGAGTTCCTGCAGTCCGGCATCGAGCTCGTGGGCGTGCCCGGCCCGGAGGGCACCGCGGAGGCGCTCACCGTCCTGGTCCGCGCGCTGGAGGCGACCGGCCTGCGCGACTTCAGCGTCGGCGTGGGTGACGCGATGCTCTACCCG
>DAIPYF010000064.1:6837-11854 GCA_036782855.1 Solirubrobacteraceae bacterium
TTCGGCGTGCCCGCCGGCGCCCGCGAGCAGCTCCTGCATGAGCTCGGCACGCGCGACCTCGTCGGCATCGACCGGGTGGTCGCGGGACTCGGGCTGGAGTCCGACGCGGCCGCGACGCTCGCCCGGATCCCGCGGATGCGGGGCGGGGCGGGGGTGCTGGACGCACCTCCCGGCCCGGTGCGGGACGCCCTCGACGGGCTGCGCACGGTGATCGACCGGCTCGACGCCGACATCGCCGCGCGGGTCATCGTCGACCTCGGCCGCTTCCCGCGCCTGGGCTACTACACGGGCACGATGTTCGAGGTCTACGACCCGCAGCTCGGCGAGCCGATCGGCGGCGGCGGACGGTACGACGATCTGCTCGGCCGCTTCGGGCGCCCGCTTCCGGCCGTCGGGTTCGCGCTCGGCGTCGACCGCCTGCACGCGGCGCTCGCGGGCGAGGAGCGGGGGGAGACGAGCCGATGAACCGCTTCGGCCTCACGATCGCCGTCCCGCGCGGCGCCCTGCTCGGCGAGACGCTCGATGCGCTCGAGGCCATCGGCATCGACACCGCCGAGGTGCGCTCGAACGACCGCAAGCTGCTCTTCGAGGACGTCGGCATCGTCACGATGCGCCCATCCGATGTCGCGACGTACGTCGAGGCCGGCGCCGCCGACATCGGCGTCACCGGCAAGGACGTCCTGATGGAGCAGCACGAGCGCCAGGTCTTCGAGCTGCTCGATCTCGGCTTCGGGCCGTGCCGGATGATCGTCGCCTCACCCGCCGGGCCCGACAAGGCCGCCGAGGCCCTGCGCCGGCTCGGCGTCATGCGCGTGGCGACGAAGTACCCCCACATCGCCGCCGAGTACTTCGAGCGCACCGGCCGCCAGGCGGAGATCGTCGAGGTCAAGGGCTCGGTCGAGCTCGCCCCGCTCACGGGCCTGTCGGAGGCGATCGTGGATCTCACCGCGACCGGGACGACGCTGCGCGAGAACGGGCTCGAGATCCGTGAGGAGATCGCGACCTCGACCGCCCGCCTGATCGCCAACCGGGTCGCGCACCGGGTCAAGGCCGACAGCGTGGACGCGATCGTCGAGGCGCTGCGTGGCGGCTAGGACGCGGCTGCGGCTCGACGACCCGGCGGCTGCGGGCAAGGTCGCCGGGGCGATCCGCGCGCTCGTGCCGCCGCCCGCGGCGATCACGACCGAGGTCGCCCGGATCGTCGAGGCCGTCCGCGACGACGGCGACGTGGCGCTGACGGAGTTCGCACACCGCCTCGACGGCGTCGACGGCCCGCTCCGCGTCACCGGCGCGGAGCTCGACGCCGCCGTTGCGGCGCTGGACCCCGAGCTCCGCTCCGCGCTGGAGCTCGCGATCGCGAACGTCGGCGCGGTCGCCCGCGCCGGGCTCGGGTCCGACATCGACGTGGAGCTCCCGCAGGGGCAGACGGTGCGGCTGCGCGAGGTCCCCGTGCGGCGTGCCGCGGTCTACGTGCCCGGCGGCCGCGCGCCGTACCCGAGCAGCGTCGTGATGGGCGCCGTCACCGCCCGCACGGCGGGGGTCGACGAGGTCGTCGTCTGCGCTCCGGGAGGGCACCCGAGCATCCTCGCCGCGTGCGCGCTCTGCGGCGTGCGCGAGGTGTACCGCGCCGGCGGGGCGCACGTGGTCGCGGCGCTCGCCTACGGGACCGCGACGGTGCCGCGCGTCGACGTCGTCGTCGGCCCGGGGAACACCTGGGTCCAGGAGGCCAAGCGGCTCGTGTCGGGAAGCGTCGGCATCGACGGCTTCGCCGGCCCCAGCGACGTGCTCGTGCTCGCCTCGGAGGGCGCCGACGCCGCGCTCGTGGCGATCGACCTGCTGGCGCAGGCCGAGCACGGCGAAGGGTCGATCGCGGTCGCCGTGACCGAGGACGCCGCGCTGCTGGAGGACATCGACGCGCACGTCGCCGACGCCGCCGAGACCGGCGCGGCGATCGCCCTCGTCGGCGTCCCCGACGCCGCGACTGCGCTGGCGCTCGCCGAGGCGCTGGCCCCCGAGCACCTCGAGCTCCAGGGCGCGGCCGCGGAGGCGCTCGCCCCGGACGTGCGCTCGGCCGGCTGCCTGTTCGTGGGCTCCGCCAGCGCCACCGCCTTCGGCGACTACGTCGCCGGCTCCAACCACACGCTTCCCACCGGCGGTGCCGCGCGGTTCGCCTCGGGTCTCAACGTCCGGCACTTCCGCCGGCGGATGAGCGAGGTCCGGATCGGGGCCGCCGCCGGGGCGCTGGCGCCCGCCGGCGCGGCGATCGCCAGGGCCGAGGGATTCGACCTGCACGCAGCATCCATGGAGGTTCGGGAGAATGGGCGCCCATGAGCCGTCGCGCTGACATCGACCGGGAGACGGCCGAGACCCGGATCCACCTCGAGCTGGGCCTCGACGGCACCGGCGCCGGGGAGCGGCGGACCGGCGTCGGGTTCCTCGACCACATGCTCGACCTGCTGGCACGGCACGGGCGTCTCGACCTGGTCGTGGACGTCAGCGGCGACCTGCACACCGGCGCGCACCACACCGTCGAGGACACGGGCCTCGCACTCGGCCGCGCGCTCGACCAGGCGCTCGGCGACCGCTCCGGGATCACCCGCTACGGCCACGCGGTCATCCCGATGGACGAGGCACGCGCCCTCTGCGCGATCGACATCTCCGGTCGCCCGCTGCTCGTGTTCGACGCCGACCTGCCGCCCGGCGGGACCGGCGGGATGGACCACGAGCTGGTCGACGAGTTCTTCCGCGCGGTGGCGAGCACCGCGCGCATGACCCTCCACCTCGAGGCCCAGCGCGGGACGAACGCCCACCACATCATCGAGGCGCTGTTCAAGGCGTTCGCCCGGGCGCTGCGCCAGGCGATCGCGATCGACCCCGGCGAGCACGGCGTGCCGTCGACGAAGGGGACGCTCACCGACTGATGGCGGACGCCGGCGCGACGATCGGGATCGTGGACTACGGCGCCGGCAACCGCCGGTCGGTCGAGAAGGCGGTCGAGCGGGTCGGCGCGCGTGCCGTCCTCAGCGCTGATCACGACGCGCTGCGCGCAGCCGACGGGCTGATCCTGCCGGGGGTGGGCGCGTTCCCGGCCGGCATGGATCTGCTGCGCGCCGGGGGCTTCGACGACCTGCTGCACGAGCGCGCGGCCGCCGGCGTGCCGATCTTCGGCGCGTGCCTGGGCATGCAGCTCCTCTTCGACGGGTCGACCGAGCACGACGGGGCACAGGGCCTCGGGCTCATCCCCGGCATGGTCCGCCACCTCTCCGCGCCCGGCTTGAAGCTCCCGCACATCGGCTGGAGCGACGTACGCTGGACCGGCTCCTCGCCGCTCCTCGACGGCCTGCCGGACCCGGCCGTCTTCTACCACGTGCACTCGTACGTCCCGCACCCCGACGACGAGGCCGACGTGCTCGGGGTGAGCGAGTACGGGACGCCGTTCGCGAGCGTCGTCGCGCGCGGGTCGGTCTTCGGCGCCCAGTTCCACCCGGAGAAGTCGTCGGTGCACGGACTGCGCATGCTCGCGAACTTCGCCGCCCTCGCCACCCGGGCGCCCGCATGATCCTCTACCCCGCGATCGACATCCTCGACGGCCAGGCCGTGCGCCTCGTGCAGGGCGACTTCGACGACCGCCCCGTCTACCGCGCCTCGCCGCTGGAGGCCGCGCGCGCCTGGGTCGACGCGGGCGCCCGGTTCCTGCACGTCGTCGACCTCGACGGCGCCAAGTCGGGGGCACCCGCCAACCTCGAACACGTCGCCGCGATCACCGGCGAGCTCGCCGTCCCCGTCCAGTTCGGCGGCGGCCTGCGGTCGCTGGCGTCGGTGCGCGCGGCGCTCGACGCCGGCGTCGAGCGCGTGATCCTCGGGACCGCCGCGCTGCGCGACGTCGACCTGCTCGACGACTGCCTGGGCTCCTTTCGCGAGCGCGTGATCGTCAGCATCGACGCGCGCGGCGGCCGCGTCTCCGTCTCGGGGTGGCAGGAAAGCACCGGGCTCCCGGCCGAGGACGTCATCGAGTCGCTCCAGCATCGCGGCGTGCGCTCCTTCGTCTACTCCAACGTCGACCGCGACGGCATGCTCGGCGGGGTCGACACCGATGAGGTCGAGCGGATCGCCGCGGTCGTCCGGGGACGGTTCATCTACTCCGGCGGCGTCGGGACCCTCGACGACCTGCGTGCGCTAGCCGAGCTGCGGCAGGTGAACCTCGGCGGCGTCATCGTCGGCAAGGCGCTCTATGAGGGCCGTTTCACCGTGGCCGAGGGGCAGGCCGCCCTCAAGGGCCGCTGAGCGCCCTACCCTCGACGCCGTGCACATGAAGCGCATCATCCCGTGCCTGGACGTCGACGACGGCCGCGTCGTCAAGGGCACGAACTTCGTCGACATCCGCGACGCCGGAGACCCGGTCGAGCTCGCCGTGCGCTACGACGCGGAGGGCGCCGACGAGCTGGTCTTCCTCGACATCACCGCCACGCACGAGCGGCGCGACACCGTGGCCCAGCTCGCGCGGCGCACCGCCGACGACGTGTTCATCCCGTTCACGATCGGCGGGGGCATCCGCTCCGTGGAGGACGCCCAGGCGGTGCTCGACGCCGGCGCCGACAAGGTGAGCGTCAACTCGGCCGCGCTGGCCCGGCCGGAGCTGCTCGACGAGCTGAGCACCCGGTTCGGTGCGCAGTGCGTCGTGCTCGCCGTCGACGCCAAGGCCCGCGGCGCGGCAGCGTCCCACCCGGGCTGGGAGGCGTACGTCGCGGGAGGCCGCACGCCCACCGGGCGCGACGCCGTCGGCTGGTGCCGCGAGGCCGTCGAGCGCGGGGCGGGGGAGATCCTGCTCACGAGCATGGACCGCGACGGCACGAGCGACGGGTATGACCTGCCGCTCACGACGGCGGTCGCGGAGGCCGTCGCGGTGCCGGTGATCGCCTCCGGCGGCGCCGGCACGCTCGAGCACCTCGTGGACGCGCTGCGCGCCGGGGCGGACGCCGTGCTCTGCGCGTCGATCTTCCACTACGGGCAGTTCACC
>DAIPYF010000065.1:0-11813 GCA_036782855.1 Solirubrobacteraceae bacterium
TCCCCGACGATCACCGGTGCATCGTGCTCCTTCAATCCGAACACGGAGACCGGCTGCACGATTCCCGGCAAGGTGACCGTGCCCGCCGGCTCACGCGTTGCGTGGCGTGTACTCGCGTTCAAGGGCGGGGCAATCCCCACGTTCGACGCGTTCAAGGTGGGTCTGGCGTACACCATCGCCACCGGTTGAGACCGAGCGGCGGAGAGTGCGGGGCGGCCCATCGGTCGCCCCGCACCGATGGTCGGCCGTTCGTCCCTCGCTGTCGCCTTGGACGAAAAGCAGGAGCGTGGTCCGTCGTGTGCTCGGCGCAACGGTCCAGTCCCGAGCGGTACGCGTCCACGACGCTCAGGTTGTGGCCCGTGCGGTTCCGCCTCGTAATCCGGCGCTCCAATCCGGCCTGGCGAGGAGCAACTGGATCAGCTCATGCAGTGGCTGAGGGTTCGCACGTCGTCCCGGTCTCTCCGTTCTCCGCGTCGCTTCGGAGCGCACGTCCGGGCTGGGCCCGCGCCCGACTGATCATCGAGATCGACGGCGGGCCGTTCCACCTGGACGCCGGCGCCGACGCGCGCAAGGAGGCCGCGTGGATCGCCGCCGGCTGGACGGTCCGGCGCCTCCCGTCCGACGACGTCTACGAGCGCCCGGAACGCCTGCTCACCCTCGCCGCCCCCGCGAACGTCCCACGCTGAGCGCTATGCCCGGGCGCGAGGGACGTTCGCGGGACCGAACCGCGGGTACAGCTCCGGCAGCAGCGCCCCGAGGTTCGCGTACTCCTCGGCGCAGTGGCGGGCCAGCTGCCGGGGCAACCCGGACGGGAGCGCACGGCGGCGCACGAACGGCCGGTTGATCAGCCTGGCGCCCGCGGCGCCGAGCGGCCCAGGCAGGTCGGGGCGCAGCACCGCCCCGAGCCAGAACCGGCTGCGCAGCACGAGTCCGTCCCCGTCGTTCAGCCAGACGTGCGCCATCACCGAGTGGCGGACGTGCAGCCGGTCGTCGCCGACCAGCCCGCAGGCGATCGTGCCCACGCGCGGGTCGTCGAGCGCATCGGTCGTGAATCCGAGGGCGGTCGGCGCGCAGAACGAGATCCGCGCGTGGACGACGCCGGTGCCGACGTCCTCGACGGGATGGTGGACCGTCCCCCAGTGCGCCTTCGCGCCGACGGTCGCCGGCTGCTCGACGCGGTTGGAGCGATGCGCCCGCGGATGCCAGACCCGGTAGCGCAGGGGGTCGCGCGGATGCCAGTCGAACCACCAGTCGACCATGGCCGCCGTCACCCCGGGCATCGGCGTGCGGACCGCGACGTAGGAGACGCCGTCCGGCAGCGTGCACCACCCGGTCTCTCCGGGCAGCGGCGAGGGGTCGAGCAGCCGGTCGAGATCCGTGCGCGGGAGCGCGTGCGCCGGGTCCATCGGCCCCGCGTCGATCGCGGCGAGCGCCGCCGGATCGGCCGGGGCGAGCGGCCGATCCAGGAACGCCGCGAGGTCGTCGCTCACGGCCGGCCCATCCAGCTGTGGAAGCGCCCGTCCGGGTCGTACGCGGCGCGGATCGCGTCGTAGCGCGCGTAATGGTCGTCGCTGAGGAAGCGCGCGGGCCGCTCGCCGAGGTTCTCGTCCGCGAGCTGGATGCCGGTCGCCAGCGGCGCCATCGCCGCCATGTGGTCGCGCGGCCACGCGCTGTTGACCGCGTCACCCGCCGCGTCCCGCCAGATCGCGTACAGCGCGATGTAGATCTCGTCCTCCACGCTGTAGGCCATGTCGGGGCGCGCGGGCGTGTCCGGGTGCGACGGAGCCCAGTTCATCCAGAGCATGTGCGACACGCCGTCCGGCAGGGTCTCGGCGATCCGGCGCAGGCCCGGCAGCAGGTCGTCGACCGGGGCGTGGGTCCACATGTTGTCGACCGCGTAGCGGTGATCGTCGGGGTAGTTCGCGTGGACGGCGGCGTACAGGTCCTCCATGCGGCCCGGGACGTACGGCAACGCGGCCTTCGCGCGGTCGAGCACCGGGCACGTCTCCAGCAGCGCGAGGATCTCGCGCGCCTGCGCCTCGGAGTCCGCGAGCACCGGGCCGGTCACCACGATCTCGGGCTCGCCCTCGTGGTCGCGATGCACCACGACCATGAGCTCCATGCGCGGCGGCACGCGCGGGCCGAGCTCGTGCGCCCAGCGGAAGACGTCCTCGAGCACATCGAGCGGGTAGAGGTAGAGCGCGTTCGCGACGACCTTCGGCTTGGGGTACAGCCGCAGGTGGAACCGCGTGACGACGCCGAAGAACCCCGGACCCGATCCGCGCGCGGCCCAGTACAGGTCCGGGTGGTGGCCGGCGTCGGCGCGGAGCAGCTCGCCGGCGGCGGTGACGACGTCGATCGCCTCGACGCTCATGCACGCCGGGCCGTGCAGCCGTCCGTTCCAGCCGTAGCCGCCCTGGAGCAGGTACCCGCCGACGCCGACGCCGACGCAGTGGCCGCCGGGGAAGAACCGATCGTGCTCGGCGAGCGTCGCCGCGAGGTCGTTGCCGTGACACCCGGGCTCGACCGTCGCGGTCATCGCCTCCGCGTCGACCGTCACCGCGGTCATGCGCGAGAGGTCGATGAGCATCCCGCCGTCGCGCAGGTGGTTGCCGGCCCAGCTGTGACCGCCGGAGCGCACGCCGATGGTCTGTCCCGCGGCCCCCGCCTCGCGCACGGCGCGCACGACGTCGGCCTCGTCGCGCGCGTGGACGATCACGTCCGGGTGGCGGTCGGGCGTGCGGGCGTTCCAGACGGCGGCGCGCCGCGCGGTCTCGTACTCGGCGGTCCCGCGCGACAGGACGATGGGTCCATCATCGGTCATGGTTCCACGATACAGTACGATCGTTCCACGATGCAAGACGCAGTCGCATCCCCCTCCCCGCGCACCGGCATCCAGGCGATCGCCCGGGCCGCCGGAGTGCTCCGCGCCCTCGAGGCCGCGCCCGCGGGGCTCGCGCTCGGCGAGCTGGCGACCGCCGTCGGCCTGCCGAAGTCCACGGTCCACCGCCTCGTCCAGGCGCTCGCCGACGAGGACCTCGTCCGCACGGGCGCCGGCGGGCGGATCCGGCTCGGCCCCGGGCTCGCCCGGCTCGGCGCCGCCGCGCACGACGCGCTCGCCGACACCCTGCGGCACCCGCTCCAGGACCTCCGGCGCGACCTCGACGAGACGGCCGACCTCGCCGTCCTCGACGGCGCGAGCGTCCGCTTCATCGACCAGGCGCCCGCCCCGCACCGGCTCCGCGCGGTGTCCGCGGTCGGGTCGGCCTTCCCGCTGCACTGCACCGCGAACGGCAAGGCGCTGCTCTCCGGGCTCACGGACGATGCGATCCGTGACCTCCTCCCCGCGCAGCTGACCCGGTTCACCGGCACGACGATCACCACGCGCGCGGCGCTCCTCGGCGAGCTGGACGCGGTTCGCCGCACCGGCGTCGCCTTCGACCGCGAGGAGCACACCGACGGCATCTCCGCGGTCGCCGCGCTCGTCACCGACGGGAGCGGGCCCGTCGCGGCGATGTCGGTCCCCGTCCCGACCCAGCGCTTCACCGGCAACGAGGCGCGCTACGCCGCCGCGGTGCGCGCCGCGGCCGATGCCGCCTCCGCCCTGCTGGCGGGCTGAGCGCTCAGCCCGCGACGCCGGCGGCGGTGCCCGGCTCGAGCGCCGGAGATCCCTCGTGCTCCGGGATCACGAGCACGATGTGATGCCGGGAGACCGCGATGACGTCGTGATGCGTGCCCTGACCCTCGCGGCCGATGAGCTCGACGACGCAGTCGGTCATCGGGACGAACTCCCGCTCGGTCGCGTTGAGGACGTCGCTGACGCGGCTGCGGTACCCGTCGCGGGCGAGCGTGATCCACCCCGAGATGCGGTGGCGGTCGGTCTCCAGGTACACGCGTTCGCGGCGCTGCTCCATGCGGGGGAAGCCTAGTCGCCGGGCAGGAGTGACTGGACGAGCGCCCGATCGTGCGGGTAGCTGAGCAGGCGCGCCGCGCGGTCCGGCGGGACCCAGCGCAGCTCGTCCACCTCGTCGTTCGGCGCGAACTCCCCGCCCCGGACGACCATGCGCCAGTAGCGCACGAGCTTCGCCCGCCCGCGGTTGTCGTGGTAGCGAACCGGCTCCAGTTCCTCGCCGAGGTCGCAGACGAAGCCGGTCTCCTCCTCGACCTCGCGGAGCGCCGCCTGCTCGAACGTCTCGCCGCGATCGAGCTTGCCCTTCGGGAGCGACCAGTCGTCGTAGCGCGGGCGGTGCACGACGATGATCCGGCCGTCGCGCTCCACGACCCCGCCCGCGGCCTCCACCTGCCGGGCGACGCCGGTCATCGCATCGCCTGCAGCTCGCGCGGGCGCAGCAGCACGATCAGCTCACCGCGCGCCCCGTCGAGCCGCACGCCGGCGATGCCGCCCTTCTTCATGTCGATCCGCGCGCCCGTGAGGTCGAAGACGACCTGGCTGAAGTCCGGCTCGTGCCCGACCACGAGCACGCGGCCGTCACCGTCGTCCTCGGACGCCGCGAGCACCAGCGCCTCGGCGGCATCGAACCCGCTCGTGAGCGGCTCGTGCTCGATCGGCTTCACGCCGAGCGCCGCACAGGCGAGCAGCGCCGTGTCGCGCGCACGGACCTTCGGGCTCGTGTAGACGAACGCCGGCGAGACGCCGAGCGCGTGGAGCGCGAGCCCCGCGGACCGCGCCTGGTCCTCGCCGCGGTCGGTCAGGCGGCGCTCGTTGTCGACCCGCGTGCCGTGCGGTTCGGCGTCACCGTGTCGCAGGAGCCAGAGCTGCCGTGCCATCGGCCGGGAGCGTAGACGAGTGCGGCGGACCCGGTCAGTCCCATGTGGGCGAGGGCTCCGGAGGACCGTGTCCTTCGCGCCCGGCCAGTTCGAGCCGCGCGACGGCGCGCAGGTGCACCTCGTCCGGCCCGTCGGCGAGCCGCAGGGCGCGGGCGCCGGCGTAGAGCGACGCGAGCGGATAGTCGCCGGAGACGCCGGCGCCGCCGAACGCCTGAATCGCCCGGTCGGTCACGCGGCAGGCCAGGCGCGCCGCGACGACCTTGATCGCGGCGATCTCCTTCTGCGCATGCTTGTTGCCGACCGTGTCCATCATCCACGCGGTCTTCAGCACCAGCAGCCGGGCCTGCTCGATCTCGATGCGCGACTCCGCGATCCACTCGCGCACCACGCCCTGCGCCGCGAGCGGCCGTCCGAAGGCCACGCGGTGCCGCACGCGGTCGGTCATGAGCTCCATGGCGCGCTCGCTCATCCCGATCGCGCGCATGCAGTGGTGCACGCGGCCTGGGCCGAGCCGCGCCTGCGCGATCGCGAAGCCCATGCCCTCCTGCCCGACGAGGTTCTCCACCGGGACGCGCACGTCGGTGTAGCTCACCTCGGGATGGCCGTGCTGGTCGTGGTAGCCGAAGACCGACAGGTCGCGCTCGACCTTCACCCCCGGCGCGTCGAGCGGCACGAGCACCATCGAGTGCTGGGCGTAGCGCGGGCCCTCCGGGTTCGACAGCCCCATCACGATCGCGACCTTGCAGCGCGGGTCCATCGCACCGCTGCTCCACCACTTGCGCCCGTTGATGACGTACTCGTCGCCGTCGCGCTCGATCGTCGTCGCCATGTTCGTCGCGTCGCTCGAGGCGACCTCCGGCTCGGTCATCCCGAAGCACGAGCGGATCTCGCCCTCCAGCAGCGGCCGCAGCCAGCGCTCCTGCTGCTCGGGCGTGCCGAACATCGCCAGGACCTCCATGTTCCCCGTGTCCGGCGCGGCGCAGTTGATCGCCTCGGGAGCGATCTCGATGCTGCGGCCCGTGATCTCCGCGAGCGGCGCGTACTCGAGGTTCGTCAGCCCCGCGCCGTGCGTCTCGTCCGGAAGGAACAGGTTCCACAGGCCGCCGGCGCGCGCCGTCGCCTTCAGCTCCTCCACCACCGGCGGGACGACATGCGGGTCACCCTCCCGGCGCTGCTGCGCGTACACGGGCTCCGCCGGGTAGACGTGCTCGTCCATGAAGCGCGTCAGCTGCTCCTGCAGCGCGAGCGCGCGCTCGGTGTGCGCGAAGTCCATGAGATCCGGCCTCCAGGTCGATCGGGCGGGCCGGCGGGACGCTATCGGGCGGCGGCGTCCCGGTAGGTTTCGCCCCCAGTGAGCATTCACGACATCGCCTCCGACGACATCGTCCGCAGCCACGAGGAGGGCGCGCTGAACGAGCGCCCGCCGCTGCTCGTCCTCGACCCGCTGCTCGCCTTTCTCGACGCGGTGGGCCTGGGCGACGGTGAGCCGGAGGTCCGGCCGGTCGGTGACGGGCACTCGAACGTCACCTACCTCGTGACGCGCGGGGACGCCGAGTTCGTCGTCCGCCGCCCGCCGCGCGGCCCGCTCCCGCCGAGCGCCCACGACGTGCTGCGCGAGGCGCGGGTGCTGCGCGGGCTCGACGGTCGCGCGCGGGTGCCGAAGGTCCTCGCGGTCTGCGACGACGAGGCCGTCATCGGCTCGCCGTTCTACGTCATGGAGAAGGTCGAGGGGCTCGTCGTCACGACCGAGGTCCCGCGCGAGCTGGACAGCGTCGAGGACCGCCGGCGCATGGGCGAGGAGCTGGTCGACGCGCTCGTCGAGGTGCACGCCGTCGACTGGCGCGACGCCGGGCTCGAGGGGTTCGGGAGGCCGACGGGGTATCTGGAGCGCCAGCTCAAGCGCTTCCTCGGCCTCTGGGAGATCAACCGCACGCGCGACATCCCCGCCGTCGAGTCGGTCGGCCGCTGGCTGGCCGACACGATGCCCGAGTCGGGCCCGGCGACGATCGTCCACGGGGACTACCGCCTCGGCAACACGATGTTCGCGACCGAGCCGCCCGCGCGGCTCGTCGCGATCTTCGACTGGGAGATGTCGACGATCGGTGACCCGAAGGCCGACCTCGGCTACCTCTGCACGCTCTGGACCGACCGCGACGACCCGCCGGCCGGGATGTTCGAGCTCACCGGCGTCACGCGCGAGCCGGGATTCCCGACCCGCGACGAGCTCGTCGCGCGGTACGAGGAGCGGTCCGGGCGGGCGATGAGCGACATCCGCTGGTACCAGACGCTCGCGCTCTGGAAGTCGATCGTCTTCATGGAGGGGAACTACAAGCGCGCGATCGCGGGGGCGACCGACGACCCGTTCCTCAAGCGCTTCGGCGACGGCGTGATCGAGCTCGCCGCGCGCGCGGAGGAGCTGACGCACGGTGGCTGACCCCGACGTCGACCCGCCCGTCCCACGCGGACTGCTCGTCGACTGGGGCGGCGTGCTCACGACCGACGTCTTCGTGTCCTTCCAGCACTTCTGCCGCAACGAGGGCCTCGACCAGACGCTCGTCCGGGACCTCTTCCGCTCCGACCCCGAGGGCCGGCGCACGCTGTTCGCGCTGGAGACCGGCGAGCTCACCGAGCCGGAGTTCGAGGAGAAGTTCGCCCGCCTGCTCGGCCTGCGCGAGGACCGCGCGCCCGGCATGATCGACCGCCTGTTCGGCGGGATGAAGGCCGACATCGTCATGTTCGACGCGGTGCGCGTCGCCAAGCGCAAGGGCCTGCGCACGGGCCTGCTTTCGAACTCGTGGGGCGTCGACCGCTACGACCGCAGCCACTTCCCCGACCTCTTCGACGCGGTGGTCATCAGCGGCGAAGAGGGCATCCGCAAGCCCGACCGCGCCATCTACGAGCTGGCGATCGAGCGCATGGCGCTGCCGGCGTCGGACATCGTGTTCGTCGACGACCTGCCGGGCAACCTGGGCCCGGCGCGCGACCTCGGCATGACGACCGTCCACCACGAGAACGGGCTCCACACCGTGTCGCAGCTCGAGCATCTCTTTCACGTGCCGCTGCGGTAGGACGCGCCGATGCGCTCCCGCAGCTCCTCCCCGCGCCCGGCCGCGACCGCGCGGCCCGCGCGCTTCTCGCTCAGCTCGACGCCGCGGGCCTGCGCGAACTCGAGCAGGTCCTGGCGCTCGTCGGTCTGCCGCGCCGCGCGCAGGAACAGCCAGCAGAAGAGCCCGAGCGTGACGAGCGAGCCCTCGACCATCATGATCGCCCCCGCCGCGACCTGGTCGGCGGCCGGCGAGATGTCCCACGCGGCCTCGCCGGGCGCGTAGACGTCGTAGATCGCGCCGCCGCCGAAGACGAAGACGTTGCCCAGCACGGCGGCGGTCAGCCGCACGGCGATGATGTAGATGAGCCGCGCGGCGTTGCCGAACCAGTCGGGCTTGGGCAACGGGCCGAGCAGCGCCATCCACATGTTCATGCCGAGCGCGAGAAACAGCACGTGCTGGAGTGCGTGGACGTCCTCGTTGCTGACGGCGCCCTCGTGCAGCGCACGCAGGTGCCAGGCGTAGAGGTTGACCGCCCACAGCGCGAACGCGACCACGGGATGGACCAGCACCCGCAGCGCCCCCATCCCGGGCAGCCGCAGCACCGGCGCCATCAGCGGGCCGGTCAGGCCGAGCACGAACAGCAGCGCGGCGAGGTCCCCGATCATCAGGTGCTCGAGCATGTGCGCCCAGAACAGCTCGTCGGCCGCTCCCGCGAGCGGGGAGGCCAGCGCGGCGAGCAGCAGGACGAGGCCCGCGGCGAAGCACGCGATGCGCCATCCCGGGACCGCGCGCGACGTGCCGCGCAGGCGCCGGACGCCCGCGAGATACAGCGCGGCGTAGGCGAACAACCCGATCAGGATCGGGAGCGCCGACGTGACGCCCGGCCAGGAGATGTCGCCCGCGGCGAGGACCACGCTGGGAGCGTACGCGTCTACCCGACCGCGATCAGCGCCACGCCCGCGAGCGCGAGCCCGACACCGATCGCCTGGACGGTCCGCAGCCGCTCGCCGAGGACCCCGCGCGCGAGCAGCACCGTCGTCACCGGGTAGAGCGCCCCGACGACCGACACGATGCTGAGCGCGCCGAGTGTCTGCGCCACCCCGTAGAGGCCGGTCGCCGTCACGTCGAGGACCCCCGCGCCCGCGACCAGGCCGCGATCCCGGCCGACCGGGAGCGGGGTGCGGCGCACCAGCACGAGCGCGCCGAGGACCGCGACCCCGAGGATCCGGACGAAGAACAGCAGCCAGAGGACGCTGAAGTCCGCGGCCGGGTCCGACAGCGCGAAGTAGCCGCCGAACCCGAGCGCCGCGCACAACGCGAAGAGGATGCTCAGCCGCGAGCTGCGCGTGTGCTCATGCGTCTCCTCCTCCTCGATCGCCTCCAGCGACGCGAGGATCACGCCGGTCATCGTCACGACGAGCCCGGCCGCGACGAGCGCCGACAGCGCGTCTCCGCTGAGGACGCCCACGAGGACCGGCAGCGCCGCGCCGCTCGCGGAGATCGGCGCGACGATGCTCATCGTGCCGATCGCCAGGCCGCTGTAGAAGAACCCGAGCGCACTGACGCCGCAGACGCCCGCGGCCAGCGCGTACAGCACCGCCTCGCGTGGCGGGAGCCCTTCGCCGGAGATGACGAGCGCCGCGACGACGAGCGCCAACCCGACGCCCTCGACGCCGAGCAGCACGCTCAGGACGGACGCGCGCTTGGTGACCAGCCCGCCGGCGAAGTCCGCGGAACCCCAGCAGGCGGACGCCATCAGGGAGAGAGCGATCGCCAGCACCGGGCGAGTCTAGGTGTCTGGGTGGGCCGGGTCCCGGGCGTGGTGGCGGCGCTTTGAGAACCATCGGCCCGCGCCTTCGGCGCGGGCCGTCCTGCCGGGGGGCCGTTCCTAGTCCTTCTTCCCCCGGTTCACGAGCTTCAGCACCTTGCCGAGGCGGCGGGTGTTCTTCTCCGTGTACGGGAACATGTGGATGTCCCGCTTGGGGAAGCTCCGCGAGACGACGATCGTCTGCGGCTCGCAGTACTTGCGGATGCCGTTCGCGCCGTGGCGCGACCCGAGGCCGGACTGCTTCGCGCCGCCCATCGGCAGCTCGAGCGCGGTGTAGTTGATGAGCGCATCGTTGACGTTGACCGCCCCGCTGTGGATGCGTCGCGCGACGGCCTCGCCCTTCGCGAGGTCCTTCGTGAACACCGAGCCGCCGAGGCCGAAGATCGAGTCGTTGGCCATCTTGATGGCCTCCTCCGCGTCCTCGACCTTCATGATCGGGAGCGTCGGGCCGAAGGTCTCCTCGGTCATCGCATCCATCGTGTGGTCGACGTCGGTGAGGACCGTCGGCTCGAAGAACAGCCCCTGGCCCGAACGGCGCTTGCCGCCGACGAGCACCTTCGCGCCCTTGGCGACGGCGTCGGTCACGTGCTTCTCGACGACGTCGAGCTGGGGCGGGAACGTCATCGCGCCGACGTCCACCGAGCCCGGGCCCTCCGAGCGGCCGTGGCGCAGGTCGGACACCTTCTGCGTCACCTTCTGGACGAACTCGTCGTACACGGGCGCCTCGACGTACACGCGCTCGATCGAGATGCACGTCTGGCCGGAGTTCTGCATCGAGTAGAAGACCGCCGAGTTCGCGGCGCGATCCAGGTCGGCGTCACGCAGCACGATCATCGGGTCCTTGCCGCCGAGCTCCAGCGAGCACGGGATCAGGCGCTCGGCAGCCGCGACCGCGACCTTCCGCCCGGTCGGCGTGGAGCCGGTGAACATGATCATGTCCACCTCGTCGATCAGCGCGCGGCCGGTGCCACCGCGCCCGGTGGCCACCTGGTAGACGTCGGCCGGCATGCCGCACTCCTCCAGGCACTCGGCCATGAGGAGCGACGTCAGGGGCGTGATCTCGCTGGGCTTGAGGATCACCGAGTTGCCGGCCGCGAGTGCGGGGATGCAGTCGCCGAACGAGTTCGTCAGCGGGTAGTTCCACGGGCCGATGACGCCGATGACGCCGAGCGGGCGCCAGCGGACGGTGAGCTTCTTGCCCTTGACGAACAGCTGCGACGAGCTGACCTTCTCGTCCGCGAGGTACTTCGGCGCGTTCTTGGCCCAGAACCCGAAGGCGTGCGCGCCGTAGGAGATCTCCGCGAGCTGCGCGTCCTCGTAGGTCTTGCCGGTCTCCGACACGATCGTGTCGATGATCCGGTCCTGGTTGTCCATGATCCACTTCTGCGCGCGCTTGAGGATCGGGGCGCGCCCTTCGAAGCCGAGCGCCTCCCAGCCGGGCTGCACACGGCGCGCGCGCTCGGCCAGCTCGTGCACGGCGGCGGCGTCGAGGTCCGGGACGTGGGCGATGACCTCCCCGGTGCCGGGGTTCTCGACCGGGATGCTCCCGGTGCTGCCGTTCCCGTTGGTGCCGCCCGCGGCCACCTCGTCCGGGGTCTGCTGCTCGACGCTCGCCATGTCCCTCTCCTGCTGCTTGACGGTGTGTCAGCGCAGGCTACCGGGTTCCACCAACGCGGTGGCGGGCTCGGAGAACGCGTCTACGCGACCGAGACCGTGACGATCCCCACGGGCTCCAGCGGAGCGTCCCGGGGATCGGTCGGGACGGCCTCGATCTTGTCGATGACGTCCATGCCGTCGGTGATCTGGCCGAACACCGTGTGCTTGCCGTCGAGCCACGGGCACGCGGCGGCGGTCACGAGGAAGAACTGCGAGCCGTTCGTGTCCGGGCCGGCGTTCGCCATCGCGAGCGCGCCGCGGACGATCTTGTGGTCGTTGAACTCGTCCTCGAACTGGTAGCCCGGACCGCCCGTCCCGTCGCCGCGCGGGCAGCCGCCCTGGATCATGAAGTCGGGAATGATCCGGTGGAATCCGAGCCCGTCGTAGAAGCCGTCGGCGGCGAGCTTGGTGAAGTTCTCGACGGTCTTCGGCGCGTCGGCGTCGAAGAGCTCGATCGTGATGTCGCCTTCGCTGGTCTTCATCGTCGCGACGGA